>JBFYQX010000085.1:0-17526 GCA_041302525.1 Candidatus Bipolaricaulota bacterium | reverse complement strand
CATCGCGGCGGCGACCGACGCGCCGCCCGCCGCTCTCGGCGCGAGCGACATCCTCAATCGCGTTCGCACCACGTGGCAGGGCGAGAGCTTCCACGCCGTCGTCCGGCTCGAGATCACGTTCGCCGGCGCGACCAAGCGACACGCGCTCGAGGTGTGGACGCTCGGCGACGAGTACGCCCTCCTCCGCGTGCTCGAGCCGGCCGACGACGCCGGCTCCGGCTACCTCCAGATCGGAGACGAGCTTTGGTACTACGCGCCCGCGGCCGGTGCGGCCATCCAATTGCCGTCGATGCTTCTCGGCGACGCGCTGTTCGGCGCCGGGCCGTCGCTCGCCGACCTGGCGCTCGACACGCTGTCGGACGACTTCGATGTGACGGCCGACGCCGTCGAAGGCGGCACGCGGCTGACGCTCGTCCCTCACCCCGACGCGCCCGTCGTCTACGGGAAGCTCGAACTGACCGTCACCGAGGACTACACGATCGCGCAGCTCGTCACCTACGACCAGCGCGGCGGCGTGGTTCGGACGGCGACGTTCTCCGACGTCGTCGAGCAGGGCGGCCGACGGCTGCCGACGCGCATCGTCGTCGACGACGCGTCGGGCGACCGCACCGTTCAGGAGATCGTCAATCCCGAGTTCGACGTCGACCTCGACGCGTCGTTCTTCACGATCGAACGGCTGGAGTCGGGGCGATGAGGGCCGCCATTCGCCACCTGGTCCGCAATCGCCGCCGCAGCCTGTTGACGCTGCTCGCCATCCTGTGCCCCGTGTACGTCCTCGTCGTGATGTTCGGCTTCACGTCGGCGATGATGAACGACCTCTTCGACACCATCACGCGGGTTGACACCGGCCACCTGCAGATCCGCGCCGTCGAGACGCGAGCCTCTGGGTCGGCCATGCCCCTCTTGCGAGATCCGGCGCCCGCGCTCGCCGTCGTCGCGCAAACCGAGGCCGTCGAGTGGTTCACCGTCCGCCTCGACCTCCCGGCGCTCGCGAGCGCGGGCGAGCGCTCTCGCCCCGTCATCGTCCAGGGCGTCGTCCCGGAAGAGATCGACCCGATCAGCGCGATGCGGGACCGAATCGTCGACGGCGTCTACCTCGAGAGCGCGAGCCCGGGCGTCGTGATCGGCAAGGAGCTGGCGGCCCTCCTTCAGCTCGCGGTCGGCGACGAGTTCACGCTTCTCGGCGCGCACCCCGAGACCGGCGTCGGCGCCGTCCGCGTGCCCGTGATCGGGATCGTCGATGTGCCCGTCGCCGAGCTCGGCCGCTCGCTGGTGCAGGCGCCGCTCGCCGTCGCCCGCTCGCTCGCCCGCAGTCCGTCGGCAGCGACGGCCATCGTTCTGCGCGTCGCCGGCGTCACCGGAACCTGGCACACCGATCGGATCGACGGCGTCGCCGCCGCGCTGCGGACGGCGCTGCCCGCCGGCGTCGACGTCCGCGATTGGCGCGCCCTCGTGCCGCAGGTCGAGATCTACATGCGGCTCGTGAGCCCGGCGATGCTCGTCGTCGCCGCCGTGTTCTTCGCGCTCGGCGCGCTCGTCGTGCTGAACACCGTGTACCTCTCGGTGATGGAGCGCACGAAGGAACTGGGCTTGATCCTGTCGCTCGGCGCGTCGCGGCGGCGCGTCGTGCGGATGATCCTCACCGAGGCCGGCGTCCTCGCCGTCGCCGGCGCAGCCGGCGGCGCGATGGCCGGCGTCGTGCTGATCCTCGTCATCGAGGCGTTCGGCGGGATTCCGCTCGGCGGGGACTTCCAGTTGTTCGCGAAAGCGATGGGGATGAGCCCCGCCCTCCACGTGCGCGTCGCCGCGCCGCAGGTCGCGCTCGCCGCGGCGGCGATGGCGGTCGTCGCGCTGCTCGCGGCGTGGATCCCGGCCCGCAGGGCGTCACATCTCGAACCCGTGGAGGCGATGCGCTATGTCGAATAGCCCTCTGATCCAGACACTCGCTCTGACGAAGACGTACGAGGCCGGAGGGGTTGCGACGCCCGCCCTGCGCGGCGTCGACCTCGAACTGCACGAGAAGGAGTTCACGGCCATCGCCGGCCCGTCGGGCTCGGGCAAGTCGACGCTTCTTCATCTGCTCGGCGGCCTCGATCGACCGACGTCGGGCGACATCCTGCTCGAGGGGCGGCCGCTGTCGGGCCTGTCGCGAGACGCGCTCGCCCGCCTGCGGATGACGAGCATCGGCTTTGTCTTCCAGGCGTACAACCTGATTCCCGTGCTCACCGTGCTCGAGAACACGGCGTTCGTGCTTGAGCTTCAGGGCGTGGCCCGAGCGGAGCGGTTGGAGCGAGCGCGGCGCATCCTCGGCGAGCTGGGCATCGATCGCTACGCCGACCAGTTCCCGCAGCGCATCTCGGGCGGCGAGCAGCAACGCGTGGCCGTCGCTCGCGCCGTCGTCTCGGAGCCGGCGATCGTCCTCGCCGACGAGCCGACGGCCAACCTCGACACCGCGACGAGCCTCGACCTGATCGACCTGATGCGGCGCTTGAACCGCGACAAGGGCGCAACCTTCCTGTTCGCGACGCACGACGCGCGCCTGCTCGACCGGGTGAACCGGCTCGTGACGCTGGTCGACGGCCAGGTTGCCACCGACGTGGTACGCATTCCCTCGTAGCGTCGCACCCTGGTGCGACGTTGGCGCGAACCTCGGAGGCAGGAGTCGTAACGTCGGAGGCAAGCTCCGACGCTACGATCATCTCACAGGCCCGCGACCCTCTTGAGCGCAACGACGTGTTCGTAGGGGAGCCTGATCTGGCCGAGCATCGTCTTCGTCGAGTCGAAGCCGTGGTCGTCTGAGCCGCCGGTCACGAGGAAGTTGCGTCCCGCCGCCTTCGCCGCGAGGAGTTCGGGCGTGATCGAGAGATCGCGGCCGGGTGAGGTCCGATAGGCGTACACGGTTTCGAGCGCATCGACCCCGACCGCGACGAGGGTGTCGAGAAAGGCGTCCCAGTCGGCGACGCGCATCAGGCAGGGGTGGGCGACCGACACGGCTGCACCGGCGTCGTGCAGGGCGTCGACGGCCTCGCGGAGCGAGGCCTTCTCGAGCGAGACGAAGCACGGCTTGCCCCGCCCGATCAGCTGCTCGAACGCCTCGTCGGACGCGCGCACCGCGCCGCGCTCGACGAGGGCGCGCGCGAGGTGCGGCCGGCCGAGGTTGCCCGCCGCCTGGCGCCGCACGTGCTCCATGTCGACGTCCAGCCCTGCCTCGCGGCACTTCTCGAGCATTCGCTCCATCCGCCGGCGCCGCGCCTCGTCCATCCAGTCGAGCAGATCGCGCAGCCGGGTCGCGGAGGGGTTGACGAAGTAGCCGAGGAGTTCGCCGGTTACGCCGTCGAAGTCGGCCTTAAGTTCGACGCCCGTGATCACCTCGACGCCGCGCATCGTCTGCACGCGCCCCCCCAACTCGGGCGAGATCGTGTCGTGGTCGGTGATCGCAATGCACGAGAGGCCGGCCGCGCGCGCCCGAACGGTCATCTCAGCGAGCGTCTGGATCCCGTCAGACGCAGTGGTGTGGAGGTGGAGGTCGGCGTACCCGGCGGTCATGGGGACCGCGCCTCGCCGCGGCGGCGCGCGGCGTGCACGGTGTGCTCGAGGACGAGAACGCTCGTCAACGACCCGACGCCGCCCGGCACGGGGCTGACCGCGCCGGCGATCGCTGCGACCGCGTCGTAGTCAACGTCGCCCACGAGCCGGCCGTCCACGACATTCGTCCCGATGTCGACGACGACCGCGCCCGGGTGGATCATGGCGGCGCCGACGAAGCGCGGCCGGCCGACGGCAGCGCAGACGATGTCGGCTTCGCGCGTCACGCTCGCCAGGTCGCGCGTTCGCGAGTGGCAGACGGTGACGGTTGCGTCGCGCGCGAGGAGAAGCTGAGCCAGCGGGCGCCCGACGACGAGGCTGCGGCCAACGACAACGGCGCGCGCTCCCGCGAGAGGAACCTCGTGCGCGTCGAGAAGGGCCATCACCGCCGCGGCGGTCGCCGGAGCGAATCCAGGCAGGCCGCAGAAGAGCCGGCCGAGGGAGACGGCGCTCGCGCCGTCCACGTCCTTGCGCTCGGGGATCACATCTTGGGCTGCGCGCAGATCGATCCCCGCCGCGACGGGGGTCTCGATCAGGATGCCGTCGACCCCTTCGTCCGCCGCGAGGGCTCGGACGCGGGCGACCAGGCTCTCCGTGCGCGCGTCGTCGATGCGGACAACCCGTACATCAACGCCTAGAGACGTTGCGGTCTTCTCCTTCGCTGCGGCGTACGCGAGCGCGGCGCTGTCCGCCGTGGCGAGGACGACAGCCAAGCATGGTCTGCGACCCACGACCGCGGCCACGGCCTCCGCTTCTTGTGCGAGCGCTATACGCCTTCGATCCGCCAGCGGCTTGCCTTCAAGCCGTCGCGCGCTCACGCTCGTCCCTCCATATCCGATCGAGGATCCCGTTGATGAACGACGCCGCCTGCTCAGTCCCGTACCTCTTCGCCAGCTCGACCGCTTCGTCCATCGCCACTTCGGCCGGGACATCGTCGCGGTAGAGCAGTTCGTAGACACCGATCCGCAGGATGTTGCGGTCGAGCAGGGCCAGCCGCTCGAAGCGCCAGCCGACCGTCCGCGCGCCGATCATGTGATCGAGGTCATCGCGCTTCGCGACGATCCCGTCGAACACGCTCTCGATGTAGTCGCGCTGATCGCCGGGGTCCTCTTCCTCGAGGACCTCGGGGAGCGAGAGCGGCAGAAACTCACTACGGAACAGAGCGAACAGCACCACCTCGCGGGCGCGCGATCGCTGCATCAGGCTCCACGCTCTCGCGCCATCCTAGGCCTCGCCTTCGTCTTCCCACTCATCGGCCCGATCGCTCAACGGGCCGGCGGGCTTGACGAGCTTCTGGACGTCGACGTTCACCGCGCTGACCTTGAGTCCCGTCATGCGCTCGATCTCGGTCTTGATTCGCTGCTGCGCCTGTCGCGCGATCTTGAGGATCGGGTACCCGTACACCATGGTCAGCCGCGCGGTGATCGACACCGTGTCGCCCTCGACATTCGTGTCCACGTAGCGCCGCATGCCCTCGCCGCGGCGGAACGCCGAGTCCCCGGGCCGCAGGTTGGCGATGCCGTCGATCTCCGAGATGGCGATCCCGGCAATGGCGGTCACGACGTCGCGCGATATCCCGACGCTGCCTCGGTCTTGGTCGGCCATGGCCCTCCCTAGTCGCTCGCCCCGTCGTGCGTCTGCGGCGGGACGACGCGCTTCACGTAGACGTCCACCGACGACACGGCCACCCCCGTGAGCTTCTCGATGTCGACCTCGACGTTCTCCTGAACGCCGCGCGCGACGGAGTGGACCGGATAGCCGTACTCCACCGCGATGCGCAGCTCGATCCGCGCCTGCTCGCTGGCCAGCTCGATCTTCACGCTCGGCGCGACGTCCTCGCCGCCGAAGATGCCCTTCAGGCCGCCCGCGCCGACTGCAGAGCGGGCGACCCCGGTCACGCGCTCCGCGGCGATCCGCGCGATGGCAGCAATCACCTCTTCGGCGATCGTGACCCGCCCGTTCGCGTCGGTGATCTCGACCCGCTTCTCGGCCATGCCGCCCCCTACACGCGCTCGACGTACGTCCCGGTCCGCGTGTCTACCTTCAGCACATCGCCCTCTTTCACGAACAACGGCACGCGCACGACGATGCCGCCATCGAGCGTCGCTTCTTTGTCCACGTTGGACACCGTGTCGCCGCGCACGCCCGGCTCGGTCTTGATGACCTTGAGCTCGGTGAAGTTCGGCAGATCGACCTTGACCAGATCGGAGTTGTAGTAGTAGCCGATCACGTTCACGCCCTCGACCAGGTAGTCGCCCTGCGGACCCAGCACCGTCTTGGGGATCGGGAACTGGTCGAACCGCTCGACGTCCATGAAGATGAAGTTGTCCCCGTCGTGGAACAGGTACTGCAGCTCGCGCGACTCGAGAAAGGCCACCGACGTGTCTTCGAACCCGCGGAAGGTGTCGCTCGTCACTTTGCCGGTCCTCAGGTGCTTCAGCTTCGCCGACCCGACCGCGCTTCCGCGGCCGCGCTTGTTGTGCTCGTAGTCGACGACCTCATACAGCTCCCCGCCGTAGAGGATCGTCATTCCCTTCCTGAACTCGCTGATCGAAAGACCCATCGGTTGCTCCCTTCGTCTGCCCGCGCGCGTCCCCGATTCTCGTAGGCCCATGATACCCAGAACGCGCGCAACCCCCCATCGGGGACGTCAGCGCGCACAGCGACGGCGACCCACCGCGTCGAGCAGCGCGTGGAGGGCGTTGGGGACGTACACGCCCGCCACGGCCGGCCACGCCGCGTCGACCCAGCGCTCGAGGCCCAAGCGGAGCCCGAGCCACGCCGCGAGGCCGGCCAGCGCCCCGCCTCCGAGGATCCCGAGGTAGGCAATCCGCGTCAGCGGTCCCCACAAGACGTGGTGCGACAGCCCGCGGTGCCGAAACAGCGCCGCGTAGGGACGCCAAACGACAGCAAGCCACCCCCAGCGCCTGGCCGGCCGGGTACGCGCGAGGTCGAGATCCGGACTGAGGAAGAGCATGCCCACCACGTACCCGGCAAGAAATGCCCCCAACGCCGGCGCGCGCACGAGCCCGCGCCACGCCAGCCATACTCCCCCCGCGGCGAGAAGCGCGAGCAGCACAGCCTCGGACGCGAGGTGGAACCTTCCCGACGGCACTCCTGCACTTTGCATCGGGAGCGTCTTTCGCGCAACCTATCCCGTGGCTTGACGGGTTGCACGGCGACCGCTACAATCGATTAGCAAACTACAGTCGACAGTGCTAACAGCCCGCAAAGGAGGAAACAGATGTCGACGAAGCCTTTGGGCAAGAGGGTCAAACCTCTCGGCAAGAGGGTTCTCGCCAAGAAGCTCGAGATGGAGTCCAGGAAGACCTCCGGAGGGATCGTCCTTCCCGACTCCGTGAAGAACGAGAAGACGATCCGCGCCGAGGTTGTGGCGGTCGGCACGGACGAGAAGTTCGAAGTCAAGGTGGGCGACATCATCCTCGTTCAGAGCTTCTCGGGCACCGAGATCGAAGAGGGCGAAGACAAGTACATCCTCGTCGAGGAGTCGAAGGTCCTCGCCATCGTGAAGGACTAGTCAAAAGGGGGAATCCAGATGGCGAAAGAGGTCATCTTCGGTGAGGAAGCGCGTCGGCGCATGAAGGTTGGCATCGACAAGCTGGCGGATGCGGTCCGCATCACGCTCGGTCCGCGCGGCCGCAACGTCATCCTCGACAAGAAGTTCGGCAGCCCGGACATCGTCGACGACGGCGCGCGCATCGCGCAGGAGCAGGAGTACAAGGATCCCTTCGAGAACATGGGCGCGCAGCTGGTCAAGGAGGTCGCCTCGAAGACGAACGACAACGTCGGCGACGGCACGACCACGGCCACGGTGCTCGCCCACGCGCTGATCGAGGAGGGGTTCAAGAACCTCGCTGCCGGGGCTAACCCCATGGAACTGAAGCGCGGTCTGGAGAAGGGCTCGGCGGCAATCGTCGAGGAACTGAAGAAGATGAGCCGCAAGCTCAAGTCCAAGGAGGAGACGGCCCAGGTCGGCGCCAACTCCGCCAAGGACGCGAAGATCGGCCAGATCATCGCCGACGCCATGGAAGCGGTCGGCGAGGACGGGGTCATCACCGTCGAGGACTCCGACACCATCGAGACCTACTACGAGGTCGTCGAGGGCATGCAGTTCGACCGCGAGTACATCTCGCCGTACTTCGTCACCGACCCGAAGAAGATGGAGGTCCTGCTCGAGAAGCCCTTCATCTTCGTGACGGATCAGGAACTGAAGAACGCCAACGACATGATCCCGATGCTCGAGCGCATCGTGCAGACCGGCCGGCCGCTCCTGATCATCGCCAAGGACGTCACCGGCGAGGCGCTGACAACGCTCGTGCTGAACAAGCTGAAGGGCACGCTCACGAGCTGCGCCGTGAAGGCGCCGGGGTTCGGCGACCGCCGCAAGGCGATGCTCGAGGACGTCGCCGTCCTGACAGGCGGAACCGTCGTCGCGGAAGACGCCGGCATGCTGATCAAGGACACGACGCTCGACATGCTCGGAACCGCCGAGCGCGTCAAGGTCGACGGCTCGAACACGACGATCATCGGCGGCAAGGGCAAGGCGGACGCGATCCACGGTCGCATCGAGCAGATCGAGGCCCAGATCGAGACGACCGACTCCGACTACGACCGCGAGAAGCTGGAGGAGCGCAAGGCGAAGCTCGCCGGCGGCGTGGCCGTGATCAAGGTCGGCGCCCCAACCGAGACCGAACTCACCGAGAAGAAGCACCGCATGGAGGACGCGCTCGAGGCCACGAAGGCCGCGGTTGCCGAAGGCGTCTTGCCCGGCGGCGGCGTAGCGCTGCTCAACGCGTCCAAGGTGCTCGACAAGCTCGATCTCGATGAGAACGAGAAGGTCGGCGTGCGAATCCTGGCGCGCGCGCTCGAGGCCCCATTGCGCCAGCTGGCGCACAACGCGGGGCTGGAGGGCGGCATCGTCGTCGGCAAGGTGCGCGAGCAGAAGAAGGGCGTCGGCTTCGACGTCATCAAGGAGGAGTACCGCGACATGTACGAGGCCGGGATCATCGATCCAGCCAAGGTCACTCGGTCGGCGCTGCAAAACGCCGTCTCGATCGCGGGGATGCTCCTGACGACCGATGCCTTGGTCGCGGAGATCAAAGAGAAGGACGAGTCCGCGGCGCCGCGCATGCCGGCAGGCATGGACTACTAGACCACGTGCCATTGTCTTTCCCCCTTCCGCCCGACTACCCTCGGGCGGAAGGGGTTTTTCTCTGATGGAGCGGCGACTCGGTTTGGCGTTGGGCGGCGGTGGCGCGCGCGGGTTGGCCCACCTGGGCGTGCTCATGGAACTCGAGCAGCTGGGGGTGCCGATCGCAGCCATCGCGGGAACGAGCATGGGCGCGGCCTTCGGCGCCGCCCGCGCCATTGGCGCGAACCTTCCTCTCTTGGCGCAGCTGCTCGCCACCGTCGACCTCAACGCCATGCTCCAGGTCACGGACAACACCGTGCGCGAGGTCCAGAAGATCGTCGGCCGGGGGCTTGTCGAGTACGTGCGCGGCGCGGCTTGGCGAGGTGAGAACGCCAATCCGCCGGACCTCGCGCGCCTCCGGGAGCTGTTCTCGCTCCTCACCGCGCGCAAGACGTTCGCCGACACCCTGATTCCTCTGGCGATCGTCGCCGCAGACGTTGAGACGGGACAGCAGGTCGTCCTGCAGCAGGGAACCATCGCCGACGCCGTCACTGCCAGCACGGCGGTTCCCGGGGTCTTCTCGCCCGTCGCCTACGGCGGCCGCTACCTCATCGACGGCGGCATCGTGAACAAGGTTCCCGTCGACGTCGCGATCGAGATGGGCGCCGACGCGGTCATCGCCGTGGACACGGGCGCGCCTCTGACGCGCCGCGTCGAGACGCAGATCGAGGCGTTGCTGCAGGCGCAGCGCTCGACGTCCAAGCATCTGACACAGATGCAGATCGACCAGGCGCGGCGCCGGCTCGACGATCGCCTCGTCGTCCTGCGACCCGACGTCGGCTGGATCCGAATGTTCGCGTTCGAGTACGCCGAGGAGGCCATCCAGGCTGGCAGAGCCTCCGTCTCCGCCCACCTCGATCGCCTTGACGACCTCCTCGGCCGCGGGTCACCCGCCTAGCGCATCGTGACCGCCGCGCTGGTCGCTGTGCCGACGCGCCCCTCGGGGTCCCGCGCCGTCACGCGCACCTCGTAGGCCACGTCGCGCGCGAGCCCCGCGCAGTCCCAGACGTACGCGCCTTCGTTGGCAAGGTTCTCAGCCAGCACCGCCCACTCTTCGGCACCGACGGCGCGCACGGCAATGGAGATCACCAGACCGCTCGACAGCCCGTCCGGGTCAACGGCCTGCCACTGCACGGTCGCCGGGCACCCGAGATCGCCGGGCAGGGGCGCCAGGATCTGTACCCGCGGCGCCTTGAGGTAGCTCACGGTCGCCGAGTTCGCCCCGCGCGGCGTGCCGACGAGCGGCCCTCCGGCCGCATCGTGTCCACAGCAGACGATGCCGTCGTTCGTGCGCCACGCGTTGCCCAGCTCGATCGGGTCAACGCGCTCCATCGTGCCGTACGGCAGGTCCCCCTCTCCCGCACAGCCCGCCGGCCACCCCCCGCTCGCGCCGTCGCACTCGTCGACGACGTTGCCAAGCGCGTCGATGAGGACAAGGCCGGTCCCGCTATTGGACAGGGAGCCCTTGTACAGGATGTCAGCCTCCACGTCCGACACGGTCGTGTCGTCCGTGCGTTCCAGAAGCAGGAAGCCGTTGGGCTCGAGCACCGAACGCCGGACCTCGAGCGTTCCCTCGATGACGACGGACAGGGGAACGCGGGTCTCGCCGATCATGAGGACCCAGCCCTCGAGGTCGATGGGCGACGACGTGCAGTTCCGCAGTTCGATCCACTCGTCCTGGCTCCCAGCAGCCGTGCCGCCCCACGCCACCTCGTTGAGTACGACCGTCGGTGCGGCCCAGAGGCCGAGTGACAGCCCGAGCGCGGCAACGGCCGCGAGCAGGACTTCGACACATCTACGCCTACGCATGTTGCCTCCTTGCGGACGTTTACGCCCTCTGTCCGCACTTTGTGTCAAGGATCATACCTTATCTGATCCCTCCTTGACCAGCGGGCACACTCGGCGCGGGTTTCCTCGGACGCTCGTCGCTCTCTATACTGACCCACAGGAGGAGGCGCACCATGCACAAGCGAAGCATCCTGATGGGGACGCTGGCTGCACTTCTCGGCCTGGCGCTCGCCGGCGCCGCGGCGCCGCACTACGAGATGTCGATCGCGCTCGATGCGGCCGCAGGGACCTACGAGGGGACGGCCGCCATCGCCTATACCAACGAGACGCCGCTAGCACTCGACGAGATCTTCCTCCGCCTCGTCCCGAACGGCCGCGACCTGTTCGGCGCGGCGACCCTGGACGTGACGGCGGCGTCTGCGGCGGGCGGGGCCGTCGACGTCATGCTCTACGCCGAGGACACCGTGCTCATGGTGCCGCTCGCCGCGCCTCTTGCCGTGGGCGAGACGATTGAGCTGGCCCTCGCGTTTCGCGGTCGCGCCGCCGACGCCCGCGGCGGCTTCTCCTCCACCTCGGAGTACGGCCTCATGACCCGCTCGCGAGACACGCTGACGCTCATCGGTTTCTACCCGCTGCTGGCGCCGTACACGGCCGAAGGCTGGGCCCTCGATCCCCCCGCGCCCCTTGGAGACCCGTTGTTCGCCGAGGCGGCGACCTACGACGTCACGCTCATCGTAGATCCGGCGTTCCGCGTGGTGCCGGCGCCGGACACGACGACATCCCAGCCGGACGGCCGGTTGCAGATGACCTATCATCGCGCCGGCTGGCGCGACCTGTCGTTTGTCGTGCTCGACGCCGCGCGCGCCCCGCGCGAGGCGGTGCGCCGCGGTGTCTCCGTACGCGCGTGGTTCAGCGACGAGCACGCCGAGGCCGGCCAGCGCGCGCTCGATCGCGGCGCCGCCGCGATCGACGTCTACTCGGACCTGTTCGGCCCGCTCCCGTTCTCCTCCGTCGATATCGTCGAGGCTCCCCTGCAGCGCGCGGCAGGCGTCGAGTGCACGGGGCTGTTCCTCGTCGCCGCGGCGAGCGCGGCCAACCCGCGCGACCCGTTCTTCGACGTCATCGTCTCGCACGAGATGGCGCACCAGTGGTTCTACGCCGCGGTGGGCAACGACCCGATCGAGGAGCCGTGGCTCGATGAGTCCCTGGCGACGTATGCCTCGTGGCTGTTCCTCGCGCGCGCCGTGTCTTCGGCTGCGGCCGACGCGCAGGCCGCGGCCTCTGCCGCGGCCTACGAACGCGCGCGCCGCGCCCACCCAAGCTTGCGCGTCACGAGCCCGGTCTACGACTTCGCGGACTCCGACGCCTACTCGTCGTTTGTCTACTCCGGCGGCGCGACGGAACTCGCCGCGCTGCACGCAGCCCTGGGCGACGACGCGTTCTTCGGCGCCCTCCAGGCCTACGCCTGTGCGCAGGCGGCCCGCATCGCCACCGGAGCCCTTTGGTGCCAATACTTCAGCGACGCAGGCGCCGCGGCGCGCGGCGCGCTGTGCGGTCGGTAGTCCATCTTGCCCCGAGGAACCTCAGCGCAAGACGGGGTGTACGTTGTGCGGCATGGTCGAGACGATCGAAGGAGGCACATCATGAGACGCATGCGCGTTGCAGCAAGGGGGGGCGCTCTGGCGTTGCTGGCCGCCCTCAGTTTGGGCGCGGCCGGAGGCGCCGTGACGCTTGACCCGCAGTCCTACTATCTTTTCCCCGTCGGAGATCCCGGCGTTGGGGTTCAGACGCTAAGTGCGTCCGCCGCAGCACAGGGATTCGCAGTGCTCGCCTTCTCAGGCAATACGGTGACCGTGATGCACGGGACGGGTTCGCCAGCCGACACGGTCGGGACCATGCTGGCCTCGGCGGCCCGCCTGCTGGTCGTCGACGGGGACCGCTACTACCTGCGGGTGGCCGAGCCCACGCTCTCGTACGCCTTACGTCCGGCGGAGAGCGGCCTGGAGCTCGTCGTCAGCCCGAAGGTGGCAACCGACATGTTCGACGCCCTGACGGCGATCCTCGTCGACCTTCAGGACGTGGGCATCATGAACATCGACGTCGACCTCTCGTCGTTCCGCCCCATCGCGCGCAACCCGTTCAAGGGGCCGGCCGCGCCGCAGGACCTGGCAGCGAAGCTCGACTACACGTTGTACGGGCTCGTCGTCGCCGAGGACTGGTTCATCCATGCGGCGCAGAAGGGACTGGCACTCCTTGGCCTCAAACTCGAGGTTGTCGTGGAGAAGATCCCCGGCGCATCGCTTCCCGCCGAGTTCTCGGTCGACGTTCTCTCGCAGACCGAGGCGCTCGCCAGCCTCGTCGTGCCGGTTGATCGCATCGTCGCGCTGGCCCGCTCGGCCGGCGTTGGGCACGTGCGTCTCCCGTACGTGCCGGTCGCACCGTAGGGAGGACAGCATGCAACGCATCGCGCTCATCCTGGGACTGCTCGTGGCCGTCTCCGGCGCCGCGCTCGCTGCCGACACGTTCGTCGTCGGCATCGAGACGTCCAGCAGGGACTCGTGGCAGGCGTTCGGGACGCAGTTTCAGCAGGCCACGGGCGTCTCGATCTCCACGCAATCTCTCACGCAGAACTCCATCGCGCAGCAAGTCGTGCTGCAGGCCCGCACGCAGTCGGGGCGACTCCAGTTCGTCATGCTCGCGACATCCTGGGGCTCGGGATTGTCCAGCTACGTGCAGGACTTGACGAGCCTCGTAACCACCCTGTCCTCGCGCGGCGTCACGCCTATCTCCCAAGGCAGTCGCGTCGTCGGCGTGCCGATCTCGTTCGCGCCGGGCTGGTACCTGGCCGTCATGACGTGGCCGGAGAACCGGGACGCAGCCGTCGAGCTCTTGGTCGCCGCCTCGGTCGGCGTGCAGACGGGGACGATGTCTGCGCAGAGCGTCGCCGCGACGTTCACGACCAGCAAGCTCGCGCGCTCGCAGCACAACCCGAAGCTCGACGGGGCGCTCAGCAGCCTGATCGCCGCCGCCCAGTCGACGGCAACCGCCATGTCGACTGCTGGGACGCTGCCCTCGGCGGCGATGGCCGCCCTGGACGCCGTCGCTGGGGCGTTCGGGGTGCCCTTCGCGGCGCAGGGCGGCCTCGTGACCGTCGTCATGGAGTCGACGCCCGGCCGATCCGCGGCGTCGAACGCCTCCGCGGTGGCCGCGCTTGGCATCCCCGGCGGGTCGATCGAAGCGTCGTCTTCGCTGCTGAAGGTTACGGTGCCGGTGACGCAACTCGCGACGCTCGTGTCGCAGCTCTCCGGCGTGGCCTTCGTGCGTGCCCCCTACCAGCCCTACGCGCTCGCCCTCTCCGAGGGCCGCGCCGCGATCCGGGCCGACGTCTACGCCGCCGGCGGCGTCGTGGGTGCGGGCGTCAAGGTCGCGGTCATCGACCTCGGCTTCAGTGGCCTGGCGCAGGCCCAGGCGCGTGGCGATCTGCCGGCGGGCGTGATCCAGAACGACCTCACCGGCACGGGGCTGACGAGTGGCATTTCCCACGGCACCGCGGTCGCCGAGATCGTCTACGACATTGCGCCCGGCGCCGAATTGACGTTGATCAAGATCTCCGACGAGGTGGATCTGGACCAGGCAGTCACCTACTGCCTAGCCAACGGCATCGACATCATCAACCACTCGCTCGGCTGGTACAACACGAACAACTACGATGGCACCGGCACGATCGCCGACATCGCCCGCCGCGCGACCAGCGGCGGCATCCTGTGGGTGAACGCAGCCGGCAATGAGGCCCAGACGCATTGGCGCGGCACGTTCGCCGACGCCAACGTCGACGGGTGGAACGACGCCTCAGTGACGTTCTACGCGTCGAGCGGCTCGCCGATCATCATCTACCTGACGTGGAACGAGTGGCCGGCGTCGTCGACCGACTACGACCTCTATCTCTACGACCCGTCGAGCAACCTGCTCGCCTCGTCGGCCAAGTACCAGACGGGCGTCGAGGAGCCAACCGAGTCGATCCAGACCACGGCCCCGCAGAGCGGGACCTACACCATCCGTTTCCGCGGCGTAGGCTCGCGCACGCTCAACCTCTACAACCTCTACCAGGCGCTTTCTCCCGCAGTGGCGGCCAGCTCGCTGCTCGCCCCGGCGGACGTGACCGAGGTCGTCGCCGTGGGCGCCGTGAACGTGACGAACTACACGACCGGCCCCCAGGCGGCGTACAGCTCGCAGGGCCCGACAACCGATGGCCGGACCAAGCCGGATCTCGTGTGCCCCGACAACGTCTCGACCGGCACCGCGCCGTATACGACGTTCGCCGGGACGTCGGGGGCTGCGCCTCACGCCGCCGGAGCGGCCGCGCTGCTGTTGTCCATGCAGCCGTCGCTCAGCGGCAGCGCGCTTCGCTCGCTGCTCATGACGCAGGTCGTCGCCATGGGAAGTCCGAACGTCTACGGCCAAGGGCGTCTCGTCCTTCAGCCGCTTGCGCCGCCGAATCAGGCGCCCGTGGCGTCGTTCGTCGCCTCGCCGGTCACCGCGCTGGTCGGGCAAAACGTGTCGTTCAACGGCACGCCCTCCTACGACCCGGACGGCAGCGTGGTCGCCTGGTCGTGGACTTTCGGCAACGGGTTCTCCGGCTCCGGCGCGACGACGAGCCACACCTACAGCGCCGCAGGGACCTACACGGTCACGCTCACCGTCCAGGACGATGACGGGGCAACGAGTTCGACGAGCCAGACGGTCACGATCATCGCGCCGGTGAACCAGGCCCCGACGGCGTCGTTCACCGCGTCGCCCTCGCCGGCCCTCGTCGGCCAGGCTGTGACGTTCAACGCGTCCGCGTCCACGGACGTGGACGGCAGCATCGTCTTCTACAGCTGGAGCTTCGGCGACTCCGCGACGGGAACGGGCGTCGTGGCCTCGCGCGCCTACGCCGCCGCGGGGACGTATACGGTGACGCTGACCGTGCAGGACAACGCCGGAGCCACGGGCACGACGACCCGGCAGGTCACCGTCCAGGCGCCCTCAATGCCGGACCTGACGGTGCAGAGCCTCGCTTACACGCCGCTCTCGCCGACCGTGGGCCAGTCGCTGACGTTCTCCGTCGTCGTCCGAAATCAGGGCACGGCGAGCGCCGGCGCTTTCCGCGTGCGCCTGAACGGCGCCTCGCTTTCGACGACCGCCTCGAGCGCGTCGCTCGGCGCAGGATCGTCGCGAACGCTGTCGCTCGTCCTCCCGCTCACTGCGAGCCTCGAAACGTTCACCGTCATGGTGGACGACCTTTCCCAGGTCGCGGAGTCCAACGAGTCCAACAACACCCAGTCGGTCGTCATCACCGCGACCACCCCGGCACCGGTCGCCCGCGCCGGCGGCCCGTACAGCGGCACGGTCGGCGTCCCGGTGACGTTCAACGGGAGCGCGTCGAGCGGCTCCATCTCGACGTACTCGTGGACGTTCGGCGACGGGTCGACCGCCAGCGGCGCCGTGGTGTCGCATGCGTATGCGTTCGCGGGCACGTACCCGGTCACGCTGACGGTGTCCGGCCCCGGCGGCAGCGCGTCCGAGACCACGCAGGCCGTGATCTCCGCCCCGCAGCCATCGCTCGCGGCGTCGATCTCCCTGCCCAAGTCGTTGTATACCGTAGGCGAGGCAATCACGATCACGGTGACCGTGAACCGCAGCGCATACGTCTACGTCTGCGAGGTCACCGCCGACAACCGAGTCGTCCTCATCTTCCCGAGCCTGTACGAGCCGAGCAACCTCCTTGGGCCGGGATCGAAGACGATCCCTGGCGGCGCCTACACGCTGCGCGCCTCCGAGCCTGCCGGCAACGAGACGCTCTTGCTCTACGCCGCAACCGGTCCGATCGGAGGATTCCCGACCTCGTTTGGCTTCGGCTTCCCGGTCCTGAGCACGAACCCCGCCGCGTTCCACGCCGCGGTGCAGAGCACCATGCAGGCGTCCTACCCCGCCGCGAACCGCGCGACGGCGTCGACGACGCTGACCATCCAGTCCGCGACGCCGACGACGGGAACGCTGCGCGTGCGCTCGACGCCGACCGGCGCGACCGTTCGCGTCGACGGCGCGCCCGCGGGGACGACGAACGTCGACATCCCCAACGTCACGCCGGGAAACCACACGGTCGAGGTCTCGCGCTCTGGCTACCAGACTGAGACGCGGACGGTGTCTGTGACCGCCGGGGCGATCACCACCGTGGACGTGGTGCTGACCGCCATCCCGGCGAACCAAGCGCCGATCGCGACGTTCACCTACACACCGACGTCGCCGTACGCCGGCACCGTCGTGCAGTTCGACGCCAGCGCCTCCTCCGACCCGGACGGAACCATCGTCTCGTACGCCTGGAACTTCGGCGACGGCGGGACCGCGACCGGCGCGATGCCGACGCGCGCCTACGCCGCCACCGGTTCCTACACCGTGCAGCTGACGGTGACCGACAACGGAGGGCGGACCGGGCAGGTGTCGCGGACCGTGAACGTCATCCTGTCTGACGACGTGGGCTGGGTATCGCCCACGACGTTCGAAGACCCGGCGAACCAGTGGACCAACGAGTTCCGGATCATCGACAACGACGTCACAACCTACGGGTACACGAACGTGAACGGAGGCCAGTGGTCCTCGTACTTCCTGCTGACCCCCGCGAGCGGCGTGCTGTCGAACCGCGTGCGTCTCGCCGTGGCCGACAGCAGCCCGAACACGACGCACTTCTTCACCTGGAGTGTCGAGGCGTTTGTCGACGGCATCTGGGTCCAGGTCTACCAGGCGAAGCCCACAACCGAGAAGCAGTGGTTCGAGGTGGCGTTCACCCAGGGGACCGTGACCCAGCTTCGCTTGCGCGCGCGCAACGACGCCGGCGACCTCTGGCGCGTCTACCTGTACGAGGTGGACATTCATGACAGCACGGTAGGTCCGTAGACAGAAGA
>JBFYQX010000084.1:0-23864 GCA_041302525.1 Candidatus Bipolaricaulota bacterium | reverse complement strand
TCCACATCCAGGCGGCCGTGGCGACAGCCGGCTCGAGCACGTTCACCCGCAACCAGGGGTACGGGATCTTCGTCGACGGCCTGGCCACGGTGACGTTCAACGACCAGGGCAGCCCGACGGCGGTCACTGAGAACGCGTTGGGCGGCATCCTCGTCCAGAACGCGTCGCTCACACTGAAGGGCGCAGCCAACGTGCAGGCCAACAAGGGGCCTGGAATCCGCGCCGAAAACGCGCAGCTCACGCTGGACGGCACGACGGTGAGCCAACATGAGGCACCGGGTGTTCTCTACGTGACGTCCCAGGGGAGCGTCCTGAACAGCACGATTCAGGACAACGTCGGCGTCGGCCTGCGCCTCGACGCACAGAGCGTTGTCACGGTGTCGCGCAGCACCGTCGCCCGCCAGGGCACGAATGGCATCGAGGTGGTGAACGGTTCGACGGGCACGGTGGCCGACGGCTCGCTCGTCACAGAAAACAAGGCCGCAGGGCTGTTCGCCGAGGCCACGGCCGTCACGGTGTTGGACTCCACGCTGTCCAAGAACGCGGTCGCCGGAATCCGCCTCGTCGGCGGCGCGCAGGGGACGACGCAGAACGCATCGGTCATAGAGAACACGCTGGACGGCATTCAGGTCGATGCTTCGACGCTGACCGTCCGCGGCGGGTCGATCGCGCGGAACGGCCAGCACGGCGTGCTGGTCACGAACGCGGGGACTGCGACCGTCGGCTCCGGAGCCCTCGTGTCGGAGAACGGCGTCGACGGCATCCACATTGATCAGTCGACGTCCGTCGTCCAGAACGCGCAGGTCAGCGCGAACCGCCGCGACGGCGTGAACGTCGTCACCAACGCCGGCGCGTCGCCCGCCGCATCGTCGGCCACCCTGCAGGGTGCGGCGGTTGCGGCCAACGTTCGCCACGGCGTCTACGCCGGCCCGGCGACGACCGTCGTCGTCGAGGCGGCGTCGAAGGTCGAGTCCAACGGCGCGCAGGGTCTGTTGCTGGAGACCGCGACTGGAACCATCGACGCGAGCGAGTTCCGCGCGAACGGTCAGAACGGCGCGGCCGCCACGCTCGGGTCCTCGCTCACGGTGCGCAACGGCGCGCTGTTCGCCGCGAACCAGGAGAACGGCGTCTTCGCGAGCGCGAGCTTCCTCGACCTCTCGGGAAGCACGGCGCAAGGCAACCTGAAGAACGGTGTCTCGCTCTCAGACTCCGAGGCCAAGCTCGCCACCTCGCTGCTTGTCGATCAGGTCGAGAGCGGCCTGCGGATGGACAAGAGTTCGGCTGTCGCCACGCAGCTCGAGCTGGCGCGGAACCAGCTCCACGGCGTCTACGAGACGGGCTCGCGCCTCGACATCTCCGACAGCACGGTCCACGACAACGTCCAGAACGGTGTCCTGCTCGAGAACGCCCTCATCGACATGCTGCGCTGCACGGTGTCGGCGAACGGTGTCTACGGTATCTTCGCCGACAAGAACTCGAGCGCGACGGTCACGGATTCGACCGTCTCGCTGCACCCGAACCACGGCGTGCGCCTCGCCACGAGCTCGGGCGACTTCCTCCGCTCGACGATCTCGGACAACGCCGTGCACGGCGTCGCCGCGGAGGTGTCGGCGCTGGTCATGGTCGACTCGCGCGTGACCGGCAACCGCGCACGCGGCATCGACCTGGTGAACTCGACGGCCGATCTGACGACCACCACGATCTCGGGCAACTCCGACGTCGGGATGTCCGCCGTGGACTCGACGGCCTCGGTCGTCTCGTGCACGTTCACGGGGCAAGGCGCAGAAGGCGTCGTGCTGACGAACGCCGCCGCCGGGTTCGAGGCGACGGAGATTGCCTCGAGCGCGCGCGAGGGCATGCTGGCGACCAACGCGGTGGCCGCCGTGCGCGGGGGGTCCATTCACGACAACGCCCGCGACGGCATCAAACTCGTCAAGTCCTCGATCGACGCCACGAACCTGACGGTGTCGAAGAACGCCGCAAATGGATTGCACGCGACGGCCTCGGGGGCGAAGTTCGTCGGATCAAAGATCGAGTCCAACAAAGCGCACGGCATGTGGTTGTCGTTCACGCAGGTCTCGTTCGAGGGCGGCTCGGTCGCCAACAACGCACTCACCGGCGCGACCGGCCAGGAGCGCTCGCGCGTCACGCTGATCTCCACGTCGGTGACGGGACACAAGGAAGCGGGGGTCTCGCTTGCCGACTCGTCGGCCGACGTGCGTGCCACGACCATCACCAAGAACGACAAAGGCGGCCTCGTCGCCGACAGCTCGGTTGTCCGGGTCGTCGACGCGTCGACGATTGCGTCGAACGCGCCGAACGGCCTGTCGCTCAACAACAGCTTCGCCGAGATCAAGGGGTCGACGGTCGACAAGAACGCCGACCATGGTGTCAGCGCCATCTCGTCCACCGTGCTCGTCGCCAGCTCCACGGTCAGCGGCCACTCCAAGGACGGGTTGTCCCTCGCGGACTCGAAAGCCGACCTGGAAATCGCGCGCGTGACGGGCAACCGCGGCCGCGGCGTGCACGCAGTGCAGAACTCCGAAGTCAAGCTGGCGGGAAGCACCGTGGAGGGCAACGGCGATGAGGGCGTGTCGCTCGACACAAGCGCCCTTGACGCCACGGACTCGGAGATTCGCGACAACGGGACGGTCGGCGTCCTCGCGTCGAACGGAAAGGTGACGATGGACGAGTCGACGGTGTCCGACCATCCGGGCGACGGTCTCGCCCTGGCGGCGTCGGGCGCCGAGATCCGCGACTCCGAGATCACGAACAACGATGGCTACGGTCTGTCGGGCGTGGACGGCGCGACGGCGGCACTGTCGTCGTGCACGGTGTCTGCCAACCGCTCGGGCGGCGTACACCTCGAGGATGCCGCCGTGGACCTGATCGCGTGCGATGTTTCGGGCAACGGCGCAGTCGGCATCGACGGCACGCGGGCAATCGTCAATCTGTCGAACGCAAGCCGGATCACCGATCACAGTGGCAACGGCATCCAGTTGGTCAACGGCTCGGCGAAGCTCGTGGATTCGACCATCGCCGAGAACGGCGAGAATGCCGTGTCCCTTGACGGCGCGAAGATGACGGCGCAGGGATGCACATTCTCCGACAACGGGGACAACGCCATTCTGGCCCGGTCAAGCTCCGCGACGGCCGCGACGTCGCTCCTCAGGGACAACGGCGTGTCGGCAGTGAACGCTGGGGCGCGATCGCGCGTGACGCTTGTCGGCAGCACCGTGAGCGGCCACTCCAGCGACGCCATCGTCGTCGATACCAGCTCAGTCGACGTCCAGGACTCCGACGTTCAGGACAACCGCCCGAGCGCGATCCGCGCCAAGGCAGGCACCATCACCATCGCCGGGTCGACGATCACACGCCACACTGCCGCCGCGCTGGACTTCGAAGACTCGCGCGCCGAGATCCGCAGCACGCTGATCACCGCGAACGGCGGACCGGCACTCGAGGCCGTGCTGTCGACCGTGTCGTTCCGCGACGCGACGATCACCCGGCACCCGACGGATGCGATCGTTCTCGACCGCTCGTCGCTCGAGTTGTCGGAGAGCTCCGTCACCGACAACCAGGGCATGGGCGTGCGCGCCGTGGACTCCCAGGCGACGATCGCTGCGAGCTCCGTGGCCAACAATGCCGGCTACGCGCTGGACTTCACCAACAGCTCGGGCGTCGTGTCGCAGGGGTCCGTGTTGCGTGCCAACAACGACATCGCGATCCACACGAAGAACGCGACCGTGACCGTGCTCGAGTCGACGATCACCGAACACCCAGCGACGGCCATCTTGCTGGACAACTCGCCAGCGTCGATCAGCCAGAGCACAATCAGCGCGAACGCCGGGTGGGGCATCGACGCCATCAACCAGACCGCGCTCATGACCTCCGGCGCCCGCATCACGGGCAACGCGCTCGGCGGCCTGTCGCTGACGCGTTCGGTCGCCGCCCTGCTCGATCAGACGGTGATCGATCTCAACCAGTCGTTCGGCGTCCAGGCCATCTCGCGCTCGGCAGTGCTCCTCGCCAACTCGACGATCGACGGCAACGCGGCGTCCGGGCTGGCGCTCGACGCTTCGTCGGCGTCGCTGCGTGGGGCCACGATCACCGACAACGCGGGACACGGCATCGGTCTGTGGAACGCCTCGGTGCTGTCGCTCTCGCAGTCGCTGATCCAGCAGAACGCGTTCGATGGACTCCACTTCGAGACGTCGATCGGGTCCGTGCGGTCGAACACGATCTCGCAGAACGTCGGGTTCGGCATCTCGGCGGACGCGTTGTCACTGGTCGCCGGATACGAGAACACGATCACGGGAAATGGGATTGACCTGTCGAGCGAGAGCCTGCTCGACCTGGTCGGGCCTCGATAGTCACGAGGTCCGCGAGACGCACAGGAGGGCCCGCGCGCGGGTGCGAGCGCGGGCCCTCCGCTTTTTCTCCGGCCGGCCGAAGCCCGCGCGGCCCGACGCCCGAAGCGGCGGAGCTTGGCGGCGCAGTGACCCCCTTGCGTGCTTGGCGTCGGAATCGCCGTTGGCGAGCCAGCGGCTCGCTGCTGCAGGAGGTCTACGGCAGGAGCTGGATGATCGCCAGCCCCGCCTCGCGGCACGCCACGTAGGCACGGCTGCCGTCCACGGCGACGCGCAACGCCTCGCCGGGCGTCTCGATCTGCGCCAGGCGCTTCGGCGCGCGGGGATTCGAAACATCGTACACGGTGAGGCCGCCGGAGCGTTCGGCTACGTAGAGCGTCGTCGCACGCACGGTGACGCCGAGCGCTTCGCCGGCCGTGCTAATGAAGCCGATCTCTGCCGGGGCTGTGGGGTCTCCGACGTCCACGATACGCACGCCGCGGTAGCCCGAGGCAACGTAGGCCGTGCCGGCCGAGACCACGACGTCGTTCGCCACGCCCTGCAGGACGAGCCGGGAGACCGTCGCGGCCGAGGCTGGGGTGGCAACACTCACAATCTCCAGCCCGGCGTCGCCGGCTGCGACGTAGGCGAAGTCCCCGTCGACCCAGACCGACTGGGCGAAGCCACTCGTCTCGACGGTCTTGACCAGCGTCGGGGTCGCCGGCTTGCTCACGTCGATGAGCTGAAGGCCGCCGCGCTGGTCGGCAACCACGGCGATGGACCCGCGCAGCGCAATGGCCGTCGCCGACCCCGAGGTGTCGATGCGGCCGACTTCGACCGGTCTCATCGGGTCTGACACATTGAGGATCGTGAGCCCGTCGCCGCGGTTGGCCACGTAGGCCGTGTTGCCGCCAAGGGCCACCGACTGCGCATAGCCACGCGTCGAGTTCGAGCCAACCTCGACCGGACGCGACGGGTCGGTGACGTCGACGAGCAGCAGTCCCTTGGTGCCGACGACGAGGTAGGCAAGGCCGCCGCTCGCGCGAACGTCGAGCGAGTAGCCCTGCGGGTTGAACCGGCCGAGGAGCTGGAGCTCCAGCGTGGAGTCCAGTCGGAGGGTGTACGCGCCGACGCCGTTGATCGAGCGGATCGCGACGTAGTAGGTCCCTTCGTTGGGAGCCACCCAGTCGACGACGACCGCTGCGCCGACTGCGCTCGCCGTGCGGTCGACGAGCAACGTTCCGTCCGCGCCGACGAGCGTCACGCCGAACACGGCGCCGTCGGCCGGCGAGACCGTGATGTCGTAGTCACCGTTCTGCTTCGCGTCGAAGCGGAACCAGTCCTGGTCCTCGGCGACCTCAATGCGGCCCGAAACGGTTGGGCCGGCCGTGAGATCCTCGGCGTCGGCCGCGCTGTTTGGGTAGTCGTCGCCGTAGCCCGCCCGATCGATGCGCACGTCGTACGCGGTCACTCCGCTGCCCGCGACCGACGAGACCTCGAGGAACCGCCCGCCCGAGCTGGGGGCCGACCACGCGATCTCCCCAGGCTCTCCCCCCGCGAACGCCGTCGCAACCTCGCGCGCTCCGTCTTCGGCGAGCAGCCGCAGGCGGAGATCGCCTGACCCGCTCGTGCGGGCGAGCGTCGCCTGGTAGGCGTAGCCGCGCTCCGCCTGAAACAGGAACACGTCGGTGTCGGACGCGGACTCAAGGAACCCCGCGCGCGCGGCCCCGACGGCGATGGGCGTGGCAGTCAGCGGGTCGTTGCCGTGGTCGTCCACCTGCTGCATCTGGACCGCGAGGGAGTAACACCCGGTCCCGCTGGTCGCCAGCGCGTGGCGAACCATGACGAAGAACACGCCGTCGCGCGTCGCTGTCCAGGCGATCTGAGACCCCGTCCCGGACGGCGCGTTGTCGTTGACCGCCAGGATCGTGCGGCCGTCGGATTCGATGAGGTAGAGGAGGGTGTCCATGCCGCTGCTCGGGTGCGAGGTGAGGAGACGGTACGCGCGCCCGGCCACGGCCGTGAACAGGAAGTAGTCGACGTCGCCCGCGGTCTCGATGCATCCCGCAGCCGGGCTCTCGCCCACCCCAAGCGGCGTCGCGGCAAGCGGCGTATCCCCGTGATCGTCGGCCAGCGCACAGGCGCCTCCGGCGACGATCGCCACCAGCGCGACAACAAGACCCATCCTCACCCTGCGCATCGCTCCTCCTCCCTCGTGTCCGCTTCGCGCCCCGGCACGGCCGCCAGACGTACACCAAGCGTAGGCGGCCAGTTCCGAGGGAACAAGGCCGCCGGTGCGAGGGATGCCCTGCGGGCGTCTATGCGAGAAGAGGACGCGTGGCTCGCGTCTGCAACAAGCCCCCAGGAACAAAGGCGTGCCTCTCGCCGGCAAACGCCGAAGACGCGCCTCGAACGGTCGGGCACTTGAGCCCGCGCAGCCGCCACACGCCGCGCCCCGGATACACCAATGACCGTCACGCCGATTGGCCGGGCACGCGTCTGCGAGTCTCAGGCTCCTGGCCGGGTGCCCACGTCGACGTCTGCCCAAGACGCAGAGGAGGCTCATCCGGCTGGCGTGGACCCAGAAAAGAAAGGCGCCGGCCTTGTGGGCCGGCGCCTGACATCACGCCATCGTGAAGACGTCGCGCTATGCCTTCGACTTCGCGGCCTTCTTCGGCTCCGAAGGTTCGAACGGGCGCGCCGGCTTCTTGCTCCACCAGATCGCGAAGCCTACCGCAATCAGCAGGAGCACGGCCAGGACGATGGTCCAGGCGTTGATCTTGCTGTAGGTGACGAGGATCGGCGCAGCGAGCAGGCTGACCATGTTGACAACCTTGATCATCGGGTTGAGCGCCGGTCCCGCTGTGTCCTTCAACGGGTCGCCGACCGTGTCGCCGACGACGCTGGCCTTGTGGCGTTCCGAGCCCTTGCCCGTGTTCGCCGCCAGATCGCGCGGTTCGTCCTCGATGGACTTCTTCGCGTTGTCCCACGCACCGCCTGCATTCGCCATGAACACGGCAAGCAGCTGTCCGCTCAGGATGACACCGGCGAGGAAGCCTCCGAGCGCCTCCACCTGCAGGATGAGCCCAATCGCGATCGGCAGGAGGACGGAGATGATCGCCAGGGGGATCAGCTCCTTCTGCGCCGCCGCCGTCGAGATGCCGACCGCGCGCGCGTAGTCTGGTTTCACCTTCCCCTCCATCAGGCCGGGGATGCGGAACTGCCGGCGCACCTCTTCCACGATCAGGCTGGCCGCGCGGCTGACGGCCTTGATGCACAGCGAGCTGAACAGCCACGGCAACGCGCCACCAATGAGGAAGCCGATGAACACGCGTACGTCCGAGATGCGGATCGCGTTCAAGCAGTCCTGCGCCGCGATGCCTAGCTGCGCCTGCACGCGTCCCACGTCGGTGAAGTACGTCGCGAACAGCGTGATCGCAGCAATGACCGCCGAAGCGATGGCGATGCCCTTGGTGATCGCTTTGGTCGTGTTCCCGACCGCGTCGAGGTCGGCCATGATCTGACGGGCCTTCTTCGTCTCTTCGTCGGTCATGCCGTGCCAGGCCATCTCGCCGATGCCGTTCGCGTTGTCCGAGATGGGGCCGAAGGAGTCCATGGCCACATTGTTGCCCGTGTGGCTCAGCATGCCGATGCCCACCATGGCGATGGCGTACATGACGTAGGTCGCGTTCGCCTCGCCGCCGTAGAGGGCCAGCGAAGCGATGAAGCTGACGACGATCGCGACGAGCGCCCAGACACTCGATTCCATGCCGACCGAGAGGCCGGACAGAATCGTGGTCGCCGAGCCGGTCTTCGTGGACTCCACGATCTCCTTCACCGGCTTGCGCTTGGTCGACGTGAAGTACGAGGTCAGCGGGTTGAAGGCGATCGCCAGGGCGACACCGATCGACGTGAGCATCGCCAGGCGCCAGTCCCCGGCGTAGAAGATGGCGACAACAAACGACAGGATGATCGTGTTGAGGCTCGACACCTCGTACGAGCGGAACATCGCCTCTTCCGCGTCGTGTGCGCGGAGGAACTTGATCGGGAACTTCACCCAGATCGGGACCGCGAATGTCCCCAGGATCGAGCTGATGACGCCGATCGCGCGAATGATGAGCGGGAACACGATCCACTTCAGGCTGTGGGTCGGATCGATGGCCATGAGGGCCAGTCCGAGCATCAGGGCGGACACGATCGTGACCTCATAGCTCTCGAAGATATCGGCGGCCATGCCGGCGCAGTCCCCGACGTTGTCGCCCACCAGGTCCGCGACCACGGCCGCGTTGCGCGGATCATCTTCCGGAATGTCCTTCTCGACCTTTCCCACCAGGTCCGCGCCGACGTCGGCGGCCTTCGTGTAGATGCCGCCGCCGATGCGCATGAACATCGCCAACAGCGTGCCGCCAAAGCCGAACCCGAGCAGCGCGTCTGGGGCCGCCGTGCCAAAGACGATGAAGATGACCGTCCCGCCGAACAGCCCGAGCCCGTCGGTCAACATGCCCGTGATCGTCCCCGCGTAGTACGAGATGGACAAGGACTCGTTGAAGTTCCGCCGCGCTGCCGACGCGGCGCGGACGTTGGCCTGGATGGCCATGCGCATGCCGAGCTGACCCACGAGGAGGGAGAACACCGCACCCATGATGAAGGCGATCGTTCGGCCGATCGCCACAACGATGAGGGCGTTATCGCCGAACTCGACCGTCGCCTCGTGGCTGGGCTTGACGACGTACACGCTAAGGAAGAGCACGACCGTCAGGACGCCGAGCACCGGCAGGATCCGCTTGAGCTGCGCGGACAAGTAGCTGTCCGCGCCGATGCGAATGGCGTTCCAGACCTCCTGCATCTTCGCCGTTCCCTTGTCCTTCTTGAGGACGACCCCGCGCAAGATCCAGGCGTACGCGAGGCTGATGAACGCCGTGAGCAAGACCACAAGGATCGCGATCTGCTCGAAGTCGTTGAGACCATGCTTCGCTAATCCGATAAGGTTCATGGCTCCTCTCACCGAGAATGGAGAAATTCCGGCCTCTCCTTGGTTTTGGCCGCCGATCGAGAGGTGGTTTTATTGGATGCGCCGCGAGAAGTCAAGGATAGGGACTCGTCACGTTGGATGCACTCGCGCTTTCGCCGCCTCACGGTGCCGGATCTTCCCGCCGGATGAGACGATCGCGCGTCCCGGCTCGTTCCGGAGGGTTGACGCTTCGCCAGGCGGGTTCATGATGCAGAGTACTTTGCAGCACAGAGTGCCGGAATGGAGGGACTGTGCAGGAGCTGAATCCCGTACGGCTCGAGTCCAGCGCGTGGCGCGCGCACCAGCGCGACGGGCTGTTCGACCTCTTCTTCGCTGCCCTGTTCCTTGGCGTCGCCCTGAGCCAGCTGGCTGACGGCCTCTTGGAAAGCGCTTCGGCGACCCTGGGCGTCCTCGCCGCCGTTCAGTTCGGCGGGGCCGCCTGCCTGTGGTGGGCGCGGCGCCGCATCACGCGGCCCCGACTGGGCGTCGTCCGCTTCGCCCGCCCACGGATTCGGCGAATGCGAGCAGCGACCGTCGTTCTCGCGAGCTTCGTCCTGTTCACGGCGGCGCTCGTCGTCCTGACGGCCCTCGCTGTGCAACGCGGATCGTCGCCGTCCGGCCTCGTGTCTCGCTACACGGTCTCCGCCGTGGCCGGGGTGCTCGTCTTCTTCCCGCTCGCCGCAATCGCGTACTTTCTGGATTGTCCGCGCGTCCTGGTGCACGCGGCGCTGTTCGGCGGCGCGGAGTTCGCCGGTACGTGGCTTGAGCGGGCCACAATCGTGCCGATGCCGCGCGTCATCACGTTCGGCGCCGCCGCCGTGATCAGCACAGCCATCGGCGCGTTCCTGCTCGCCCGCTTCCTACGCCTGCCTCGGCCTCAGCTGGGCCGGGTCGAGGACGGAGAGACCTCTGAGTAACCGGAAAGGGCCGCCGCAGATCGAGATCGACCGCGTGATCCACGAGCCGGCGCGCCTCGTGCTCGTGGCGCACCTCTACGGGGTCGAGGGCGCCGACCTGGTCTTCTTGATGCAGACGACGGCGCTGACGTGGGAAAACCTGTCGTCGCACCTCGCGAAGCTCGAGGCCTCCGGCTACGTGGAGATTCAGAAGGACTTCGTGGAACGCAAGCCGCACACGATGGTCCGCCTCACGTCGGCCGGCCGCGCGGCGTTTGACGCGTACCGCCGGCAAATGCGCGCGCTGTTCGCCGACCTGCCCGACGCCGCGCTGCCCTCGCGACGCCGTCGGGGCGCGTGCCTGGATGGTGAGAAAGGAGGCACGTCATGATGACCGCGATTCTCGTCGGCATCGTCGTCGCGGTAGCGCTCGTCGTCGCCGCCATGCTCGCCGCTTAGGAATCCGGCGCCGCGATGGGGTGGACCTTGAGGAAGTTCGTCGTCCCGCCGCCTCCCGACGGGATCCCGCCGGTGATCACGACGAGGTCGCCGGCCGCGACCCACCCCGATGCCGTCAGGGCCTGAGAGACGACGCGCAACATGTCGTCGGTCCCCTCAAACTGGGGAATGCGCAACGACTGGACGCCCCACGTGAGCGCGAGGCGGCGCCGCGCGCCCTCGTGCGGGGTCAGGGCGACGATCGGGAGGCGCGGGCGCTCGCGCGCCATGCGCCGCGCCGTGTATCCCGACCACGTGGCCGTGGCGATCAGACGGGCGCCGGCCGCCTCGGCGACCCTCACCGTGGCGTCGCTGATCGCGTCGGAGACGGGGTGGACGTGCAGGGCGAGCGCGGGATCGTCAGCTGGAGCTCGACAGGGCATCCGTGTCTCAGCGATCGCGGCGATCTCGCGCATCATCGCCACGGCCTGGCGCGGGTACTTGCCGATCGCGGTCTCGGCCGAGAGCATGACCGCGTCCGTGCCGTCGAGGATCGCGTTTGCCACGTCGCTCGCCTCGGCGCGCGTCGGCCGCGGGGCGTCGACCATCGACTGCAGCATCTGAGTGGCCGTGATGACCGGAATCCCGAGGAGGTTCGCGCGGCGGATCACGTCCTTCTGGTGCAGCGGGACCTCCTGTGGCGAGACCTCAATCCCCAGATCACCGCGCGCGACCATGACGGCGTCGGCCGTGTGGAGGATGCCGTCCAGCGCCTCGAGCGCGGCCCGGGTCTCGATCTTGGCCACCACGCTGACCTCGCGGCCGCCGGGCAGCGCGTCGAGCAAGGCACGCAGGGCGCGCACGTCATCGCCCGAGTGAACGAACGACAAGGCGACGAAGTCGACGCCGCACGCCACGGCGTGGGCCGCGTCGGCGTGGTCCTTGGCTGTAAGGGCGGCCAGGCGCGGCGTAGCCCCCGGGGCGGCGACACCTTGCCGCGAAGAAAGCCTGCCACCGGCGCGAATCTCGATCTCGGCTCGGTCACCCGTTACCGCCCGAACGACGGCCTCGATCTCGCCGTCGGAGAACACGACACGCCCGCCCGGCACCAAGGCGCGCACGACCTCGGGATGCGGAAGTGGCAGGAGGCCGTCGCCCGGATCAGCATCTCCCGCCGCCACGAGGGTCCAGCGTTGGCCGGCGACGACGTCGATTGGATGGGCGAACTCGCCGAGGCGGGTCTTCGGGCCCTGTAGATCGGCCAGGACGGCCAGCGTCTTGCCTTCCGCATCGGCCGCGCGCCGGGCCGCCGCGATCGTCTCGGCATGCTCGGCCGGCGTTCCGTGCGAGCAGTTGATGCGGGCGACGTTCATGCCCTCAACGAGGAGCGCGCGCAGCATGTCCGGACTCCGCGATGCCGGGCCGAGCGTGCACACGATCTTCGTTCGGATGCGATCCTGCGGCTGCGTCATGGCGCGAGTCTAGGCGCGACGGGGATTGAGTTCAACCGGAGGACGCCAGCCGCGCCAGCCCATCGATCTCGAGCGGCGCGGGCTTCGCCGTGTCGCGCACCAGCTGGAGCGCCTCGCGCGGGCACTCCGAGACACAGACTCCGCACCCCATACAACGTTCGAAATCGACGCGCAACGTCCCCTCGACGAGCGCCAACGCGCCAAACGGACAGGCACGCGCGCACAGGGTGCAACTCGCGCAGCGCGCGCGGTCACACGTCACGACGTAGCCGGACGAAGCGAGCATCGGGGTCCCGTTGCGAAACGCCTGCATCGCCCCGCAGCAGCACGAGCAGCAGTTGCAGATCGCATAGAACCGCCCGAGCATCGCGTCCTTGAAGAACGCGTGGTGCACGTGGCCGCGCTCGTGCTCGGCGCGCAGGACCTCGACCGCCTTCGTTTGCGTGATCCACCGCGCGTGCCCAGGATGGTGCTCAGCCATGAAACTGGCGAACGGCTCGCCGACGATCAGGCAGACGTCGAGCGGCAGGCACGGGTTCTCGCGCTCGAGCCGGCACGGGCAGTCGAGGGCGACAATGTGGTCGGGGTGCGCGAGGACGATGTCGCGCGCCACGGGGTACGGGACGATGTGCTCGATGCCGCGCGCCTCGAGCCCCACGCGCAACGTGACGAGCTTCTCGGCCGCCGCGAGCGGCACGACCTTGCCGTGGTAGCGGTCGGCGAGCGCGGCACCCAGCCGAAGGAGCGGACGCAGAGGGCCCGGGACCGGCCGCGCGCCAGTGGCGGCGCCAATGTAGAAGTACGGCCAGCGTGCGTAGACGTACCCGTGAACGAAGTCGAGCAGCGAGTAGCCGGGCGTCCGCCGGCCTTCGCGGAAGAAGGCTCGCGTAGAGCGACGGAGGAATCGCGACCGCTTCGTGTCTCCCATGGCGGCTCCTGACGCGCGTGCGCAAGCAAGAGGATAGACGCTCAGAGGGCCAAGGGCTACCCCAGGATTGGCGCGGGCCTGGATTCGGGGTACGCTCCGAGGCTCGGGAGGGCGATGAGACGACACCTGGTCGTGTTGCTTGGCCTCACGCTGGCGCTCGCGACGTCGGCGCTCGCCGCGCCGCCGTTCGAGCGGGGCCCCTACGCCGGGGCGCCGACGCCGGATTCCGTTGTGGTCTCATGGCTCGTCGAGCCCGCGTTGCCGGGCGTCCTCGAGATCGCGCCGGCTCTCGACTCGCCGCAGACCGAGTCAGAGACCCTGCGCATCGCTGTGCCCGCGCCGAGCGAGGACCAGGACGGGCAGGTCGACGTGCTCGTCGAGGACCTCGTCCCGGCCACCGCCTATGTCTATCGCGTGATCGTGCAGAGTGGATCAGAGATCGTGACGAGTCCCATCGGCCGCTTCCGCACCGCGCCGCGCGACGGCGGCACGGCGACGTTCGCCGTGCTCGCTGATACGCAGTGGCAGTGGGAGGGTCCGAACCGCCTCGCCGTGGTCGGAGACGCCATCGCCTTCGACGCGGCGCGCCGCGGCGGGTTCGACTTCATCCTGCACGCCGGCGACCTCGTCGAGACGCCGAATGCCTTCTACTGGCCCCATTGGTTCGCGTCGTTCGCGTCGATGCTTCAGGTCGCGCCGTTCGTGCCGGTGCTTGGGAACCACGAGAAGAACAGCATCTCCTACTATAAGGCCTTCGCCCACCCGCCGGGCGGCGGCCAGAGTGACGAGCGCTGGTGGACGCTGCACTGGGGCGACCTCGTGGTCGTCGGTCTCGACACCGCCGCGACGCGCGCCGACCGGATCCTGGAGCAACAGAACTACGCGCGCGCCCAGCTCGCCGGACCCGAGCGGTGGAAGTTCGTCATCTTCCACCACCCCGTCTTCTCCTCCGACGCGTACCACGGAAGCGGCTACAGCTACGACATCATCTACCACCCGATCTTCGTGGAGTCGGGCGTCGACATCGTCTTCAACGGACATGCCCACAACTACGAGCGGATTGAGCGAGACGGCGTCGTGTACCTCGTCCTCGGCGGCGGGGGCGCCGTGCCGCGGCCGCTCGCGCCCACCCGCGTCGACGGCTCGGTCGTGGCCATCGAGGGGCACAACTTCTACGCGCGTGTTTCGACCACGCCCGACGAGGCCCGCGTCGACATTGTCTCCGTGGCCGAGGCGACGGAGACGGAGTTTGCGCCCACGGCCGGCGAGCTGCTCGACACGTTCACCCTGCAAGCCCGTCCCCCCATCCCACCTGGGGCGGTCGCGGTCGCAGACAGCGAGCCCGCGCTCTCCGAGACGCCGGCGACCGCCCCGTCGGATGAGTTCATCATCTTCGAGCCGATCGGAGAGAGGAGAGAGGTCTTGGAGGTGCGCCGGCCCGAGTTGCCCGCGCCGGCGGCCGACGAGCCGAGCGCCTCGTTGCTCGCCGAGCTCGAACGCATCGCGCCCGTCGTCGTCGGGATCGGCCTCGCCGTGCTCGCCTCCGCCGTCGCGGTCATCGCCGCGGCGACGTGGATCGTGCTGCGCATCCTGCTGTAACAGGTGCCGAGAGAGCGAAAACGCCGGAATCGCCGGGCACAGGCGGAGAGCCAACAGACCATGACAGCATGCCGCAACCATCGGCGGTCGTTGCGTGAGGGCCTGGGAAACTCCGCGGCTCCGCCATGGGAAGAACTCAGGGCACCGGAGGGGCTGCAGAGAGCCAACCCGTGTCGCCCCGGACGCCGTTCCGAGTTCAAGCCCCAGACCGAGGCAGTGAAGTCGTCGCCTCTCTGCCGCTGCCTCAACGCACTCCGCGACAGCGCTCTTGGGCTCCAGACCCTACGCGGCCGTGAAGCGAATCTCGCGGAAGTCGCCGAGCGGCCGGTACCCGATTCGCTGGTAGATCGAGTTCGAGATCGGGTTTGCCAGGTCCGTGAACAGGGTGACGAACGCCTTGCCCGAGTCGAGGATGCGTTGACTCAGTTCGGCCACGCATGCCGAGGCGTAGCCGCGGCCCCGTAGGTCGGGTGGCGTGTACACAAGGCCGATCGACGCCCCGTGCGGCGTCGGGCGCGCCTGGGCGCACATCGAGACGACGCCCCCATCATCCCACACGAGGAGCCGCCGGTCGGCGATTCCGTTACGAACCATCGTCGGGGCCTCCGGCTGCGGGCCGCCAGGGATCGCCTCGTCGATGAACGCCTGCCCCCACGAGACAAGCAGCACCTCATCTCCGGCGGTGGCCCACCGCGCCAGCCCGGGCACTCCCTGAGGCCACGTCACCTCGGTCAGGCGATAGAGACGCTGCTCCATCGTCACCAACCACGTCGCGCCTGTCTCCGCCTGCCAGGCCGCCGCGAGGGCATCCACGACGCCCGCCCGCCCTTGCGCGCCGGGGAGCGCCTCGCCTCTGTCGGCAAGGTGCCGCACGAGGATGTCGATGGCCTGAGGATTCGCCGCCTCAGCGCACAGGAGGACGTTGTACGGCGGCGTGCGCACGGCGATCAGCGGCACGCTCCGTCCTTCGTCGACGCAGGCGAAGAACGGCGGCTCGGGGCCGTACTGGTGACCCTCGCGCACCCGCAGGGCGACGCCGAGCAGGAGCGAGTTCTCGGCCTCGCTCGCGTCGAGCGTGGGGCCGACCGCGTCGAGGAAGTCCGCCGCCGTGGCAAACGTGCGCAGCTTCATGCGTGCGGTCCCTTCTCGAGGAGGTCAATGTACGCCGCCGCCACGCGGTCCTCGTCGCGCACCCCGAGCCCTTTCAGCAGATTGCGCGCGATCGCCTCGCCTTCCGCCTCCGCCTGCTCCTCGGTCAGGACGACCTCCAGTTCGAGGAACGCGCCCAGGCCCTCGACCTCGTCGAGGTGAATGCGCGCAGGGCCGACGAGGAAGAGAAGCCGACGCTTGCGCACCACGCCGCGCACCCCGAGCGCCCTCTCCAGGACGGCGTGTAGGTCCTGTGGGTGCGGCGTGCGAAAGATGACGTACTCAGACGTCTTCGGCCCCTCCACGTCCGCCCGGCGGTAGGCGATCAGCTCACCCTTCCCGTCGGGAAAGACGCGCAGCTTCAGCCGCCCGTCGGACGTGCAGAAGAACGTGTCTACCTGCTCCAGCACAACCGCCGGCCCGTCCGCGAGCGCCTCCGCGCGCCGGCGAACGGCATCCCCATCGCGTGCTCGCGCCTTGATCTCGACATTGCGTGGCATCGGTCTCTCCGACCGATACTACACCGAGACGCCGTGGCGCCGGCAACCCGCGGCTCGCCGTCGGCCGTGAGGTCAAGGCACCCGGGACAACGCGCGGAAGCTCCGGCAGGGGCGGAAGATACTGTGCGATGTGCCACTGTGAGACCTGACCCTCGCGGCGCCGGAATCAGCTAGGATCCACGAGCATGTTGTGCATCTAGGCGCTCTTTACATAACCGACGTTTTGCTGTAGCGTAGCCGGAGTCTCTTGTAAGGAGGTACGGGTATGCGAAGGGGAGCATGGCAAGCGTTCGCCGGCGCAATCAGCGCGGCCACCCTGCTTGTCTGTCTTGCGGGATGCGCGCTATGGCAGGGAAACCAAAGCGGCACGGCATCGATCGAGGGGCGGGTGCGGCTTGAGACGGTCGGAACCATGGAAGGGATTGACGTACGAGTCACATACTACGACAGCGCCTTAGGCACGACCGTCATGGTCGGCACAACGAAGACGGATAGCTCAGGCCGCTTCGACATGAGAGGTCTGACCATCGCTCCGGAGGTGACGCGGTACACGGTCACCGCCTTCCTCTCGCGGTACTCGACGGCCAATGACTACTATGAGGTCTTCTACGGCTACGACGGAAAACCATTCAGCTTCGACTTCCTGCTGAAGTTCGAGAAGCTTATGATCATCGACTGGGTCTACCAACCGGGTTCGACAGCAAGCTTCGGCACGGGCACGACAGCGGGTACGGCCGCCGTCTACTCCGAGGTGCTGGGCGGCGCTGGACCTACGGGACTGAACATCAACACCGGGGCAACCACCAACTCGTGGTACGATGCTGACGTCCTGTTTAGGGACTCGTACAGCACGCCCATCTCCCTGCGTGCGGGATACTACGCGGCCATCAAAGACATGGGCCCCGTCGCGCTGGAAGAAGTCCTGGAAGCCCCGACCAGTGGGTACACGACCTACTCCGGTGGCCTGTCTGCTGTGGCCGGCAACACGTACTGCGTCCGGACAGGCGAGAAACACTATGCGAAGTTCACGATCCGCGAGATCCGGCCCTCGGGGAGGTAGGCGAGCAGCGCCGCCGCCGGGGCACGACCGCGCCCGAGAGGGTAGAACGCATTGACAAGGAAGGGTCTCGCTGCGGACGCCAACGTCGCGCCGACTCGGATCTGCATTGTTCCAGACACTCCCAGCGCGACCCGGCGCGGTGTGTGCACGGAACTGCGTGCTCCTCGGGCGTTGGCCGGCCGCTCCGTACTCACTGAGCAGGAGGAGCTGGACAAAAGCCAGCCGTGCTGCCCATCGTGCCGACGGTACGGCTGGCTCCGACTCCTCAACCTCCCGGGAAGTTCCTTTGGAAGGTGATCTGAAAGCATGTCGATCGATCCTCAAACAGCGAGCCCACAGGAGAACCGCATGCACAGATTCTTAGCCATTGGCGTGTGCCTCATCCTATCGTCCGCACTGGCAGGATGCCTCGGCCCGTTTCTGCCAGACCTGCCTGCGCCGGTGGAGGTCACGGCCAGCGACGGAAGCTACCCCGACCGTGTCTCGCTCTCCTGGAACGAGGTGCAAGGCGCCGACTACTACACCGTGTCACGCGCCACGTGGCCGGGAGGAGACTACACGCACGTCCTGTCCATCAAAGACACAACGTGTGAGGACCTGAACGTTGCGCCGTACGTTCGCTACTGGTACCAGATCAGAGCGTGCTCCTCTGCCTCGTGCGGACCGGGGTCCTTGCCAGAGTCCGGGTTCTCGGCCGGTGACGTGCAGGATGGATCATGGATCGGCTCCAGGGCATTCGACTTCACCGCCCCGACAGCAGGGCAGGAAGAGATCACCCTGAGCGATCTGCGCGGTAACGTGGTCCTCATCGAGTTCTGGGGAACGTGGTGCGGTCCCTGCATGGCGAGCATGCCTTGGGTCAACACCCTTTGGCGGCGCTACCACACCCAGGGATTCGTCGTCCTCGCGGTCAGCACAGATGCCACAGCCTCTGAAGCAACGGCATACCTGACCGAAGAGGGCTACACCGGACTGACCTGCATCTGGGAGCCAGGAGGGTGGCATTCGCCGCTGGTCACGCTGTACGGAGTTGACTCCATACCGCGCTCGATCATCGTCGATCGAGACGGCATCGTGCGCTACAACGATCATCCCGCTGACCTCGACGCCGGGTTCATTGAGACCATCCTCGCGGAGTAGCAGCAGACGGAGCGGCGACACCCGCCCGGGACACGTCGCGCTGACTGGACATGTAGCCCCTGGGCGCAATGGGTGCGTGGCTGGACGCCAGGAGATCCGATCCCCGTTGCCCGGTGCGCCTTGGAGCTGTGTGTGGCGATCCGCACGTTGCGCGGAGCAGTTCTCACGCAGCGCCGGTGCTGCCAACCATGGCACTTCCGGTCCGAGAACGAGATGCGGACCTGTGTTCTTCTGTTCGTGCGGCCATGAGCCGCCTTCGCTGTCTCTCTGAGCTGGGGTGTCTACCGCGCACCCTATGCGCGACGTTCTCTTGCGCTACGTTCGCTCATCACGAAGACGTGGCCCTTCAAGAAAAGGTTCGCGTGACCTTCCGTGCACTCGGTCTGATCCTCGCCCTCGGCCTGGTTGTAGCCCCTTTCGTGGCCCTCAGGTCCGATCCACCAAACCATGGAACCGGACGACCTGCCGCAGCGCAGGCAGCGGCAATCGCCGACAAGAGAGACGCTCGTGGCCTCGGCACGCTCGCACCTACAGGCAGCTCCAGTACCGCGTCAACGGCAGGCAAGCTGAAGGCCGTGAGCAGCGCCTCAGCCTCGGCCAGCGCGCAGGATCTCCCAGCGAACCCGTACCCAGCGTCCGGCTGGGTTCTGGTCTCATCGACGGTTTCCGCGATGGAGACCTGCCCAGCAAGCTCCTCGTGTGGAGTGGAGACCCGAGGCCTTCGGCAATGTCATGTGGCGCGTCCTTCTGTGCGTTCAGTGCGACGCTCTGGGGTGTCCTCTGCTGCTTACCAAGGCGTCTACGACGGGGATGACCGGCGTCGGGCAGTACTCCACCAACCCTCTGGATGCGACGGGCTTCGATGGGCTGTACTTGTGTCTCTCGTCCTCCCGCCCGTTCGGCGAGGATGTCGAGCTGATGAACGACGAGCCCACCCGTGTCGAGGGCCATCGACTCACCTCCGTGGGTCAGCCAGCGCTCGCAGATAGCTCCGTGCGCGAGTTCAGGATGCCCTTCTCGAGCTTCAGCGCCGTGTCCGAGGACTGCCCCGAGACGAGCCTCTTGCTTGATGCCAGAAGGACCCGCGGGCTGTCTCTGTACGCCGTATCAGGTTTCTGGGGGGATCTCCGAGTTCATGAGGTCGGGTTCTACCATCAGGGCGACGCTGCGCGCGGCGAGGTTGTGTATCTCCTACGACCCTCTTCCTAGCCCATCCAGCCCGGAGTTGCTCTCACCGCCGACGCTACGGAGAGCAGATAGGCCACTGGGAACGCACAGACCCCTTTCTCTGGCGGCAGAAGCGATCGGGCCTGTTTTCCCCCTCTTCCCCGCCCTGCTATTGAAGCACGCGGAGCCTCCCTCCTCGTCCATTGCGACCGCTCGCGATAGGCCACTCACCAACGTCGCATGAAGGACGGGCGGGCAAGCTCAAGAAGGCAGAATCGCTTCGGAACGGAACCGACGTTGACCGCTCGCCTTTGCAGCGCACAGCGCAGGTCTCCGTGAGAAGCTCTCAACAGCCCGTCCGCTGACCGATGACTGACGTGTGCTGCAAGCGGAGCTCGACGGATTCCTCGAAGAGCAGACGCGCAGCTTCAGCCGCCCGTCAGACGTGCCGAAGAACGTGTCTACCTGCTCCAGCACAACCGCCGGCCCGTCCGCGAGCGCCTCTGCGCGCCGGCGAACGGCATCCCCATCGCGTACTCGCGCCTTGATCTCCACATTGCGTGGCATGGGCTTCTCCGACCGATACTACACCGAGACGCCGCGGCGCCGGCAACCCACCGCTCGACAGCCGTCGTGAGGGCAGGTGTCTCTTCCGGTGACCTGCGCCGAAGCCTTGTCAGAAACGGGCGCGGCGGCTTGATGTGTCATCGCAAGACCTGACCCTCCCGGCACTTTGGGTGGATGTTTCGAATGCCTTGCGTCGCGCACAACAAGAACGACAGCTCCGCGAGCGTGATCGCCTCGGGAGCGAACTCCCGTCGGCTTTCGCGGTGCCGGCGCAACGCCCTGTCGTTGGTCGCTCTCGTATGTCATCGGCTCTTCGCGAGATGGATTGCGCAGAAACAGGCGATGCGTCTCCATCTGTCTGCTTCAGCGTTTGAGGTAGGTGGCGGGCTCCGCGGGCCGGGTTCCCCAACGTCGATCCTGGTGCGCGGCCGCAGGCCTATTCATCGGATGCTGTCGAAGATGCATCGAGCCTCACGCACAGGCCGGGCTCATACCGCCCCGGAACAACCCCAAACCAGTACTGGGCGCCATTCCGGAACCGCTCGACAAGCTCTACGTTCTCGAACGAGATGCCTCCGGGGACCGGCGCCGTCGTTGCCCAGTACTTCGTCCGCCCGTTGACGCATCCGCGAAGCGACGGCAGGGCGTCCTCGCAACGCCAGTACTGGGTCGCGGACGCGCCCGTGTACTTCCAGTCGCGCGGCGTTCCCGCGGCGTACTCGGCAGACGCCGGATCGGCCTCGTTCGGCGTCACGACAAAGAGGACGCCCCCGTCCGGCGTGCGCAGTAGCTCGTCTGCGGTAAACGTGACGTGTGGCGCAAAACCGTCCCCTGCGAAGCCCGGCCATAGGTCGGCCGCGTCGATCGTGCGGTCTGCTAGATGCAGCGTTCGCAGGCGAGCGTAGTTGCCCATCGTCGCGGTGACGATGCATGCGGCGAGCGGGATCGAGCCGGAAGCGACGTACGTCGAGAAGCCCACCTCGTAGGGCCGGTCAGAGCGAAACGTGAGTTCGACGTAGACGTGTGCGCCGTTCTCGTACGGTTCAATCCGTACTATCACGGTCAGCGTCTCGATGTCTCCGTCGAGGGTGACCGTCCCGCGGGCCGGCTCGCGGGGATCGACGGGTGTCTCATCCGCCGGATCGTCCGTGGTCCAGAACCGCAGTCCCTGGACGTTGTCCAAGCGGCTCCACTCGAGTTCGGAGAAGCCGCGCGACCCGCTGTGGAGGTCGACAGGCTCAATCGCGACGTAGTTGATCATCCGCCCGTTCTGGTGGCCGAGGTACGGAGCGTAGATGCGAAAGAGCCCGCGGGGTCCCCCGGTGGGCCAGAGCCCGACTTGCAGGCCCTCGGCGTGCCCCCAAACGGGCTCCGCGGGGCTGCTCGCCGACGGCTGAACCCAGCGGCCGTCGATAAACGGCGGGGAGAGCGGCGTTTGCAGCGCCGGCCCGGTCGGAACGCCGAGGAAGGCCGAGGCGGCGATAGAGATACTCGCAACGAAGGCGATGCCCGGAAGCGCTCTCTCGAGCCGGCTCATGTCGCATCGTACACGGTCTGCAGCCGCCCGCGACGAGACCCGCGTCTCCGCGCACCGCGCCTCGCTGCGGTATGCTGGAATCCAACAACCGCGTCGGGGGGGTAAATGAGAAGACGATCGACCGCTGCATGGGTGCTGTTGTGCGTCTCGGCGCTGGCCGCGTCGGGGATGGCCGCCGAGGTGAGCGGCACAATCGGCGCGAGTGCCGACATCCTTCCGGCACTTGCCGGGCGTCTCCATGTCGGCGTGACTGTCGGGGAAGACGCGTGGACGTTCTCGAGCAACACAACGTTGACGGTCATGCCGACGTTCGGCATCGACGAGTCGCTGCGCCTCGTATACGAGTTGGATCCAGTGACCTTCACGGCATCGCTCGACCTCGGAGTCCTGCCGTGGGCGTTCAGCGGCGCCGCGCTGTCTGCGTCGGTGGACCTGTTCGACGTGGAGGTGTTCGACGAGGATCCAACGCTGTCGGTCAACTCGACCTTCAACGCGGGTGTCGAACTCGACGGCGCGTTCGACGCGCTTGCCGATCTGACACTTCGCGCCATCGCCGGCCTCGCAGACCATTCGCTGACGAGCACGACGACACTGTCGCTCCTGCCGTTCGGGATCACGTCGACGCTTCTCGGCAAGCTGTCGCTCGGCGTTGCGTCGCTCGGAGAAGGCGATGACGCGGCGACGCTGGCCACATCCGCGAGCGCGCTCGTGAATCTGATCCCGCTGGGCTTCTCGTACGCACAGATCACCTCGACGCTGGAGGCCGGCGCGGTCTCCGTCGTCGCGACCGTGACCTACTACGGCGGCGCGTCGCTCCTCGCCCGCCTATCGGCCACGCTCGACGTCGACCCGATCACCGTGTCCGCGTGGACGTCTTACCACACCACCGCAGCCAACTCGTTCACCCTCGGCGCAAGCGCCACATTCGCTTGGGGACCCTTCAACCTCTGAGAGGGGGCGGTTTCGACCTAGTTCATCGTCGGCGGCCGGAGGAAGTGCCAGCGGCACTTGCCGACGCAGAGGGTTCGGCGGCCGGGGCGAAGGCGGGGACGGGGACGGGTCTTCAGTTCGGCAAGGAAGGCATTCAGTCTGTCGAGATGCTCCTGGGAGGATGCCGGCGGCGTGGGTGGAGGGTACAGAGGTGCTACGGGCTGGGGCTTGGGCGACAGGACTTCTCGGTGCGCGAACAGGTGGGTCTCGAGGCGCTTGCGGGCGCGCTGAAACGCCCGTGGGCTGACGAAGTCGCCGGGGAACAGGGGCTCTTCTTCGCTCTGCGTCTCGTCGCCTCTCATGGCATCCCCCCTCGCCGCCCAGCATAGGCACAACAGCGCCGCGGGGCAAAGGACTCCTGTGCGGTCGCGGATCGTGCGCGGGGGCCGCAGCGCTGCGTTGTGCCGAATGCTGTGGCTGGCCCGCGGCGGGTAGACTGTCCCGAAGTGCTGAACGGGACGCGCCGGGAGGTCCCGGCGGCGTGGCGTCATCGTAGACAGGGAGGGTGCGTATGGACGATTCCCAGAAGCTGGCGGAAGGGGTTCACGACTTCTTGCGGTTCCGGAAGCTCATCACGCCGCTGGCCATTGAGGTCATCTTCTGGCTCTTGACGGTCGGCCTCTTGGTGCTTGGCATCTTCTCGATCGTCGGCGCGAACACGGACTACCCGGGCGGCACAGCGAGCCTGGTCTGGGGCATCTTGATGATCCTCCTCGGTCCGGTGTTCGCCCGTATCGGGTGCGAGTTGATCATGGTCCAGTTCGGCATCCACAAGACGCTGCGCGAGATCCGCGACGCCATGGCGTGCCGATCGAAGGACGCGGAGGTGCCGCGGCCGTAGGCCAGAAGCTGGTCACTGCGCGCGGGACGCGGCGCTCGACGGGTCAGCCGCGGAAGCGCTGGCCATAGACGTGGCGCAGGGCGGTCGCGAGGTCGCCGAGCGGGGTGCGCAGGTCGAACGCGCGCTTGCGGTCTGGCAGGGTGAGGCGGAGTGTCCACATGGGCGACGAGCTGTCGCCGTCGGAGGTCTCGGCGAGCTTGGCCGCGGTGACAGATGCGTG
>JBFYQX010000068.1:0-50400 GCA_041302525.1 Candidatus Bipolaricaulota bacterium | reverse complement strand
GAGGCGGCGATCGCGGCCCGCTTGGCGGCGGTACGTGAAGCGAACCCCTCCTGGCCATGGACCGAGATCGACGCGGGCGAGATCATCCTGGGCATGACGAAGGGCATGGTCCTGGCGGCCCTGGGATCGCCGGATCGGGAGGCGGAGACCGTGGACGCCGACGGCGTGCACGAGGAGTGGACCTACACGTCCGACGATGCGCGCCGCCTGCGATCCGCGCGCAGTGAGGGCATCGACCACCGCGCGATGCATGCGTACGAGACCGTGCACTTCATCAACGGGATCGTGACCGGCTGGGCGCGTTAGTCGGCGAGCCCGCTTGCACCAGAACATCGTGTCCGGCCGCGCGGCCGGCGCTGTGCCGGGCGCGAGCCTCCCGCCTGGCGGGGCGAAAGTCCCGTGCCCATCGGTTGCAGGCGTCGCGCGGACGGGATAGAGTCGCCGGCAACGCGCCGCGCTCTCGCGGCGGGTAGACAGGTAGAGAGGAGACGCCGGACGATGCGAAGGATCCTCCCAGCGGTGTTGGCCGCCCTCTTTCTCCTCGCGCTTTCCTGCGCCGGGGCGACGGAGGCCGTCCTCTTCTCCGAGGAAGGCTGCCCTCACTGCGCCCACGTGAAGGCGCTGCTTCACGGGATGCAGGCCGAGGGCACTGACCTTGTCATCAACGAGTACTCCATCACGAGCCCCGAGGCGCAGTCGCTCCTGCCGCGGCTCCTGACGGCCTACGGGGCGGACATCGGGCCGGTGCCGCTCTTGTTCATTGGGGAGGTCGCGGTGGTGGGCGACGCGTTCCACCGCATCGGCCGAGCCTCACTCGTGATCAGCGGGCGGGCGGCGGACGAAGAGCTGCGGCGAGTGGTCGAGCAGGCGGTCGCGGACGGCGCGCCGTCCCCGGCCTCGCGCGTGTCCGGGTCGGCCACAGAGGCGATCCTGGTCTTGTCGCCCGACTGCCCGGAGTGCGAGCGTCTCGACGCCTGGGTGCGCGAACTGGAACAGGCGTATCCCGACCTCGCCGTGCGGCGGCTCTCGGCGGCGGTGGCCGAGGACGAGTCTGCTCTGGAGCGTCTCGCCAGGTTCTACCGCGTCCGGCCGGCCACGCCGGCGCTCTTCTTCGGCGATACGGCGGTCGTCGCTGGGCACGTCTACCCGGGGCGCGATCGATCGCGCCTGTTCGCGTTCACGGAGGAGGACGAGGCGTTCGTGATGGCGCGGCTCGAACGGGCGATCGCCGACAAGGCGACCTCGCCGCTAGACCGGGTCCGCGTGCGCGAGAAGCTGACCTTGTGGGCGGTCATTGGCTCGGCGATCCTCGACTCGTTCAATCCTTGCGACTTTGCCGTGATGCTCCTGCTCCTCGGCCGCCTGCTCGTGATCGGGCGCCGGCAGAAGATCCTTGTCGCGGGTCTCGTCTGGTCGGCGGGCGTCTTCCTCGTCTACTTCCTCATGGGCTACGTGTTCTACACGCTCCTTGGCATCACGGTCGGGACGCGCAGCCTGCGGGTGCCGTACATCCTGACGGTCTCGTCGATCGCCATCCTGATGGGGCTGTGGCAGATGAAGGACCTGCTCTGGTACGGCAAGTGGTTCTCGATCGAGGTGCCGGATAGCTGGAAGCCGCTACTCAAGAGGGTGACGAACTCAGTGGTCTCGTTGCCTGGGATCTTCGTCGCCGGGCTCGTCGACGCCCTGTTCCTTGCGCCGTGCACGTCGGGACCGTATCTCGCCATCCTGTCGCTCCTGTCGACGACGACCACGCGCACCGAGGGCATCCTGCTGCTGCTGCTGTACAACGTGATCTTCATCCTCCCGATGATCGTGATTGCCGTGACGGTCCACTTTGGCCTGACGACGACCGCGCGCGCCGAGCGTTGGCGCACGGCCAAGCTGGGGAAGCTGCACTTTGTCTCGGGCGTGGTCATGGTTGTCCTGGGAGTCGGAATGATCGTGGGCGTGCAGCTGGGCTACATCTGAGGCGGCTCCGACGTTCACGCGCCCCACGCGCGCTCGTCACAACCGCTCCACAAGCGCGTGCCATGCTCGCGGCGTACGAGAGATCCGAGTACCTCCTTGGGGCGAGGGTTCAGGGCAATCCAGGGTCCTGAACCCTCACTTCTTGTTGAGCTGCCTTCGCGGCGGCGCTAGACTCGCGCCAGGGATTGGAGGAACGATGGATGCACGCGGGCGAGTGGCGGGATCCGGGGCCGGTCGGCACGAGACGCGCTTCTACGGGCTCTCGACCTGCATCTGGTGCCGGAAGACGCGCCAGCTCCTCGAGGAGCTCGGCGTGCCGTTCGAGTTCGTCTATCTCGACCTCTTAGGACAAGAGGAGAAAGACCGCATGTTGGCGGAACTCGATGGATTTGGCCGAGGGGAGAGCTTCCCAACGCTGGTCATCGACGGGGCGACGTGCGTCATCGGTTTCCGGCCGGACGACATCCGTCGGGCCCTCGCATGACGCAACGAACGGACTCTCCCGAAGTGGCTGAGGCCTTGCGGCAGGAACTCGACCGCGCTGCGAGCGCGGCTGGCTACCTCCTGAACCCAGACGCGGTGTTCGCCCGAGGGCTCGCCGAGGGGCTCTTGACGAACGAGGCCCGCTACGGGTACCGCGCGTGTCCTTGCCGCCTGGCAAGCGGCGACGCGAACCGCGATCGCGACATCGTCTGCCCGTGTGACTACCGCGACAGCGATCTTCTCGCGTGGGGAAACTGCTTCTGCGGTCTGTACGTGTCGGATGACGTGGCGCGCGGCGCGCGCCCGCTTGCGCCGGTGCCAGAACGCAGGCGCCGCGCGACGCAGCTGGCTCAGGCCCCGACTGAGCGGACCGACGGTCTCGCGGTGTGGCGATGCCGGGTTTGCGGGTATCTGTGCGCGCGCGAGCAGCCGCCGGCAGTCTGCCCGATCTGCAAGGCCAAGGCGGACCGCTTCGAGGTCTTCAGCCTGGGTTCCTAGGCTCCGCCGAGATGCAGTCGGAGGACGACCTCCCCGTCTTCCACCTCGCCGGTCGGCGCGAACCCGAGCTTCTGGTAGAACGGCGCCGGATTGCCCTCGATCGGCACGTAGCTCACCTTGACCGATTGGGCGTTGGGACGCCGACTGACGTGGTCCAAGACGAGTTCCAGCGCGCGGCGCCCGTAGCCCTTCCCTTGGTGCGGGCCGGCGATCATCAGGCGCCAGAGGTAGGCCGAGTCTCTCTCCGGGTCGTCGTAGAGCATGACGAAGCCGACCGGCTCCTCTGCGGCGTAGATGGCGCGGAACCAGGCGTGCGGCTCGAAGTGCGCCTGGGCGATGGAGACCGCGTTGGATGCGACCATCTGTTGTTGGTTCGGAGCGAGCGTCTCGCTCAGTCGGCAGATCTGGCGGACGGTGTCTGCCGTCACTTCGCGCAAGGTGACGGCGGGGAGCAGGGCGGGGTCTACGTTCACGGTCTTCTCCTTTGCCAGGCGCCCTCTGGCCTCATGGCTCGATGCAGTCCGGCGTGGACTGCTTGCCCGCGGCCTCCGCGTTCCGGGCGCTGGCGAAGTAGAGGCGCGCGTCGCGCGGAATGGCGCAGACCTGCGGGCAGTTGCGATGGTAGTAGTACGCGCTGCCGGCGCTTGACACGTAGAACAGGTCCTTGTCGAAGTCGTCATAGAAGGACTGCTGCTCGATCGGGGCGACGGGGACGTCGAAAGAGGCCGTGGTCCGTCGCTTCCACTCGTCTTCCACCGTCACGCGAATCGTCGCGTACTGCTCGGGAAACCCGACGGCTTCGAGGAGATCGCGGTTGATGATGCGGTCGCACGCGTAGCCGTCGAGGGGCTCCGGCGCGTAGGGGCGCCCGCTGGGGTCCGTCTCCATCGTGAGCAGCGGGTACACGAGGCATGCGTTGTCCCAGATCTGGCCGTGGTAGAGGGCGTGGTAGACGCCCGCCTGAAGCGGCGGGGTGTAGATGGAGTCGCCCATGCTCGCGCCGCAGACGACCTTGTCTTCTGCTTCCACGCGGAGGTCGACGATATGCCATGGGCCGTCGTAGAGAACGCCTGACTCGGGTCCCGAGAGCCCAGCCGGGTAGTGTGTGAAGTCGATGAGCGTCTTCACCCGCGGGGCCAGCCGCCACAGGTACGGGTCGCCGTTGAGGCGGGGCTGGAGGATGGTCGGCAACGCGTTCGTTCCGCGGGCCGAGGCCATGGCCGTGCGCGCGTCGCGTCCGTCGGTCCAGGTTACTTCGGCGGCCCACTCCAGGCGGTCGACGGTCACGTCCAGCACGGCGTCGCGCGTCGTCACCGCCGATCCGTCCGGGAGCGCGTAGGTGTACGTGCCCGGCGGCGCCGAGCAGACGATGCGCGCGGCGTAGGGGACAACGCCGGTCGGGGGATCGACGAACGCGCGCACAGAGGGAGGCTCGGAGCAGCCAGAGAGGAGGGCCACGCCGACCACGAGTCCAAGCCAAGCCGCAGCGCGCATCTGTGCCTCCCGCCGGAAGTAGACCACATGCGTCGGGTCGGGTCAAGGCGTGCCACGAGGCGCCTTGCGCGCGCGCGGTGGATCGGGCCATGATGGGCGCCGGCGATCGGAGGCGATATGCGCGCGCGACGGGCTTTCCCTGTGCTGGAGACGGAACGGCTGGTGTTGCGCGCGCCGCGACGGGCGGATGCGCGCGCGCTCCTCGACGCCTGGCGCGATGCCGACACCATGCGGTACTTTGGCGCCGAGCCGCTCGCGCGGATCCGCGACGCGCTGGATCAGATCCGCGACTTCACCGAGGAGACGGCCGCGGGTGACGGGATTCGCTGGACTCTCACCGAGCGAGGCCAGGACGAGTACATCGGGGACATCGGCTACTTCGACCACGTGCCCGAGCACAGCCGGGCCGAGGTCGGCTTCATCCTGGCGCGCCCGTACTGGCGGCGGGGCCTGATGACGGAGGCCCTCGCGGCGGTGCTGGACTATGGCTTCGAGGCCATGCGCCTGCATCGCGTCGAGGCATTGGTCGATCCGCGCAATGGCCGCTCGTTGCGCACCCTGGAGCGGGCGGGGTTCCGCCGCGAGGGCCTCTTGCGCGATTACGAGTTCGAGCGCGGGGAGTTCATCGATCTTGCTCTCCTGTCGTTGCTGCGCACCGAGCGAACCTCGCTGGACGTCGTGACGCAGAGGGTCGGCTAGGGCTTGCACTGAATCCCCGCGATGGGTAGGATGTCGCCAACAAGAAGAGAAGCGTAGCTTCTTAGAGAGACTGAAGCGGCGATCACGCCTGCGGGAGGACTCTGCTGCAAGGCAGGGTCCTCCGGTCTTTCTGGCTCTTGTCGCGTGTGCCGGCCGGTCGCGCGGCCTCCGTGTACTCTCTGCGGGCCTGGGCCAAGAGGAAGGAGCGAGCGTGCTGGAGACCGACGACCGTGAGGTGACGCTCCAGATCGACGGGATGCACTGCGCCAGCTGCGCGAGTGCGGTCGAGCGAGCGTTGCGTCGCGCCCGCGGCGTGCGTCGTGCGCGCGTGGACCTGTTGGGTGAGAAAGCGACCGTCGTCGTGCGCCCCGAGGTTGCTGACGAGGCGCTGCGCGATGCCGTCCGCGGCGCGGGATTCGCTGCGACGGTGATCGCCGGGCCGCCGGCCGCCGATGTCCTCGTGGCCCGCGACGCGCAGCGCGCGGTGGCGGCGCGCCGGCGCGCCATGGTCGCCTGGGGCCTGGCAATCCCGATCCTCGTGTGGATGATTCCCGAGATGGCGTTCGGCCGGATGTGGCCTTCGCCGACGGTCTACCACGTGGGGATGCTCGTCCTGGCGTTGCCCGTCGTCGTCGGCGCGGGCTGGCCGACGCTGCGGGCGGGGTTCGTCGCGGCGCTGCGGCGCGCGCCGAGCATGGACACGCTCATCGGCCTCGGTGTGGCGACGTCGTTCGTCACCGGGATCCTGGCGACTCTCGGGCATGTGGGCGTCCTGCCGCACGTGCCCGACTACTCGGGTGTCTCGGCGATGATGATGGCCTTCCATCTGACCGGTCGGTGGATCGAGGCTGCGGCGCGCGGGCGAACGTCGGGCGCGATCCGCGCGCTGCTCGATCTGAGCGCGCGGTCGGCGCGCGTCGTCCGCGATGGAGAGACGCTCGAGGTCCCCGTCTCGGCCGTCCAGGTCGGCGATCTCATGGTCGTGCGGCCGGGCGAGCGGATTCCCACGGACGGCGTGATCGAGGCCGGCGAGAGCGCAATCGACGAGTCGCTGGCTACGGGCGAGTCGATGCCCGTCCTGCGTGCGGTCGGCGATCGCGTGCTGGGCGCGACCGTGAACGGGGACGGCGCCCTGCGCGTCCGCGCGACGGGGGTGGGCGAGGCGACGTTCCTGGCGCAGGTCGTGCGGCTGGTGCAGGAAGCGCAGGCGTCGAAGGTGCCGATCCAGGCCCTGGCGGATCGTGTCACGCGGGTGTTCGTGCCGGGCGTCCTCGCCCTGGCCCTGGCGACGTTCGCCGCGTGGTGGTTCGCGCCGGAGCCTCTGCTGCGGATTGCCGACGCGGCGGGACGGTGGCTGCCGTGGGCGGTCGCCGAGGCGTCGCCGCTCGGACGCGCGCTGTTCGCTGCCGTGGCCGTGCTCGTGATTGCCTGCCCGTGTGCGCTGGGGTTGGCCACGCCCACGGCGCTCGCGGTCGGGGCGGGCCGCGGGGCGCGGGCGGGGATCCTGCTGCGTAGCGGCGAGGCCGTTCAGACGCTGTCGCGGGTCCAGGTCTTGGCGTTCGACAAGACGGGCACGGTGACAGTGGGCAAGCCGGCCGTCGTGGGCATCGCGGCGCGCGGCGACGAGGACGAGGTGCTCGCCCTCGCGGCGAGCGTCGAGGCGTCGTCCGAGCACCCGATCGCCCGTGCCGTGGGCGCGGCGTGCGCGGCACGCGGCGTGGTCCCGGCGTCGGCTGAGGCGGTCGTGGCGGTCCCCGGACGCGGGGTGCGCGGGCGCGTCGGGGGCCGCGCAGTCTGGGTCGGGCGTCCGGACTGGCTTGCCGCGGAGGGCCTCGCCATGGAACCGTGGGCCGAGGAGCAGGCGCGCATGGAGGCTGCCGGAGCGACCGTCGTCGGCGTGGGGATCGAGGGCCGAGGAAGGGGTTTGCTCGCGCTGTCCGATCGCCCCAAGCCCGACGCGCGTCAGGCGATCTCGGACCTCCGGGCGATGGGGCTCGACGTCGTGCTCCTCACCGGCGATCACGCGCGCGCCGCGCAGGCGATGGCCGAGGAGGTCGGGATCGAGCGCGTCATCGCCGGCGTCTTGCCCGAGGGCAAGGTCGCCGCGGTCGCGAGCCTGCAACGGGCGGGCGCCGTCGTGGGCATGGTCGGCGACGGGATCAACGATGCCCCGGCGCTGGGGGCGGCCGATGTCGGCATCGCTCTGGGCACCGGAACAGACGTGGCGATCGAGGCGGCCGACATCACCCTGGTTTCTGGCGACCTGGCCGCCGTGGTCGAGGCCGTGCGGCTGGCGCGGGCCACGTTCCGCAAGATTCGCCAGAACCTGTTCTTCGCGTTCCTCTACAACGTCGTGGCCATCCCGCTCGCGGTGGTCGGACTCCTTCACCCGCTGGTCGCCGAGGCGGCGATGGCGTTCTCGTCAGTGAACGTGGTGCTGAACGCGAACCGCCTCCGCCGGGTGCGGCTGACGGGGCGCGGCGCGGCCAGGCGGGCGGTTGCGGCCGCACGGCGGTGAGCTATAATCGCGGCGCGTTGCCTGTTCGCAGGCTCTCATCGTCTCTGCCCCGATCTCGCGGGGCGGGTTGCTCTGAGGTGGGCTCCATGGACCCAATCGATCTTCGGACGCGAATTGAGCGAGTCCTCTACGATGAGGCGGCCATCTCGCGTCGAGTGCGCGAGCTGGCGCACGAGATCTCGGCCGACTACCACGCCGGCGGCCGCGCGGCGGACGTCAAGGGCCGCCCGCTTCTCATGGTCTGCATCCTGCGCGGCGCGCTCGTGTTCATGGCCGACCTGGCGCGCCAGATGAGGATCCCCGTCGAGTACGACCTGATCAGCGTGTCGTCGTATGGGAATGGCACGGCACCCGGCGCGGTGCGCCTCGTCAAGGACCTCGAACGGCCGATCGAGGGCCGCGACGTGCTCATTGTCGAGGACATCATCGACACGGGGTACACGATCGAGTACCTGCGCCGGAACCTCGAGTCGCGCGATCCGGCTTCGGTCTCGGTCTGCACGCTCGTCGACAAGGCGGTGCGGCGCGAGATCCAGACGCAGGTCGACTACATCGGGTTCGAGTTGCCTGAGGACGCCTTCGTCGTCGGGTATGGAATGGACTACGCGGAGCTCTACCGCAACCTGCCGTTCATCGGGGTGCTGAAGCGGGAGTTCGTCGCATGACGGGCGACCCGAGCGAAGCCCGGCGCGAGCTCATCACGCTGGCGATCGAGACGTCGTGCGACGAGACGTCGGCCGCCGTGCTGCGCGGCGAGACCGAGATCTTGTCGAACGTCGTCTACTCACAGGCCGACCTTCACGCGCGATACGGGGGTGTGGTGCCGGAGGTTGCGTCGCGCAATCACGTCGTCAAACTGCCGTACATCGTCGATGAGGCGCTGCGGAAGGCCGGGGTGGGCGTGTCGGACGTCGCCCTGTACGCTGCCACGCGCGGCCCAGGGCTGGTCGGGCCCTTGCTGGTCGGCCTGTGCCACGCGAAGGGCATGGCCTACGCGGCGCGCGCGCCGTTTGTCGGCGTGAACCACCTCGAAGGGCATCTCTTTGGACACCGGCTGCAGCACCCCGAGGTGGCACCGCCGTTCCTGGGCCTGATTGTCTCCGGCGGGCACACGCTCCTTGTCGACGTGGCCCAGTACGGGGCCTACCATCTCGTCGGATCGACCGTCGACGATGCCGCGGGCGAGGCGATCGACAAGATCGGCAAGATGATCGGCATCGGGTACCCGGCGGGCGCGCGGCTGGACGCGTTGGCGCGCGACGGCGACCCACGGTCGATCCCGCTGCCCCGACCGATGGAGGGGTCGCCGAGCTTCGACTTCAGTTTCTCCGGTCTCAAGACGGCCGTGCTGTACCACCTTCGCAAGAACCCGCGCGAGCGGCGCGAGGACATCGCCGCCTCGGTCTTGGCCAGCATTGTCGCGATTCTCACCCGCAAGTCGCTTGACGCGGCCCGACGCTACCACCGCGGCCGGATCGTCGTCGTGGGGGGCGTCGCGGCGAACGCGCACCTTCGCGAGAGGCTCACGGCGGAAGGGCGAGAACGCGGCGTCGAGGTCTACTTCCCGGCGATGTCTTTGTGCACGGACAACGCGGCGATGATCGCTGCTGCTGCGGCGTTTCGCCACCAGGCGCTGGGAGAGGTGCACGCGCTCTCGGCGTCGCCGGATCCGTCGCTCGCGCTCGGCTAGGTCAGCCGTCAGACGGTCTCTTTGTCCCGCACGGCGTCGAGGGCGGCGATGGCAACCTCGATCATGTCGTCGGACGGCCTGCCGGTCGTGAGCCGCTGCAGCCACAGGCCGGGCTGGGAGAGGACCCTCACCCAGAGCTGATCGAAGTGACGGCCCGCGAAGCGCTGGGTCTCGTAGGCGATGCCCGCGACGACCGGAAGCAACAGGAGGCGCGACAAGAGCTTGATCCACAGGGCGGGGTTCCCGACCAGCGAGAAGACGAGGATCGACACCACCAGCACCATCATCAGGAACGCTGTGCCGCAGCGTGGGTGCAGTTCGGTGTGGCGCTTCGCGTTCTCGACGGTGAGCTCCTCGCCGGCCTCGTACGTGTAGACGACCTTGTGCTCTGCGCCGTGGTACTGGAACACGCGGCGGATGTCCTTCATTCCCCAGCGGATTGCTGCGAGGTAGGCGAAGAAGATCGCGAGCCGGATCACGCCTTCGACGAGGTTGAACACGAACGAGTGGCCGGTCCGCAGCCAGGAGACGCTGTGTGCGATCACGAGCGGCAGGACGATGAACGCGCCGACGCCGATCAAGATTGCGACGGCGAAGGCGAAGACTGTGCCCCCCTTGCTGATGGCCTCCTCTTCGGGGAAGGCGATCTGCGTGGAGACGTTGAGCGCGCGCATTCCGAGGGCCATCGTGTCGTAGAGGCGGAACGTGCCGCGCAGAAACGGCATGCGTCCGAGTCGCGGGAAGCGCCGCGTGATCGGAAGCGGGCGGACGACGACTTCTTGTGTGTCCTGGCGACGAACGGCGACCGCGGCGCGGTCGCCATTCTGCATCATCACGCCCTCGATAACGGCTTGTCCGCCGATCGGCGGCTTCACTTACTTCCCGCCCTTCTTGGGCTGGGTTGCCGAGGAGACGCCAGCGTACTTGCGCTGGAATCGCTCGACGCGGCCTTCGGTGTCGACGAAGCGTTCCTCGCCCGTGAAGAAGGGGTGGCACTTTGAGCAGATGTCGACGCGCATCTCCTCGACCGTGGACCGCGTCTCGAGCTTCACGCCGCAGCCGCACTGGACGACGGCCTTCTTCGTTTCTGGATGAATGCCCTGCTTCACAGTTGCTCCTCTTGCCGGCTAGCGCTTGGAGTACTGCTCGCTCTTCCGCGCCTTGCGGCGATTGATCTTCTTGCGTTCGACCTCGCGCGCGTCGCGGGTGAGAAGCCCGGCCTGTTTGAGCGGCGTGCGGTACTCGGGCGTGACGCCGCAGAGCGCGCGGGCGATGCCGAGGCGCACGGCCTCCATCTGGCCGGTGAACCCGCCGCCGATGACGCGGGCCTTGACGCTGAACCTGCCGACGGTGCCCGTGACGTAGAACGGGACCTTGAGCGTCTTCTCAAGATGCTCCTCGGAGTTCAGGAATGCGCCGAAGTACTGCACGGCCGGCCGATTGTTGATCAGGAGCGTGCCGTCCCCCTCGGCGAGATAGATGCGGGCCGTCGCACGCTTGCGTCGTCCGATCGCGTGGATGTAGTTGCCCACTCTCTTCGGTAATCGCTTGTCTCCGTGCTCCACGAGAGTTCTTCCTCCTCAAGCTATGCGTGAACCGTGGGATGATACCCGTGGGCCGCGAGGGTGTCAACGCGCGGTGGCTAGCGGGGGACGCTACGCAACCCAGCGAATCAGACGCCGGGCGAGGCCGCTCTTCATCCGGTTCATCGCCCAGCCCTCGGCGGCTCGCTTCGAGAGGAAGGACATCGACGGGAACGTGTGCTGCAGGAACAGGAGTTTGTGCATCCGCTGGCGCGTCTGGATCGCCAGGCCCCACTCGTTGATCATCTCCGCTGCGCCCTCGCCGATGATGCGGACCCCGTGGATGCGGCCGCTGGGGCTGGCGTAGACGCGCACGCTCCCCACCGCGATGGCCTCCGCGATCGCCGCCCCGTAGTCCTCGTACTTCGCCTCGAGCACCTCGTAGGGGATGCCGCGCGCCTTGAGGTCGCGCTCCAACAGGCCGACGTGCGCCACCTGCGGCTCGGTGAACACGGTCCACGGAACCACATACGCGCGGTAGGGGCGGCGGAAGGGCGCGGGCAGGAACGAGTTGATGAGGGCGATCATCCCCTGGTGCATGGCGGCGTGCGAGAAGAACGGAGCCCCGACCGCATCGCCGGCGGCCCAGATGTGGCGGGCCGTCGTTCGCAGTCCGGCATCCACCGTCAGGCCGCGTTCCGTCCACGCGACGCCGGCCCGCTCGAGGCCCAGTTCCGAGAAGTCGAACCGCCGCCCGGCCGCGACGAGCAGCCGGTCGCCGCGCAGGACCTCCCCGGCCTCGGTGCGGAGGGCTACGCCGTCTGTCGTGGCCGAGACGTCGGCGATCCGGCGGCCGTTCAGCACCTCGATCCCCTCAGACGCGAAGACCGACTCCAGGAGCTGCCCCGCTTCGTGGTCGCCGTAGGGCAGGAGGTGCTCGTCGGCGTGGACGACGGACACGCTGGCGCCGAGCCGTTGGAACGCCTGTGCCATCTCACAGCCGATCGCGCCGCCGCCGAGAATGACCAGGCGGCCCGGCACGCGGTCGAGTGAGAAGAGGGTCTCGTTGGTCAGGAACGGGGTGTCGGCCAGGCCCGGGATGGGGGGCACGGCGGGCCGCGATCCGACGCAGAGGAAGAACCGCTTCGCCGTGTAGCGCTTGCCGCCGACCTCGACCGTGTGCGGATCGACGAACGAGGCGGGGCCCTCGCGAAGCTTGACGTCCACCTTCGCGAACATGGCGCGCGTCTTCTTCTCGTCGATGAACTGGATGTGTTCGGCGATGCGGCGGAACGGCTCCACGGGCGTGGGGAGAGGGACCTCAGACAAGGCGAGGTCGGGGAGTCGCGAGATGGCATGCCGCATGTGCGCCATGCGTAGGAGGGCCTTGCTCGGGATGCATCCGACGCTCATGCATTCGCCGCCGAGCGAGCGCTTTTCGATCCCGAGAACACGAAGACCCATCTCCGAGGCCATGATGGAGACGGCCATCCCGGCAGGCCCGAGGCCGATCACGCAGACGTCGAAGTCGGTTCTCATGTTCCCTCCCCGCAAAACACGAGGCGCGAGTATAGCATGGCCGCGCCGTGCGTGCCGCGACCTTGCCGGGTTGACGGTCGCGGCGGCGGCGCCTATCGTGGTAGGTGGACTGACTGTAAGACTGCTCGTCGCGGCGGCCGTCTCGGCGAGGCCGTCGCGTGGTGTTTTGGGTTGCGCAAGGAAAGGAGACACGATGGGTAGCGTCACAGACCTCGAGGCGCTTCTCCGCCCGCCGGCGATGGAGATGCCGCCGTACCCGCCGAAGGTAATCACCTTGGCGAGCGGCGAAGAGATGGTCGTGCGGGAGGCGGTGCGGGAGGAGATGCCGACGCTCCTCAAGGCGATCTATCCCCTGCTCTTGGTGGAGAGGGACTTCTACGACATCGTCGCCGCGCGCTTGTACGCCGAGCTGCTCGCCTTCAAACGCTATCGCGTGAAGGACGAGTACGTGCTGGTCGGGCTGATCGACGGCGTTCTGGCCGGATTGGTCAACGGGCGACTGGTCGACGGGAAGCTCGGGATGAGCTACCACACGCTGACCATCCGCCGCGGTCTGCGCGTCGGATCGCACCTGTTCGCGGCGAAGATGGAGTACCACATCGAGCATGTCGGGCAGGACGAGGTGCTCATCGTCGCCGAGAGCCCGATCGGGTTCCGCCGCTGGATGATCGAGTACCCGCTCGAGAAGAAGTACGAGGTTCAGCATGAGTTGGGCGGGGTCCCGTCGTGGGTGCTGACGCGCCAGACGTACTTCGACGCCAAACCGCGCCTGGTCGCCGGTCGCCGCCCGGTCTCCGCCGCGCAGTTGGCCGGCGCCGCGGCCATTCGTCTTCCGGGCGAGGAGATTGTGCGGTTGCAGGTCACCGGCGAGAAGGGAGGCAAGACATGAGGCCTGTCTACATCGTCGGGGCGGGAATGACGCGCTTCGGGCGCTCGGAATGGCCGCTGGTCGATCTGGCCTCGGCGGCGTCGCTCGCGGCGCTGCACCATGCGAACCTCGGTAAGGTTCCAGTGGACGCGGTGGTGGTTGCCAACATGGGCGCAGGGCGCGTCAACCGGCAGACGGCGTTGGGCAGCGCGCTTGTCGATCGTCTGTCGCTTTGGCCGGCGGCGGCCGAGGCGGTCGAGAACGGCCCGGCGTCCGGAGCCAGCGCGGTCAAGGTCGGCGTCCAGGCGATCGCATCCGGGATGGCCGACGTGGTCCTCGTGACCGGCGTGGAGATGATGCGCGCCGTCGACGGGCTCGAGGCAACGGACTTCGTCGCCAGCCTGTCTCATCCGGAAGCCGAGTACATCTACGGCGTGACGCTGCCGTCCTTGGCCGGGCTGTTCACGCGCCTGTACATGGCGCGCTACGGCGTGGAGCGTCGGCATCTGGCGCTCGTCGCGATCAAGAACCACGACAACGCGATGAAGAACCCGTACGCGCACATCCACCAGACGGTCACGATGGAAGGGATCCTGACTGCGCCGGAGGCGATCGTGAACAACCCGCCGGTCGCAGAACCGTTGTGCATGTTCGACTGCTGCCCGGTGAGCGACGGCGCGGCGGCGCTCGTCCTCGCGTCGGACAGCGTGGCCGATAAACTCGGTGCCCCGCGCGTTTTGGTCGCCGGCATCGGTCAGGCGACGGATACGCACGCGGTGCAGGAGCGCGAGGACCCGACAGACCTGAAGGCCGTGCGCCTCGCGAGCGCGGCTGCGTTCGCCAGAGCTGGCGTGAAGCCAGCGGACGTCGACGTGGTCGAGCTGCACGACGCCTTCACCATCCTCGAGATTGCCGAGAGCGAGGCCGCGGGGTTCTTCAAGCCCGGGCAGGCGCACAAGGCGGTCGAACGCGGCGAGACCCAGCTCACCGGCAAGCTGCCGATCAACCCGTCGGGCGGCCTCAAGGCGAAGGGCCATCCCGTGGGCGCGACCGGCGTGGCACAGCTCGTCGAACTCACCTGGCAGCTGCGCGGCGAGGCGACCGGGCGCCAGGTCGCGAAAGCCAAGACGGCGTACGCCTGCAACTTCGGCGGCTTCGGCAACAACGTCGTGGCGACCGTCCTGCGCAAGGAGGAGCGATGAACGACAAGGTCTACGCGTTCCGCTGCAAGACGTGCGGCCGCGTGAGCTACCCCAAGCACGCGGTGTGCCCGAAGTGCCGCGGCGAGACGTTCGAGCCGGTGGAGATCTCCGGCGAGGGCGCTGTGCTCACGCACACCGACGTGTACGCCCTGGCGATCGACTACGAGACGCGCTACCTGAGGCTGGCGATCGTCGAACTGGACGGCGGGATGCGCGTGACGGGCCAGCTCCTGGACGAGCATCCCAAGATCGGGAAGCGCGTGCGCACGACGATCGGCGTCGTTCGCGAGACGGCCGGCAAGCCGATCTACGGCCTGCAGTTCGTTCCGATGTAGGGCGCGCGAAGGGCGCGCGAAGGGCGCGGCGATGCCGCGCCCTCATCCTGTGTTGATCGTTCGGCACCGTGCAATACACGATCGGATGGAGGAGCCCGATGACAGAGCGCGAGTTCGCGCGGCTCACGACCGAAGTGGCGGACCGCGCCTACCTCACGACGGTGGGCGCGGACGGATACCCGCGGACGCGCGCGATGCTCAACCTGCGCAACCCGTCGCTCTACCCGTCCCTCTCGGGGTTATTCGCGGCCCACAGGGACGATCTGCTCGTCTACTTCGGGACGAACACCGCGTCGCACAAGGTCGGCGAGATCGCCGCGTGTGCCCGCGGATGTGCGTACTACTGCCATCCGACGCGCTGGCACGGCGTCTCGCTGATCGGCGATCTCGAGGTGACGCGCGATCGCGAGCTGCGCATCCTCCTCTGGCAAGACGCCTGGACGGCCTACTACCCGGCGGGCGTCGAGGATCCGGACTACTCGGTCGTCGTTCTCCGCCCGCACGCGGTGTCGGGCTGGAACGGTCGCGAGGCGTTCCGCTACGACCTCACGGGCTGATGATGAAGATGCGGCGGCAGGGCGGGTTTCTCCTCGCTAAGGCCCATCGCTTGAGCGATCGCGTCTCCTCGCGGTTTATGGCGTGTGAGGGGATCGAGCCGGATTTGGCGCAAGAGCCGGTCCTGTCTGCCCTCTGGGGTGAGGATGGGCAGAGGATCGGCGACCTGGCGCAGCGAACGGCGCTGTCCGAGTCGGCGCTCACGTCGATACTGGACAGGTTGGGGGGACAGGGTCACGTCGAGGGAGTCTGAGCCCCGCGCGATCGGCGCGCGAGCCGCGTCGCGCGGACGGCGAAGGATCGCGCTCTGGAGGACGACTACCGGCGGGTGTCCAATACGATGACGAGGCTCTCCTGCCGCGGCTCCGCGCCCACGAGATCGCCGCGTTCGAGTCGTACCTCTCGGTCGGATCCTTGCCAACCTCGAGCGCGGGGCGCAGCCGTCCGGGGATCAGGTCCGCGAGCGGGCACAGGGTGGGTCGCTTGACGCGGTCCCGGCCGGGTGAGGGTGCGAGCGCGACACGTGCAGACCCTCGCGGCTGTGCCGACGCGGGACCACGTGGCGCGTCCTTTCCTTTTGCATAGGATTGCAGTACTGTGTATGCCGGTAGGCTCCGCCGCCGGCAGTCGGTGCTCGGCGGCCCGAGGCTGCAAAAGGAGATCGAATGGGTTTTGGAGAGAGACGGATGGTCGACGTACGGCATCTTGACCTCAAGTGCGCAGATTGCGGAAAGGCGATCGACGAGCTGCCGTTCGAGCCGATGTCCGACCGTCCGGTGTATTGCGGTGACTGCAACCGCAAGCGACGCCCGCCGAGAACCGGTGGCGGCGGGATGGGTGGCGGCCGCGGTGGCCGTCCCGGTGGTGGGCGCGGGGGCGATTCCCGCGGAGGCGGGCGCAGGTTCTAGGTAGGCATCTCCTTTCATCGATCTTGATCCCGGGCCGGCCTTGGGCCGGCCCGGTTCTCTTTGTACCGAGGCCTCTTGTGGACTTCCGTCACGAGATGCCCTATGCTGAGGCGCCGCCCTTCGGGGCGAGTCCACAGACAAAAGGGGGTGGTCGCATGCACATGCCTAGGGCGTCGGCGGCGTCACCCCTTCCCAGGGTGGGGTAGCGGCCTGAAACCGCGCCCCAATCCAGCCAGGCGGTGACGTCCGCCGGCCCCTCGACAGGATGGTTGTGAGTCCGCGAGGGGGCGAGCGCTGGATTTGTGATCGTGTTGCCCGGCCGCTACGGCGGCCTGATGTCTTTTTCCCTTCGGGACTCCTGCAGACGCGGGTCCGTGCCCGCGCCGTGTGCGAAGAGCAGCAGGAGGTCAGAGTGCGTCAACAGGCTTTGGTCGAGGTTCCCGTTGCGCGTGGAGCCTTCGTTTCGGTCTTGTCGGGGTTCATCCCCCCGCAGCTCCACGTCCTGTCCGTGATCCAGGGCGATGCCACCGGACGGCTCTACGTCGATGTGCCGGAGGCTCCGCACGCTGCTTGCCTCGTCGCCGGCGAGGCGTTCTACCTTGCAGGACGGGCGAGCGACGGCCGGTTCTACGATGCGGTGAGCAAGATGCTGCCGCGCGACCGCTACACGGCGGTCTTCGTGGGCCGCGACGTCGCGGCCCCGGACGTTGCGAGGGCGGTCGACGGCCTGTACATGATGCCAGCACGGCGGCGCGTCGCGTTCCTGTCGCGTCGCCCGAGGGACGCGTTTCCTGTGCCCGCCGGCATCGCGGTGCAGCCGATCGACCGCGCCCTGCTGGCGGCCGACTTGCCGGGGGCGGACGACGTCCGAGAGGCCGTGACGGACGAGTGGCAGACGGTCGACCGCTTTCTCGAGCGCGGATTCGGCACGGTCGCTCGGTCGGGCCGCGACGTCGTGGCCCACTCGGTGGCCGACTACGTCGTCGGCGATTGCTGTGAGATCGGCGTTCACGTGGCGGCCGGCTATCGCCGGCAAGGTCTCGGCACGGCGGTCGCCGCAGCGACGGCCCGGGAAGCCTTCGATCGTGGGCTCGCGTCGATCGCCTGGCACTCGTGGGCCAACAATGTGGGGTCTATCGCGATCTCGCGCCGTCTCGGCTTCGCAGATGAGGTGTCTTACGACATCCTGTTCAACCACTGGGCGGCCGAGAACGCCACCGATCTGTCGCCGGACGGATACCGCGCCTTCGGCGAAGCCTACGAACGTCTGTTCGCGGCGAAGCCGCCGACGGAGAGCGGATATCCCTGCATCGTGGCCGCGATGGCGTTTGCGTCCGCCCGGGATCGGGCGGGCTGTCTTCGGAACCTGCAGTGCGCCGTCGACATGGGATGGCTCACGACGCGCGATCAGCTGCGCACGCTGTGGCCGGAGCTGTTCCGCGACCCGACCCTTCCCGAGAGAGTTCCGGAGTGGGGGGCGTTGTTCGCTCGCCTCGCCGCGTGACGTCGTGTCGATGCTTTCTAGCCTGGCTACCCGTCAACTCCGGATGCACCGATCGACCCAGCGCTGGTAGAGGCCGAGCGTTTTCGCGTTCGGCAGCTGGTGTCCCGCGTCATCCTCCACGGCAAACGCCACGTCGGCTCCGGCCGCGCGGAGGGCGAAAACCATCCGCTCTGCGTCGGCGAACGGCGTGCTGTGGTCTCTTCGGCCGTGGAACACGAACACGCGCGTAGCTCGGAACGCGCCAGCGAACTCCGGTTGAGTGAAGTCGGGGTGCGTCTCTCCCTCGAGGTCAGCCGCCGGAGGGGTGCAGAAGAGGGCGACGGCGCGGTAGCGGCGTGCGTCCTCGTAGTAGGTGCGCAAGGCCCCGTAGGCTCCCATCGAGAACCCCACGAGGAAGATGCGATCCGGATCGACTGGATAGGCGGAGCACATCGATGCAACCGCCTCCGCGACGTCTCTCTGGGCGTCTCCCTGGGTGAATGCGTTCGACGCGCCACGCCCGAATGGCGCTGCGACGAGCACGCGAGGCGGGAACGCCGAAGCCCCCATGCTCCACAGGAACTGCAGGTCGTCCACGCCGCTTCCGTGGAATGCAACGCACAACGGCCACGGCTCGCCCCGGTAGTCCGACGGGACGATGACCGAGAACGGCTGGAGCGTGCCGTCGATCCCGGAGCGAAATGCGCGACGGAAGATGCCGCGGCGTCGTGCGACGGGGTTCTCGCCGGTCTCCGCCGCGCGGAGATCCGCGCCAAGACGCTCCAGTTCCACACGTTCCACTCCGGCAGTCCGTAGGGGGGCGAGACGCGACAGCCTTGCGGCGAGGTTCTCGGCCTCGAACGCCAACGTCGAAGCGTCGGGATCGGGAAGAGTCCCACGCGCGGCGGAGAGTCTGGCACCCATGTCCGCGTCGTCGACCGCGGGAAGAACCGTCAGGCCTTGTTCCGATTCGATCGCCGAGTGTGCTGAACGCCACTGGATGCGATAGCCGCCCGGCGCGAGAAAGTCGGTCTTGAGTTCCCATGCCGCGCGTGTCAATCCGACCCCCACCGCGAGCGGTTGGCGGTCGAGCGCGATGAGGTCGCCTTCCCCGGTGAGAATGCGCGCCGACAGCCGATCCTCGACCTCGCCGGCGGCGCACACGGCAACGGACGCGCGCAGTGGGCTTCCGTGCGTTACCCGCCCCGGGGCCACCACGGCGATCTGATGTCCGCAGCGGAGCCGCGGATCGTCGAATCGTGCCGGGACGGAGCTCCGCGCGACCTGCTCGTCCCCCTCAGGGGGCAGCAGGCCGTAGAGTTCTGTCTCGCTTTCCCCGCGCGCCTTGACGAACAGCACATTCAGGCCGATGGCGTCCGAGACCCAAGGGTGGTAGGGGTGCACCAGAGACCAAGGCACAGTGACCTCAAGACGCCCGCTGCCGTCGCGCGCCGTACCAGCCACCTCGACCGCCCGTCCCAACGGGAGAAGCTGGCTTCGCCGATCGTGCTCCCAGAGGACGCGGCTCGCCCAGAGGAACTGCGACGTCTCTTGGTGGGAGAACCCAAGCATGTAGTAACGATCGGCCGGGGCGCCGTCCGACGTATCGGCGATTGTCAGAACGATGCCATCGCCAAACTGGTACCCCCGGTCGCGCGCCACCAGTCGATCGGCAGGGAACTCGACCTGGAGGTAAAGGAACTCCGCGCCGTAGCCGAGGCGTAGACGGACTGGCGGCTGTTGGGCAGACGTCGAGCCCACGGGACTGGGCGCGAGATGCAGTGGGGAAAGGGTTTGCGATGAGGGCTTTGGGGAGCCGTCGATCACAGGCTTGTGCTGCAGGAATCCGACGCGAACGACCATCACGACCTCCTGGCAGAACAGTGTGATGTGATGATACGTCCAACACACCCTCTGTCAAGAAGCGCTGCGCGCCCCCACGTCACGTCAGGCAGGAATCAAGCAAGCTAGACCAAGAGAGCCCGCGTGGCCCCGATACCAGCCGTTTGCCAACACGCAGCTCCCGATGGCCCAAGACGGTGGTCCCCGACTGTCTCTCCACCAGATCCGCCGGGCACGACGGGCATCACCTCCCTCTGCCCAAGGTTCGGGGAGTCACCTTCTTGCTCGCCCTTACTGTAGGAATCGTGGGACCTAAAGCAAGACCGAGAGGGGGTTCTTCACAGATTCCTCACGAGGACGCGGTGCGGGAGGATCGAGGCGGTAGAATGGGCGCCATCTGAGGGGGGATCGCCATGGCCAGTGCACGTGGAGCGGTAGGCGTCGCCGTGTGCCTCGCAGCGGTGGTGGGCATCGCCGGCGTGGCACAGGCGCAGGACTTCCGGTTGGGGGGCGCCCTTTCGGCGTCCGGCGCTGTGTCGCCGGTCGCCGCGGCCGACGTGGCGCTCGAGGTTGTTGCCGGGCTCGACTGCGTCGACTTCGCGTCGTGGACGGAGTTCTCGCTCGCTCCGTACACGATCGGCTCGCAGACCCTGGCAGTCTCTTGCACTCGAGACTGGCTCGGACTTCGGGCCGAGTATCAGTTCAGCCTGATCCCGATCGGCATCACCCGCGCGGCGTTCGTCGCTCGCGCGCGGCCGGCGCCGTGGGAGTCCGTGACGGGCGACCTCCTCTGGTCCGTCGAGGCGGCCGCCGAGGCGCGTCTTGCCGGCGACTCGTTCGCGGCGCCACTCCGGGCCGAGGTCTGGGGAGAAGTGGTCGTTGGGGCGAGCCGCGCGCTGGGTTTCTTAGACCTCGTCTTCGTGGGGGCAGCGCTCGAGGCGACCGTGAGCGCCCCTGGCGGGGGTCAGGTGTGGCCGACGCCGACATGGCGTGTCGCCGCGACGCTCGGGCGCTTCGCGCTGCGCAGCGAGACGGTGCTCCACGTTGTCGGGGGCCTGCGGGTTGCCTCCGAGACGCTGACCCTCGACGCGGCGTGGAGCGAGCTCGGGCTGTCCGGCAGCCTCTGGTGCACGTTCGCCGAAAGCGATCGCGGCCCGAGCCTGGGAATGCGGTTCGCGGCCGAGTTCGGCGATCGGCCGCTGGAGGAGTTCCGCTCTGGCGGGACGTGCTCGGGGGGCGTCTGCCGTTAGCCGGGCGACGACACGGGGCGACCTCTACCTCGTCAGGTGGGAGTTCATCGACAGGCGGGTCTGCGGCGGCACGCTCTCCGTCAGCCACACACCGCCGCCGATCACCGACCCCCGGCCGATCGTCACGCGGCCGAGGATGGTTGCACCGGCGTAGAGGATGACGTCGTCCTCGACGATCGGGTGTCGCGGTTGCCCCTTGAGCAGGATGCCCGCGTCGTCGGTCGGAAAGCTGAGCGCGCCGAGCGTGACCCCCTGGTACATTCGCACGCGCCGGCCGATCACGGCGGTCTCGCCGATCACAACGCCCGTGCCGTGATCGATGAAGAAACGTTCGCCGACGGTCGCGCCGGGGTGGATGTCGATGCCGGTCTGGCTGTGCGCCAGTTCGGCGATCATTCGCGGCACGAGCGGCGCGCCGAGGCGATGGAGCTCGTGAGCGATCCGATGGTAGGTTATGGCCAGCACGCCCGGGTAGCAGACGACGGTCTCCTCGATGGACGTCGCCGCAGGATCGCCGTCGTGCGCGGCCTGCGCGTCGGTGGTCAAGACGAGCTGGACCGCCGGCAGATGGCGGAGGAAGTCCGCGGTGATGGTCTCGGCCTGAGGGCAAGCATCCTCCCGCCCGACGAGTGTCAGGGCGCGAGCGAGCTGGCCCGGGAGGTGGTCGCCGATGACGCGGAGCGCGGCGAGGGTCTGTGCGCGGACGTCGTCCTCGGGCACGCCGGGCACGCAGAAGTATCCGGGGAACAGCGCGGCGCGCAACGCGTCGAGGATCTCGCGCAGCCCGACGCACGAGGGAATGGCCTTCGCGCAGGGAGTGGGGATCCCTCGCGGGGTGCGGCCGCGGGCGTCCTCTGGGCCACACAGGGTGGTGGCAAGGACGGCCAGGTCCAACGAAGGGCTCGGGCCGGCCATCAGAACCACCCCTCGAACAAGCGGGTGCTCAGGTAGCGCTCTCCGGCATCGGGCAAGACGGCGACGATCAGCTGGCCGGCGCGCTCAGGATCGCGAGCCATCCGCGCCGCCACGGCCATCGCGGCGCCTGACGAGATGCCGCACGTGATGCCCTCCTCACGGTGTAGGCGGCGGGCGAACTCGATGGCCTCGTCATCGTCGACGGCCGCGATCTCGTCGACGAGGGCGAGGTCGAGGACGTCGGGCTTGAAGCCGGCGCCGATGCCCTGAATCGCGTGCGGCGACGGACGCGGGGTCTCGCCGGCGCGGATTGCGCGCAGGACCGACGAGCGACGCGGCTCAACGGCCACGCTCCAGATTGGCTTGCCCATGGCCTGTTTGATGTATTGGCTGACGCCCGTGATCGTGCCGCCCGTGCCGACGCCGGCGACGAGGACGTCGATCGCTCCGTCGGTGTCGTGCCAGATCTCCGGGCCGGTCGTCCGCGCGTGGATCGCCGGGTTGGCCGGATTGCTGAACTGGCGAGGCATGTAGTATCGGCCAGGCTCCGCGGCGAGCAGGGCTTCGGCGCGGGCGACTGCGCCGCGGGTGCCCAGATCGCCCGGGGTGAGGAGCAGTGTCGCGCCGAACGCTTGCAGCATGCGGCGCCGTTCCACGGACATCGTCTCGGGCATGGCGAGCAACAGCGGGTAGCCGCGCGTGGCGCACACGAACGCGAGGGCGATCCCCGTGTTTCCACTCGTGGCCTCGAGCACGGTGACGTCCCGCGTGCCGGGCGTCAGCAGGCTGCGCCGCTCGGCGTCCCAAATCATGGCCGCACCGACGCGGCACTTGACCGACCCGGCGGGGTTGCGCCCCTCGGTCTTCACGGCGACGGTGGCCGGGGCGTCGCGCGTGATGCGCCGGATGCGGACCAGCGGCGTGCCGCCAATGGTCAGCGCGTTGTCGTCAAAGAGTTTCCCCATGCGTGCTCCAGTGATCGGGCCGGTGCCCGGCCGCTCTAGGGTGCCGGGTCCACGGTCACGTTCCGGACCGCGGTGTCGGTCGCTCCGCCGTTGTCGGTCACGACGAGGACGATGGTGAACGTTCGGGACTCACTCTGGACGACGAACGTGTGCGTGAACGGGAACACGCTCTGCGAGCCGGTCTGTCCGTCGCCAAAGCTCCACAGGTAGCTGGCGATCGTCCCGTCGGGGTCGCTCGAGGCCGAGGCGTCCAGCGCGACAAGGAGCGGCGTGACTCCCGACGCCGGCAGGGCCGCGAAGTGGGCTTGCGGGCTGAGATTGGCCACGTAGACGCACGAAGCGAGGGCCAGCGTCGCGAGGCCGACGATGCCGGCTGCCGTGACTCGATTCCTCATGGTTCCTCCCCTGGTGCCGCCAGACGCGCACTGCGCCATGGCGCAGTCTAGCGGAAACGAGAGGCGGGCGTCCTACCCTGCACCCCGCGCCGATCGGTTAGGGCGTCTTGCCCGCGGGGTCCGCGGTTTGCCCCCTGCCGAGAGGGACCGTCTGGGTGGCCGAGGCCGGGGTGACGCCGGCGGTCGCGACGTAGCTCGCGACGCCGCGCAGAATCCCCCGCGCGATCAAGTCCTGATACGTCGGGTCGATCAGTTTGGCGCGCTCGTCGGGTGTGGAGATGAAGCCTACGAGCACCGAGGCGGCAGGGATCGTCAGGCGGCTGTACGTCGTGCCCTGCGGCTTGACCGTCCGGTCCTTGGCGCCCGTCTCGGCGATGACGGCCTTCTGCACCGAGTCAGCGAACGTCCAGGCAGCATCGCCCGACTTGTGCGTGCTGTCCACGAGGGTTTCGATTCCCGCGGCGGTCGGCGAGGTGAAGGAGTTCACGTGCACGGCGAGGTAGAGCTGTGCGGCCTCGCGGGACGCCAGGGTGATCCGCTCCTCATCGGACATGTCGGCGTCCTCTACGCGCGTGAAGACCAGCCGAAGGGTGGGGTACTCGCCGGCGATCGCGCGGATCTTGTTGGCGATGGCCAGCGCGATGTTCTTCTCGAAGACCCCCTCGGCAGTGGCGCCTCCGTCCTTGCCCCCGTGCGCGGGATCGATCACCACGACGACCGCCGGGGTCTTGCTCGGCGACGTCCCGGCATCCTGCCTTGGCCAGATCGCCCGAATGCCGAACACGATCAAGACGATCACGGCCGCCGCGGCAAGCAACATCCCGAACAGCCTTGCGTTACGACCGGCTTCTTTCTTCATGCGCCACCCTACCCTCGGCGTGCGCGAGACGGCAAGTCGGCGGTCCCGCGGCGATCGCCCATCGGAACGTGTCTTGCTGCGGGCATGCGCGCGGTGTGCAGGGCCGTCGTCGTTCCGCGGGCGACCGGACGGTTGCCCCCTTGGGAAGGTGGACAGGTGGGGAAGTTGGGTTCTCGCGAGGCCGCCGCCGGCCTACCCGAGCGCCGCGGCTCTGCGGTCGCACGGCGCGACAGGCCAGCGGAACACCTGGCGGGCTGTCCCGTTGGCTCCGGGCTCGGCCATCTCGGCCGGGACGAAGCCCATCCTCTGATAGAAGGCGCGCGCCGCTTCGCCGCCGGGAACACCCGGCCCAAAGGTGATGACGATGGTCTTCCCCTCCGGGGGGACGGCCGCGAGGGCGTGCTCGACCAGCCCTCGGCCGAGACCGGTCCGGCGCTGCGACGCCGTCACGGCGAGCCAGCCGATCCGGTAGACGGGCGGGCGCGGCGAGAGGAGGAGGCCGCCCCACAGACACGCCCCGGGCGCTCCGTTGTGCGCGCGGACGCAGAACGCGGTCTGGCGCGCGATGTTGCGCAAGAGCGCCCGCTGGAACACGGGGTCGTCGGCCATCGCGCCGAAGAGGGGCTCGAGTTCGCGGGCGAGCGCGAGCCAGGGCGTGACGTCGGCACGTTCGGCGCGATGCACACGCAGGGTCTCTACGGCGATCTGAGTCAGATTCCCTCCCTCGGCTCGGGGCTCGGACAGCCCCCGGTCCTCGAGCCGATGCTAGCGAGAGCGCCGCGTGCGCCGTCAGAGACCGGTCGATCGGCGAGAAGACATTCGCGGCGGCGCGGGGTGCGTCGCGCAGGGCCGGAGCCGCGCCACGCCGGGCCGGCGAGGCGAGGTGGCGAGACAGCTGTCCACGAGGGGGATGACAAACCGGCGCAGGGGCCGCCCCGGCGGTCCTCCGGTCGGCGCAGGCCGGACGCTACGCTCGGGCGGCATCTTCAACGCACCAAGGAGGAAGACGATGAAGAGAGCGCTTTCTGTCGCGATGGTGACCGCCCTGACGCTCCTCACTTTCCTGTTCGTGGCACACGCGCAGGTAGGAGGCGCCTCGTCGATCCCGCAGAAGCTCGAGCAGGAGATCACGGCCATGGAAGCTGCCTTCGGCAGCGTGCAAAGCTTCATGGCAGAGCTGATCACGGAAGTCAAGACGAACATGTCGGACATCGAGGCCTTCAACGCGAAGATGAAGGACCTTGTGGATGTCGTGTCGGCCGTCTCCGTCGAGATCAAGCAGGCGGAGGGCAAGATCATCGGTCTGCGCACCGATGTCGACGCGCTCGGCGTCGGGCACGAGCAGCTCAAGGCGCGCGTCGACGCCCTCGAGGGCGGACTGATGGAGCTCGCGTCGTTCTGCGACCTGCTCAAGGCGCGCCTGGACGTCCACGACGCGGACCTGACGCAGCTGCGAAGCGAGTTCGACGCCCTGGTGGACGCGTTCGGCGCGCACATGGCCGAGTACACGGAGTTCAAGGGCGCGGTCACGACGCAGATCGGCAAACTGGAGTCGGACTTCACGACGTCGTTTGACGGCCTGCGCACGGAGATCTACGCCGGCATGGACGCGCTCCAGAGCGGCGTCTACGGTGAGCTGGACGCGGTCCGCGCGAAGCTCTCGGACAACATCGTGACGCTGGAGTCTACGTTCAGCGCTGACTACACGCTTCTCGAGTCGCGCTACGGCGAGCTGGCGATGCGTGTGAAGACGCTCGAGGACGAGGATGTCGGCTCGTTCAAGCGTAAGGTCCTGGATCTCGAGCGATCGATGGCCGCTCTGGCGATCAAGGTGGACAACAACCGAGCGAAGCTCGAGGGCTTCGACCAGGCCATCGCCACGATGTCGCAGGACATGGCGACCACGAAAGAGGGCATCCTGGCGGCGAACCGGGAGCTCTTGGGGCAGTACGACGTGCGGCTCCAGGCGGTCGAAGACAACGCGACGGCTCTGAAGACGCAGATCGACACCCTGTACTTCATCTCGATCGTCGGTCTGCTCGCTGGCGTCGGCGCGCTGATCTGGGGATTCCTTGGAGCGAGCAGCTGAGTCTGTAGGGTGAGGAGCAGATGCGGGAGGGGCGCGGCCCCTCCCGTTTCTCTTGCCGCGGGCCGTAACAGAAGTAAGATTGGTAAACCGGCTTGAGGGGGCTCGAGCGTGGAGGATCTGGGAGAAAGACTGCGGTGCTTTCGGCTCGAGAACGGGTGGAGCAAGCGTTCGGTCGCTCTTCGCCTTGGGGTCTCGATTCCTTCCATCATGCGTTGGGAAGCTGGCGTGGCAGTGCCCAACGACTACAACCGTTACAAGATCGACCGGATGTTGGAGTCCGAGGCGGGGAGGCGCGAGCGGATCATGCTTCAGCTCAGTCTGTTCCCGGAGAGGGTTCCGAGCGTCGGGCAGCGTGTGGCATGACGAAGATCAACCGCGTTGAGCTCGCCGGGTTCAAGTCGTTCCGCAAGAAGACGGTGCTTCCGTTCCTGGAAGGCATGACCGCCGTGGTGGGCGAGAACGGATCGGGGAAGTCGAACCTGTTCGACGCGGTGAGTTTCGTGATGGGGCGGCGGTCGTCGCAGCTCCGCGCCGACCGGCTCGAGCACCTGATCTTCAACGGCGGCGAGCGGTATGAGCCGGCCGATACGGCTGAGGTGACCCTCTACCTGGATAACGCGAGCGGGGTGTTTGACCGGTTCTTCGAGGAGGGCGCGAAGACCGCGGAGGTCAGTCTGGGTCGGCGGATCACGCGCAAGTCATCCACCTACACCTTCATGGGCAAGAGCTGCGCGCGCACGATGATCGACGAGGTGCTGGAGGCGGCGCGGATCGATCCGGACGGGCAGCAACTCATCGCGCAGGGCCGGATCACGGAGATCGTCCGGCGCACGCCGCTTCGGCGGCGCGAAATCCTGGACGAGGTCAGCGGCATTGCCTCGTACGACGAAAAGCGCAACCAGGCGATCCTCGAGCTCAAGGAGGTCAAGTCCAAGCTCAACACGCACCGCATGCTCCTCGCCGAACGCAAGCGGCGCCTGCTCGCGCTGCAAAAAGAGCGGGACGCCGCGCTCGCCTATCAGGGCCTGGTGCAGGAGCAGGACCGGCTGCGGCGCTCGATCGCCCACCAGCGGCGCGAGCGGATCGTCGAGAAGCTGCGCCAGGCGCAGACTGAGCGCCAGGGCATGGACGAGCGCATCGCAGGGTTCGAGAACGACGTGACCCAGCTCGACCGCGAGATCGAGAACAAGGAGTGGGAACTGGAGGGGATGCAGGAGGAGCTCGGCGGGGGCTCGCAGATCACGATGGTCAAGGAGGTCGAGCGGCTGCGCTCCGAGGCGTTGCACAAGCAGGCCGACATCCAGTTCAAGCGGCAGCAGATGGCGAACATCCAGGAGATGATCGATGAGATCTCGCGGGTCCGCGCCGCGGCCGCGCCGGCCTTGTCCGGGGCGATGGGACGCGAGACGCCGTCGGTCCAGGCTCTGCTCGACCGGAAGCGAGGCGGCGTCTACGGGACGATTGCCTCCCTCGGAACACCGAAGGCGGGGTACGAGGTGGCGTTCGAGACCGCCGCGGGCGGGAGCCTGACCGACGTGGTCGTTGACTCGCGCGAGACGGCCATCGAGTGCATCAACTACCTCAAGCAGAACCGCCTGGGCCGGGCGCGCATCCTGCCGTTGCGCCGTCTCGTGACGATGCGCAAGAGCTTGGCCTCCGCCGAGGCGCTCAAGCTCAAGGGGGTCATCGACTATGCGATCGACCTCGTCACGTTCGATGAGAAGTACCGCCGCGCGTTCGAGTACGTCCTGACCGACACGCTCATCGCCGAGAACCTCGAGGCGGTGAAGGACATCGATGGCGTTCGCGTCGTCACACTCGATGGCGACATGCAGAGCAAGGGCGGGGCGATGAGCGGCGGGTGGCGGGCGCCGTCTGGCGCCGCGGCGAAGAAGTCGGAGCCCGCCAAGCCGAAAGATTCCTCGTTCGACGTCGCGCAGCGGCGCGAGCACATCGTCAAGTTGCGCAAGGACGTGGAGCGTCTTGAGGAGGAGTTGAGCGAGCTCGCGGTGCGGTTGGAGACGGCGGACAAGGATCTCGCCGCGGTTCAGGAAACCTCGTCGCGGACCAAGGGCGAGGCGTCGGCGCGCAGCGACAAGCTGCACGCGTTGCGCGAGGCGCGGCGCGAGAAGTACCAGGGGCTGGAGAACCTTCGCCGTTCGCTGACGCGCTACGAGCGCCAGGAAGCCGAGGCGCAGGCCGAACTTGAAACCCTCGGCGACGTGGATGCCGCGCCGCCCGCCGACCTGGTGGACGAGCCGCTCCGCGAGCTGGAGCGGCGGCTCGAGCAGACCGGACGGGACATGAAGCGGCTCGAACCGGTCAACATGCGCGCGATCGACGACTACGCCGCCTTCGAGGCCGAGTACAACCAGTTCCACGAGCGCGTCGAGGCGCTGGAGAGCGAGAAGCGTGAGATCGAGCGGCTGATCGGCGAGATCGAGGAGAAGAAGCGGCAGCGCTTCCTCGAGACGTTGGCCGCGGTCGGCAAGCAGTTCGACGAGATCTTCCGCCGTCTGTTTGAGGGCGGGAGCGCGTCGCTCGAGCTCGAAGTGGCGGGAGACATCTCGTCCGGCCTGCTGATCCGGGCGAACCCCCCGGACAAAGAGCCGCACGTCATCGATTCTCTCTCCGGCGGGGAGCAGACGCTCGTCGCCACGGCGTTCATCTGCGCCCTGCAGGAGAACCAGCAGGCGCCGTTCTTCATCCTTGACGAGATCGACGCCGCGCTCGACCTGATGAACACGACCCGCTTGGCGCGTATGCTGCGTGACTACGCCCAGCGGATGCAGGTGATCGTTGTCTCGCACAATGAGGAAACAGTTCGCCACGCGGACCGCGCCTACGGCGTGACAATCAAGAACGGCGTGTCCGAGGTGCTGGCACTCAAGCTGAACTAGAGGAGACCGAGAGCGTGCAGACGATGCAGATGTCCGCGGTGCCGATTGAAGAGCTCGTCGGCGAGAGCTGGGAGGGAGTCCTTCACCGGCTCACCGCCGACATGGATCCGTGGGACATCGACATCGCTGAGTTGGCGCGCCGGTACCGCGACTACCTCCAGGCATTGCGCGAGCTGGAGTTCGTGGTGCCCGGGCGGATGGTGCTCACCTGCTCTGTGCTCTTGCGCATGAAGTCCGATGTGCTTCTCGCCGCCCACGCCCCGACGCCGCGCGACGACCTGGTCGCGGAACTTGAGGACGCGGTCGACGCGGAGTCTGCGCCGCCCGTCGATCCGGGCGAGTTCTCGCTTCCGATCGTGCGCAAGCCGGCGCGTCAGGTGACGCTGCGCGATCTCGAGACGGCGCTGGCCGGCGCGTTCAAGGTGAGCCGGCGACGGGCCGGACGGCTGATCGAGCGCGCGGGCCTCGGCGACGACGAGCATGATCCGTTCTGCGGCTTCGAGATCGGCGGCGAGGACTTCACCGACCGCCTGCGCGGAGTGCTCGAGCGCATCAAGGGTCTTCTCTCCGGGCGGCGCGTGCTCAGCTTCTTCCGTCTCCTCGACCAGGGCGACAAAGGGGAGCGCGTTCAGAGGTTCTTCGAGATCCTGCACCTCGCCGCCGACGGCCAGATTCGTTGCACACAGAAGGAGTTTCTGGGCGACATCCTGATTCGCCTGGAGTCGGAGACATGAGACCGGCTCCGGCATGGTTCCGGTAGCCATGACCCACGCAGACGCATCCGCCCGCGGCAATGACCTCGCCCTCGTCGAGGCGGCGCTGTTCCTCGCCTCGCGGCCTCTCACGCGACGCGCCCTCGCCAAGATCTTGGGGGACGTGCCGTTGGCCTACGTCGACCAACTGCTGGCCGACCTGCGGGGCACCTACGACGATCCCGCCACAGGCATCGAGCTTGTCGTGGACGACGGGAGGGCCCTGCTGCGGGTGAAGGCGGCGTACCTCGACCGCGTTGCCCACCTCGCGCCGCAGCAGGACATTCCGCAGCCCGTCCTGCGGACGCTCGCGGTCATCGCCTACAATCACCCGGCGACCCAGGCCGACGTCGTGCGCACGCGCGGCAACAAGGCGTACGAACACATCCAGGATCTGATCGAGCGCGGCCTGGTACGCGGCGAGGCGCACGGGAGGACCGTCATGCTGCATGTGACCGACGAGTTCCTTCGCCATTTCGGCCTGAGTACAATCGACGAGTTCCGTTTCCACGTCGCGGGGCCGACCGAAGCGGCGGGTGAAGCGGGCTCATTGGCTCCCGCGGGTGAGGCCGCCGCGGAGCCTGGATCGGAGACGGAGGAGGTACGCGATGGATAGGTACGAGTGCACGGTCTGCGGCTACATCTACGATCCTGAGGTTGGCGACCCAACGACGGGCGTTCCCGCCGGAACGGCGTTCGAGGACCTTCCGGACGGGTGGACGTGCCCCGATTGCGGCGCCGCCGTCGAGCTGTTCGAGAAGATCTAGGGCCGGGGAGCCGCCGCCGAACGCGGCGGTTTCTCTCTTGAAGAACTCGGACCATTGCAGTAGGATTTGTTCGGTGATCGAGACATGCCCGAGCGAGTCTATCTCGACAACAGCGCGACCACGCCCGTGGCGCCGGAGGTCTTCGCGGCGATGGCGCCGTACTACCGCGAGATGTACGGCAACGCCTCTAGCTTGCACAGCTTCGGGCGGGAGGCGCGGCGGGCCGTAGATGCGGCGCGCGCTGCGGTGGCCACCTCCCTGGCCGTGAAGCCGGAAGAGATCGTGTTCACATCTGGGGCCACCGAGGCCGACAACCTGGCGATCGTCGGCGCTGCGTTGGCCCGGGCGTCGCGCGGCCACATCGTCACGTCGAGGATCGAGCACGACGCTGTGCTGCGCGCGACGGAGTCCCTCGGCGCGCTGGGCTTCGAGTCTTCGCTCGTCGACGTCGACGCGGCGGGACGCGTCGACCCGGAGGCGGTGCGGCGCGCGTTACGGGACGACACGTTCCTCGTGTCGATCATGGCGGGCAACAACGAGATCGGGACGCTGCAGCCGATCGGCGAGATCGGCCGCATGTGCCGCGAACGAGGCATCCTCTTCCATACGGACGCTGTCCAGGCCCTGGGGAAGGTCGACGTGCCGATCCGCGACGTGGACATGCTGTCGGCGTCGGCGCACAAGATGAACGGCCCGAAGGGCGTGGGGTTCCTCTACGTGCGCCGTGGCACGCGGCTGGCGCCGCTGTCGCACGGAGGGGGCCACGAGCGCGGGCGGCGAAGCGGCACGGAGAACGTGCCCGGCATCGTCGGCCTCGCCGCGTCGCTCGAGCTGTCGCTGGCCGAGCGGGACGAGGTCGTGGCGCGGATGCGGGGTTTCCGCCGCCGACTGCTGGAAGACGTGTTGCGGCTCCCCGGGTCGCGACTCAACGGCGCCGCGGAGGACAGCCTGCCGCACATCGCCAACTTCAGCTTCGCGGCGATCGAGGGGGAGAGCCTGATCATGAAGCTGGACGAAGCAGGGATCGCGGCCTCGACCGGATCGGCCTGCTCCTCGCCCAACCTCGAGCCGAGCCACGTGCTGGTTGCGATTGGAGTCCCGTTGTCGATGGCGCACGGTAGCTTGCGCATCAGCACGGGGAGGGACACGACCGAGGCGGAGATGGACCGACTGCTCGAGGCCCTGCCGGGAGCCGTCGGCGAGCTGCGCGCGATGTCGCCGTTCAAGGTAGGTGAGTGATGTACACCGAGAGAGTCGTCGAACATTTCCGGCACCCGCACAACATGGGCAAGATGAAGGACTACTCCGCCGTGGGTCGCGTGGGCAACATCCTCTGCGGCGACGTCATGTGGCTCTACATCCGCGTTGGGACGGACACGGCGGGACGCGAGGCCATTGCCGACGTTTCGTGGGAGACGTTCGGCTGCACGGCGGCGATCGCGACGTCGTCGATGGTGTCCGACCTCGCCAAGGGGAAGACGCTGGATGAGGCGATCGCCATCTCGAACCGCGACGTCGCCGACGAGCTCGGCGGCCTGCCGCCGGTGAAGATGCACTGCTCGGGCCTGGCGGCGGACGCGCTGAGCGAGGCGATCTACGAGTACCTGACGAGCAAGGGGCGGCCCGTGCCGCCGGCCCTCGCCGCGCGCCACGAGCACATCCAGAAGGACATGGCCAAGCTCGAGGAGCGCTACAAGGTCTTCCTCGATCGCGACGCGACGAAGGGGAAGGACGCCGGAGCGGCGCCGTCGTGCAGCTGACGAAGAAGGCGAGCTACGGCCTCATTGCGGCGGTCGAGCTCGCCCGGGCGCCCGAGGGCACCCCGCGCTCGGCGGCGTGGATCGCCGAACGGTACGATCTTCCGGTCGCGTTCATCGAGAAGATCCTGCACGAGCTTCGCCGCGCCGGGCTGGTCGCGTCGCGGCAAGGGCGGTTGGGAGGGTACCTCCTGCAATGGCCCGCCGATCGCGTGTCTGTCTGCGCGGTCCTCGAGGCGCTGGGCGAGGGGCTCGACCTGGTCGAGTGCCTCGGCGGCGGACCGTCGTGCCGACTGACGGGAGTGTGCCCGACGCAGGGGGCCTGGCGGACCATCAACGGCCGGTTCCGCGAACTCCTCGCCACGATGTCGCTCGCCGAGTTGCGCGATGCGCCTGGGAGCGACCGAGAGCGTCCCGCCCGCGCTGCGGCGGGGTCAGGGGGGGAAGCGCTTGGTAATGCGCATTACGGACGGTCGGAAGGCTTTGTGGTATAGTCGCCTCACGAAAGAGAACCCCCTCATCTTTTTCACCACCCGGAGAGGGCGGCCTGGCAGTAGCTGGGCCGCCCTTCACTTGGTTGTGGCCGGCCGACGCGCCTAGAAGAAGTGCAGGATGTGGTGGTAGTAGAAGTAGAACGTGGGCAGGGCGAACAGGAGCCCGTCGATGCGGTCGAGCGCGCCCCCGTGACCAGGGAGGAAGAAGCCTGAGTCCTTCACGCCTGCGGCGCGCTTGAGCTTCGAGGCGAACACGTCGCCGAGCTGGACGGCCCATCCAACGATGAGCGAGGACGCCACCACGTGGGGGAACCCGCGCCAGAACACGAACTCCCGCCACAACGGGTCGAGGTGTGCGGCGACCATGACCGCGACGATGGTGAGCGCGAAGCCCCCCGCGACCCCCTCCCACGTCTTGCTTGGACTCACGTTGGGAAACGCCTTGTGTCGGCCGATGGCCGAGCCGACGAAGAACGCGCCGCTGTCGTAGGCGAAGACCATGAGCAAGACGACGGTTCCGTGCGCCGCGCCCGTCAGCGGGGACTGGTCGGGCGCCCCGCGGTAGATCAGGTAGAAGTAGTGCAGGAGCCACGGGATGTACAGGAGACCGAACACGCCGGCGACGGCCTGCAGGAAGCCCGTGCGATGAGGCGTCACGCCGAGATAGCGCAGCACCTGATAGGCGATGGCGCACAGGAGCATGACATCGGCGTAGCGGCCGTCGAGGACGAGGTAGCTGAGGACGAGGGCGGGGATCCAGATCAGGAACTCCGGCGCGGCGAGCGGGATGTCGAGCTTCTTCATGAGCTGCAGGTACTCGAGCGCCGTGAGGTACGCCACGCCGAGGATGAGCCCGCCGGCGATCCAGCGAATGTCGAAGTACGCGCCGACGTAGAGCACGCCGAGGACGAGGCAGCAGGCGGCAACGCCGCTCAAGATCCGTTTCGCCAGGTTCACGTCGGGGTCACCTCCACGGTGCCGAACCGTCGGACGCGACGCTGATAGTCGGCGAGCGCGCGCAGGAGCTCGGCCGGAGAGAAGTCCGGCCACATCACGCGAGCGAAGTAGAGCTCGGCGTAGGCCGATTGCCACAGGAGGAAGTTCGACAGCCTCGCCTCTCCGCCGGTGCGGATCACGAGGTCGGGATCCGGCAGGTCGGCGGTCTCGAGGTACTGGGCAAAGGTCGCCTCGTCGAGGCGCTCTGGATCTAGGCGCCCCGCCGTCGCGTCGCGGGCGGCGGCGCGCGCGGCTCGCGCGATCTCGTCCCGTGCGCCGTAGCTCAACGCCACCGTCAGGTGCATGCGCGTGTTGTCCGCGGTTCGCGCCACCGCGCTGCGCACGCCGTCGCGAAGAGCCGCCGGCACGCGATCGAGGTCGCCGATGACGCGCAGCCGAATCCCCGCCCCTGCCAGCTCGGCGACGCGGGCAGACAGGACGCCGTGCAACAGGTCCATGAGGCACGCGACCTCGGCCCGTGGCCGCGCCCAGTTCTCCGAGGAGAAGGCGAACAGCGTGATGTACGGGATGGCGAGCTTCGACCCGGCGAAGCGGATGAGGCGCTCGGCCGCCCGTGCACCGGCCGGGTGGCCGGCAGCGCGCGGCAGGCGCCGCGCCTCGGCCCATCGGCCGTTGCCGTCCATGATGAGAGCAACGTGGCGCGGAAGGTCACCCGCCCTGACCTGCTCAAGCAGCGTCGTCATTCGCTCGCCAGCGAGCGGCGCGCTTCCGCGACCACAGTCAAGGATCCCGTCACCAGCAGGGTGTCCTTCGGATCCGCGCGGCGCACCAGATCGCGCAGCCCCTCCTCCACCGAATCATAGCGGATCAGGTGCTCGGCGTGCTCGCGCGCGAGCTGCGCGAGTTCCTCGACGGCGAGGGCACGAGGGCTGTCGGATCGCGTCACGCCCACAGCCGCGGCCAGGGGCGCCAGACAACGAACGATGCCCGTGGCGTCCTTGCCCGCCAGGATCCCGATCAGGAGAAGGCGGCGCGCGCGGCAGGGCTCCCAGGCGCGGAACGCATCGGCGGCAACGGCGGCGGCGGCCGGGTTGTGGGCGCCGTCAAGGATGACTGTGGGAGCCGCTCGAACGACCTCCCACCGTCCCGGCCACGAGGTGCGGGAGAGACCGTCGCGGACGGCGTTCTGGGGGATGGAGTAGCCGGCGGCGCGGAGCCGCAAGGTTGCGTCGAGAACAAGGCGGAGGTTCCCGAGCTGGTACGGCGCGAGAAGGGGGATCTGCACCTCGCGCGGCAGGTCGTCGCCCTCGACGGTGTAGGTGGCGAACCCGCCGGCGCGGCCGATGGCGCGGACGGTGGCCATCGGCTCTCGCAGCGGCGCGCCGACGGCGTCACACGTACGGCGCACGACGGCCGCGACGCTGGGGGAGAGCGGCCCGACGAGCATCGGGACGCCCGCCTTCGCGATCCCGGCCTTCTCCCAGGCGATGGCCTCCTCGGTGGGGCCGAGGAGCGCCGTGTGATCGAGTGCGACGTTCGTCAGAATGCACAGCGCCGGCCGCACGACGTTCGTGGCGTCGTAGCGCCCGCCCAGTCCGACCTCGACCACGGCCACATCCACGCCTGCGGCGCGAAACCAGGCGAAGGCCATGGCCGTCAGCGCCTCGAACTGGGTCGGCGGATCGGCGTCATCGAATGCGGGCGCGATGCGCAGGACGAGGTCGGCGAGCGCCGGCGCGGGGATCCACTCCTCGTCGACGCAGATGCGGTCGCGAAAGTCGACGAGGTCGGGCGACGTGTACCGCCCGACCCGGAACCCGGCGGCCCGGAGCACGCTGGCCAGCATGGCGACGACGGAGCCCTTGCCGTTTGTGCCCGTGACGTGGACGGCCGGGAACGCCTGCTCCGGATGACCGAGGAGATCGAGCAGGCGTCCGATGCGCGTCAGGCCGGGTTTGACCTCGAACCTCGGCAGCCGATCGAGCAGCTGGCGCGCGGCCGCGTACTCCATCTACGTCCCCAGGGACCGGAGGCTTGCGCGCAGTCGATCGCTCTTCTGACGGAACTCGTCGCGTTTGGCGCGCTCCTTGGTGACGACGGCCTCGGGCGCGCGGGCCACGAACTGGTCGTTGGCGAGCTTCGCCTCGACGCGGGCGAGTTCCTGCTCGGCCTCGGCGAGTTCGCGGCGCAATCGCGTTGCCTCGGCGTCCACATCGATGTGTTCGGCCAGCGGCACGATGTCCTCGCCCCCGGCAAACACGAAGCGTGCCGCGCCCTCCGGCACGCGATCGAGCGGGCCGTGCACGAACTGCCACGTCGCGGAGCCGGTCGACGCGCAGAGGAAGGCGCGCTTCCCTTCGAGCAGGGCGAGGTGCGCTGGGTCGTCGACGCGCGTGATCGGGTGGGTCTTCGCGCCGGCGGGCACGTTGTGCTCGGCGCGCAGCGAGCGGACTCCGAGCGCCACGTTCCGCAGGACGGCCATCTCCGTCTCTGCGCCCGCGTCGTGCCAGGCGGGCGTCGGCTGGGGAAACGACGCCACGCAGACGGACGCCGGCGCCTCGCCGAGCACCTGCCAGATCTCCTCGGTGATGAACGGGACGAACGGGTGGAGCAGCTTGGTTGTCTCGCGAAGGACGTGGTACAGCACGCCGCGCGCCGCTGCATCCCCGGCCGCGAGGCGCGGCTTCACCATCTCGACGTACCAGTCGCAGACGTCGTGCCAGGTGAAGTCGTAGAGCGCCTCGGCTGCGAGGTGGAAGCTGTACTCGTCGAGGTGTCGCGTCACCGTGTCGATCGTCTCGGACAGACGCGACAGGATGAAGCGGTCCTCCAGCTCCCGGACGTGCGTCGGTGCAGCGGGCCGCTCGTCCCCGAGGTTGAGGAGCGTGAAGCGCGCCATGTTCCAGAGCTTGTTCAGGAAGTTCCGTCCCTCGGCGAGGTCGGACCACGGCATGCGGACCGTGCGCCCCTTGCCTGTCGTGTGGGCCATCGCGAGTCGAAGGGCGTCGGCGCCGTACTCGGCGATCAGGTCGATCGGATCGACGCTGTTGCCCTTCGACTTCGACATCTTCTGACCCTTGTCGTCGACGACGAGCGGCGTGATGTACACGGTGCGGAACGGCACGTCGCCCATGAAGTGGAGCGAGGCCATGACCATGCGCGACACCCAGAAGAACAGGATGTCGAACGCGGTGAGCAGGAACGACGTCGGAAAGAACACCCGAAGGTCCTCGGTCTCTTCCGGCCAGCCCATCACCGAGAACGGCCACAGCCACGAGGAGAACCACGTGTCGAGCACATCCTCGTCCTGGCGCAGTTCGACGGCTCGCCCGTAGTGCGCGCGCGCCGCCGCCAGCGCCTCGCCCGCCGAGCGGGCGACGAACTCGCGCCCGTCGGGTCCGTACCACACCGGGATCCGGTGCCCCCACCACAGCTGGCGCGAGATGCACCAGTCGCGGATGTTCTCCAGCCAGTCGTTGTACAGCTTGGTCCAGCGGTCGGGGATGAACTCGATGCGCCCGTCCTTCACGGCCTGGAGCGCCTCTTGCGCCAGCGGCTTCATGCGCACGAACCACTGCGTGGAGAGCAGCGGCTCCACGGGTGTGTCGCAACGGTCGCAGTGGCCGACAGCGTGGCCGTACGGGACGACCTTCTCCAGCAGGCCCTCCGCCTCGAGCTGCGCGACCACCGCCTTGCGCGCCGCATCGCGGGCGAGGCCCGCAAACGGGCCGGCGTTGCCATTCAGCGTCCCGTCCGCGTTCAGAATGTTGATCGTCTCGAGGCCGTGCGTCTTGCCGATCTCAAAGTCGATCGGGTCGTGGGCCGGCGTCACCTTGAGCGCTCCGGTGCCGAACGCCGGATCCACGGCCTCGGTGGCGACGATGGGCAGCTTGCGTCCGAGCAGCGGCAGCACCGCGTGGCTTCCCACGAGCTGCGCGAACCGCTCGTCGCCCGGGTGCACGGCCACGGCGGTGTCGCCGAGCATCGTCTCGGGACGTGTCGTGGCGATCGTCAAGGAGCCGCCTGCCGCGAGCGGGTAGCGGATGTAGTAGAGCGCGCCCTGCACGTCGCGGTGGTCGACCTCGAGGTCGGAGAGGGCCGTGCCGCAGCGCGGGCACCAGTTGGTCAGGTACTCGCCGCGGTAGATGAGGCCCTCGTCGTAGAGGCGGATGAACACCTCGCGCACGGCCGCCGAGAGCCCGTCGTCGAGCGTGAAGCGGAGACGCGACCAGTCGCACGAGCAGCCGAGGGCTTTGAGCTGCTCGATGATCTCGGAGCCGTACTTGGCCTTCCAGTCCCATACGCGGGCCACGAAGGCGTCGCGGCCGAGGGCGTGGCGGTCCGTGCCTTCGCGCGCCAGCATCTTCTCCACAACGTTCTGGGTGGCGATGCCGGCGTGATCGGTTCCCGGGAACCAGCATGCCGGGTCGCCGCGCATGCGGCGGTAGCGGATCACGATGTCCTGCAGCGTGTTGTTGAGCGCGTGGCCCATGTGCAGGCGTCCGGTGACGTTGGGCGGCGGGATGACGATGGAGAAGGGAGTCTTGCCGACGACGCCGGTCGAGGTGCGGAAGTAGTCGCCGTCTTCCCACCGGCGGGTGTTCTTCGCCTCCACATCGGCCGGCTGGTATCGCTTCGACAGCTCCATCTCGTGCCTCCCTGTCTCGTGCGTGCTAGGTCCAGTCACGCAGCGCGGACGCGTACTCGTGGAGCTCGTTGGGCCCAAAGAACAGCGCCAGCTCACGCTGAGCGGACGCGAGGGAGTCCGAGCCGTGGACGAGGTTCATCGTCAGGCTGAGTCCGAAGTCGCCGCGGATCGTCCCCGACCCGGCCTTCTGCGGGTTCGTGACCCCCATCAGGTTGCGCACGACCTCGACCGCGTTGTCGCCTTCGACGGCGAGGGCGACGATCGGTGACGCCGTGATGAACTGCAGCAGGTCGCCGTAGAACGGCTTCTCGACGTGCTCGGCGTAGTGCTTGCCCGCCAGCTCCGGCGTCACCTGCAGCATCTTCATCCCGACGAGCCTGAGTCCCTTCTCCTCAAAGCGCGACACGATACGGCCAACCAACCCGCGCTGGACAGCGTCGGGCTTGCACAAGACGAGCGTTCGCTGGATGGACATCCCACGGCCTCCTAGCCCCGGCGGACGTAGCACCCACCGTCCGCCTCCGCGATGAGATCCTCAAGCTGCAGGATGAGCAGAGCGTGCGAAGCTTCAGTGGGGGAGAGGTCCGCGCGGGCAATGATATCGTCCACGTGAACGGGTTCAAGACTGATCAGCTCGTAGACGCGGCGCTCGTGCTCCCCGAGCGACAGCTCCTCCGCCTCCTCGATCATCGGGGTGCGACCGGCGATGGCCCGCAGGTCGGGGAACTCCTCGAGGATGTCGTCGATCGACTCGACGAGCTTCGCTCCCTGGCGAAGCAGGCCGTTTGTCCCTGCCGACGTCGCGGTCGTGATGTTTCCGGGCACCGAGAACACCTCCCGGCCCTGTTCGAGGGCAAGCCGCGCCGTGATGAGCGAGCCGCTGCGCGCCGGCGCCTGCACCACGACCACGCCGCGGCACAGGCCTGACAGGATGCGATTGCGCTGCGGAAACGTCCACTTGGCTGGGCGGGTACCCAACGGGTACTCGCTCAACGCCGTCCCTTCGACGGCGATGCGCTCGAACAACCGCTCGTTCGACTTCGGGTAGCAGACGTCGACGCCGCAGCCGAGCACGGCGACTGTGTGTCCGCCGACATCGAGCGAGCCCTGGTGGGCCGCCGCGTCGATGCCAGCTGCCAGACCGCTGACGATGATCAGCCCTTTCAGCGCCAGTTGGCTCGCCAGGCGTGCCGCGACGAGCTTGCCGTACTGCGTTCCGCGCCGCGTGCCGACGATGCCGATCGCCCGTCCGGTGTCGAGCGGGAACCTGCCGCGAACGTAGAGGGCGAACGGCGGGTCGTCGATCTCCCGCAGCAGGCTGGGGTAGTCCGGATCGACGAGCGTGACAATGCGCACGCCGAGCCGCTCGGAGTTCTCGAGCTCCTCATCGATCGCCGTGTCGCTGCGCGCCGAGGCAACGGCTTCGCCCAGCATCGACGAGCCCAGCGCCGCCGCGAGCTGGCCCGCCGGCGCCGTCCAGACGTCGTAGAACGACGCGAAGCGCCCGAGCAAGCGCTTCCCCCGCCTCGGCGTAAGCTGCGGGATCCGGTTGAGACCAATCAGGCACTCTCTCTCCGTCCGCATCATGGTGTACGAGACTAGAATCTCGCCTTCCTCCGGTCAACCGCTGTCGTCCATTCTCCGGCATCGCCGGGTCCGCTGCCACGGCGCGCGGGCGGCGGCGCTGCGCGGCGTCTGGCTGTCGGAGCGCGTCCTCGCCGGGCAGCCTCGGAGCGGCCGCGAGCGCGCCGCGGGCCGCGTGGAGGAAGAGGACGAGGGCCGCGAGCCACAGAGCCACGCGGCCGTCCGCCGGCAGCCGGCTCCACGGGAGTCGAGCTGCGAGGCGGACCGATCCCTCGAAGGCGTCGAGCGACATGCCGAACATGGCGGCCGAGAGTGAGGCGAGTGGGCCAAGCGAACCGGCCGTAAGGGCCGCCACGCCAAGCCACAGGGCAAGGCTGGCGAGCGGCAGAACGACAATGCCGGTCGCTGCCGTCCACACCTGCACCTTCTCGAAGTGCAGGGCAATCACCGGCGCCGCACCAGCTTGCGCGGCCAGCGAGATGGCGAAGATCGAGATCGCCGCGCGCGCCGCTCGGGCCACCCCACGCGGCCAGCGATCGAGCGTCGGCCAACCCCGCGGGGGCGAGAACACGAGCAGGCCGGCCGTGGCGCTGACGCTGAGTTGGAAGCCGATGTCATGCAGCGCCTGCGGGTCCACAGCCAGCAGGGCGAACGCGGCCCCGGCCAGGGCGTTCATCGGGCGCACGGCGCCGCGCAGGACGAACCCCAAGTCGGCGAGCACGCTGCCGGCGGCGATGAAGAAGAAGAGGAGCGCCGAGCGGGCGAAACTGATCCACGGGCCGATGATCCAGACGGCGGCCAGGACGAGGACTGCGAGGATCGGGTACGCCAGGGCAGGGCGGACGCCGAGCGCCCGCAGACACCACCACACGCCGGCCAAGAGCACCGTGAGGTGCATGCCCGACACGGCGAGAATATGCATCAGGCCCGTCTCGACAAACGCTTCTTCCGTCTCGTCAGAGAGCGCGTAGCGGTCGCCAAACACGTAGCTCTGGGCCAAGGCGAACCGGCCCTGATCGAGGTGCCGCTCGAGCGAGGCGAGGAGCGACTGCCGCACGCGGTCGCCGACACGGAAGACGCTCGGGCGGGCTCCGACGACCGCGAGGTCTGCCGCGGCGACGCGCATCGTGGCGAAGATGCCCTGCCGTTCCAGGTATCGGCCGTAGTCGAACCCGCCGAAGGCGCCTTCGCGTTCGACCCGGCCCACCAAGACGACGCGGTCACCGCAGAAGACCGTCTCCGCTCCGCGCCCCGGGCACTCCCACGTGACGAGGAGACAGGACGGCAGGTGGTCCGGCCGGACCACGAAGCGGATCCGCTCTTGGCCGAGGCTGGGGTACGAGACGAGGGTGCCCGTGATCTCCGTGATCCGCGGCGCGCGCAGCACCAACCAGTCGGGGATCGCCGGTATGGCCGTCTGCCGGGCTGCGCCGAGACCTACCAAGGCGACGAACAGGAGTCCGCGCCGTGCCGCTGGGACTTTCCGCAGGGCGCCCGCGGCGAGCAGGCAGGCGGCCCCCGTCGCGATCGCCCAGGCGGGCGTCGCGCCGGAGACGGGCGCGAGGGCGATCCCGAGGGCGAACCCGCCGGCGAGGGGCCACAACGGAGAGCGCGTCATATCTTAGCATAGCATACAGGATCGGTGCTTGCCGTGCCGGCCGGACGCCCCTATAATGTTGCGTGCTCTTTGACATGGGGGTGACTGGCTTCGACGGAGCCGTCAAACGAAGGTTGCAGGCGGAGCGTCGTCTTCTCCTTAAACCGACGAACCAAACAATAACTGCGAACACAACGACTGCGACACTCGCATTCGCTGCTCCCTCCCTTAACTAGGGCGGGCCGTCTGTTGGGATCTCCCGCGAATCCCTTCTAGACGTCACTTAGCGGGTCTATCGCGCTCTGGCGCTCTCCCAGGCGCGGTGAACTCCTGAGAGCTGGAGCCTCTTCATCCCTCCTCGTGGGAGGCTGAGGCTCGAGACCCCAACGCGAGGATAAGCCTGTAGACGCCGACCGGCGATTGCTTCGGACGCGGGTTCGACTCCCGCCACCTCCACCAGACGTCCCTGCGGAAGACGGCGGCCCTGGGCCATGCGCCCGGGCCGTTTGTCCTTTTCGCACCTCCCGAACGCGCCCACAATGCCGTCATCGACCGGGGGTGAGAGCTTGCCGCGGGAACAGGATTTCGATCAGATCGTCAACCGGCGCGGGACGGACAGCATCAAGTGGAGCCTCTACGACAAGGACGTCCTCCCGCTGTGGATCGCGGACATGGACTTTCTCACGGCCCCCGCCGTTCGCGAGGCGCTGCGCGAGCGGGTCGAGCACGGGGTCTACGGCTACGTCACGGAGCCTGCAGAGCTGCGTGAGATCCTTGCTGAACGGTTGCAGCGGCTGTATGCGTGGACGGTCCCCCTGGAGTCGTTTGTCTTCCTGCCCAGCGTGGTCTGCGGGTTCAACCTGGTCCACCAGGCGGTGACGAAGCGCGGCGACGGCGTGTTGCTCCAGCCGCCCGTCTACTTCCCGATCCGCATCGCGCCGAGAAACTCGCGGGCGACGGCGCAGCCTGTGCCGCTGGCGCGGACGTCTGATGGTCGATACGAGGTCGACCTCGACGCCGTCGAGGCGGCGGTCACCAAGAAGACAAAGATGTTCATGCTGTGCAACCCCCACAACCCGGTGGGGCGCAACTTCTCGGAGCAGGAGCTGCTCGCGATCGGCGACCTGTGCGTCCGACACAGACTGACGATCTGCTCCGACGAGATCCACGGCGACTTCGTCTACGACGGAGCGCGGCACGTGCCGATCGCGTCTCTCTCTCCCGAGATCGAGGCGCAGACGGTGACGCTGATTGCCCCGTCGAAGTCGTTCAACATCGCCGGGCTGCACTCCGCCGTGGCCATCATCCCGAACAAACAGCTGCGGGAGAAGGTCATCCTGGCGAAGCGCGGGTTGGTCCCGAGTGTGAGCATCTTCGGCTACGTCGGCATGCTCGCTGCGTACCGCGATGGCGAGCAGTGGTTCAGCGACCTCTTCGCGTACGTCGAGAAGAACCGCGACGTGGTTCGCGACGCTGTCTCGCGCGAGATGCCGGGCGTGACGTGTGGGCCGATCGAGGCGACGTACTTGGCGTGGCTCGATTGCCGCCAGGCCGGGCTGCCCGGCGATCCCTACGACTTCTTCCTCCAGGAAGCGCGCGTCGCCGTGAATCCCGGCCCGATCTTCGGGGTGCAAGGAGAAGGCTTCGTGCGACTCAATTTCGCCTGCCCCCGCTCGACGTTGGTGGAGGGGCTGGCCCGCATGCGCGACGCGTTGCGCCGGCGCTAGTTGCGGGCGCGTTCCGCGTGTGGGGACGCAGCCAGCAGGCTACACTGGGCGGCGGGAGCGTGCCCATGACACAGCCAGTGCTTAGCGTCGAGTCGATCTCCAAGCAGTTCGAGGCGGTCCGCGCGGTCGACGACGTCAGCTTCGAGGTCTCGCGCGGCGAGATCTTGGGCTACCTCGGGCCGAACGGGGCCGGCAAGACGACGTCGATCCGCATGATCCTCGGGATCTTCCGGCCGGATCACGGCGAGATCGTCGTCCACCTCGACGGGCATTCGGGCCGACTGCCCAAGGAGCGAACGGGCTACTTGCCCGAGGAGCGAGGGCTCTACGCCGATGTCACGGTCCTCGACGCGCTCCTGTACTTCGCAGAGCTGAAAGGCGTTCCGCGGGCCGCGTCACGGCCGGCGATCCTCGAGTGGCTCGCGCGTTTCGATCTGCTCGCGTGGCGCAGCCGCAAGATCGAGAAGCTGTCTAAGGGCATGCAGCAGAAGGTGCAGTTCATCGCCGCGGTGGCGCACAAGCCGGATCTGGTGGTGCTCGACGAGCCGTTCAGCGGCCTCGACCCGGTTCACCAGGACCTGTTCAAGGACGTGATCCGCGAGCTGCGTGACGCGGGGGCGGCGATCATGCTCTCGGCACACCAGATGAACCAGGTGGAGGAGCTGTGCGATCGCCTCTGCGTGATCCACCGCGGGCGGCGGCTGCTCTACGGGAGGCTCGATGACATCAAGGCAGCGCACGGTGAGCACGTCGTGCGCCTGCGATTCGACGGCTCCGCAGAGGGTCTGGCGAGCGTACCTGGCGTGGCTGAGCTCTCGATTCGCGGAGATCGTGCGACGCTGCGACTTGAACGCGATGCGCTTCCCGACGCGTTTGTCCGCGCCCTGCCGGCGGAACTAACGATCCGTGAGCTGTCGGTCACGCGGCCGCCGCTGCACGACATCTTCGTTCGGACGATTGGAGAGAAGAGCGATGAAGCTGCGTAGCATCATCCGCTGGGAGTTCCTGCACGCCGTGCAGAGCAAGCAGTTCCTGATCATGTCCGTGCTCATTCCCGCCTTGGCGACGATCGGCATCGTCGTGGCGAACTCGCAGCAGAGTGCCGTCGCGCAGGGACCCAGCGGGCCGCCGCCGGCCTACGTCGTGGCGCTGATCCTCGCGGTCATCTTGTTCATGGGCGCGTTCATCAATGGGGTGATGGCCCTCTACGGCGTGGTCAAGGAGAAGCAGAGCCGGGTCGTTGAGCTGATTCTGTCGAGCGTCTCGGCGCGGGAGATGATGGCGGGGAAGATCATCGGGCTCGGCATCGCCGGCCTGATCCAGGTGACCGTCTGGATTGTGGTTGCCTACTTCGTTGCCGCGCAGTTCGCGCCCATATCGCTCAGCGCGCTCGGCGCCGTGCACTGGCTGACGTATCCCTTGTACTTCGCCCTCGGGTACCTGCTCATCGCGTCGATCTACGCGGCGGCCGGCGCGGTGATGAAGGACGTGCAGTCGGGCGGCGTGGGCGGCCTGGTGGGCATCATCCCGTACCTGCCGATCATGTTCACGGCGTTCATCGTCGAGAACCCAGACCATCTCCTCGTGCGCATCGCCGGGTTCGTGCCCCCGTTCACGCCCTCGGTGATGATGCTGCGCGTCGGCGCGACGGCGGTCCCGGCGTGGGAGATTGCTCTCAGCCTCGTCTCGTTGGCGCTGGGCGTCTTCCTCACGATGCGCGTTGCCGCCAAGATCTTCGAGGTCGGCCTGTTGATGTACGGCAAAGCCCCATCGGTGCGCGAACTCTGGAAGTGGACGCGGGCAGCGCGTTAGTTGGGATCCTCGCAGCCCGTTCGCTCGTCGGGATCCGGCGGGGGCGGGAGCGGTCGCTCGCCCCGCGGCCCCAGATCAGCGCGGGAGGGGCGTGACGGCGCGGCAGCCCGCTTCAGACTCAACAGCTTGCTGAGGAAGCGCGCTGCATCCTCTTCACGGATCTGGCCCCGTGCGAACTCGAGTTGGCGACCGTCCGGCAGCCGGATGCGCAGCTCGCCGTCCACAACCTCGGCGTCGATCTGGTCCAGGCGATGCACGACGCTCAGGCCGGCCCCGCCGTAACGACGTGTTGCCTGTACCCACTTCGGCAGATCGTGAACGAGTCGCTCGGCCATCTTGCGCTGAAGGAACGCCGCCGGTCCGCCGCGGCTGGCGCTGTCCGCCAGCTTGGCGCGGACTGCCTCGAGCGCCGCCTCGACCGGCTTGGCGAACTCGAGGACCAGGCGTTGGTCGTTCGTGAGGACGACGTCGAGGCTGTCGTCCGGCAGAGAGAGAAACGCCGCCTCGTCACGCCAGACGACCTCGAACAAGCGCGTCGGGCCGATCCCCTTGATCTTCTTCTCGCCGAGCTCGCGATAGCTGTAGGCCGTTGCGTCGGCCGCGCGGGCGCGCACCTCGGGACTGACGACGATCTGACAGCCCTTGGCCAGGTCGGCGAGCCGCTTGGCCAGATTGACCGAGTTGCCGAAGAGATCGTCGCCGGTACGGATCGCGGGTCCCCACGTCAGGCCGAATCCAGCGCACAGGGCGTCCTCCGGATGGGTCTCGTTGTAGGCCGCCAAGGACTTCTGCACGCCGATCGCGCTCTCCACGGCCGCGCTTGCCTCGGGGAATGACACCATCACGCCGTCGCCGTAGGTCTTGACGAGTCGGCCTCCGCGTTCGGCGAGTTCGTCGCGCGCCATGGCCGCGAAGCGCTCGGCTACCCGAAGGGCCATGCGGTCTCCGTGCTCGGCTGTGTAGGTCGTGAAGCCGCGCAGGTCTCCGAACCCAATCGCCAGGGGTTGCTCGTCCGCCACAGCGCCTCCTTGTCGTTGAGAGATTCTAGCCGGCTCGTCGGGCCATGAGAACAGAGATGCCGGGTGCGGCTCGCCGCGACGGGAAAGAAGACGAGGGCCAACCGCCGTGCGGTCGGCCCCCGCGTCCAACTACCGGTTGAAGAAGAGGGTGCCTTTCCCTGAGAAGCTCTCCGTGTCCGACGAGGCGGCCACGACGTAGACGTACGCGCCGTTGGCCACGAGTGCGCCGTGGTTCGAGCGGCCGTCCCAGACGAGGGACAGCGCGTCGAGCGCTTGGCCAGACCATACCAGGCGGCCGCGCAAATCGTAGACGCTGACGGCCAACAGGTCGGCCATCCCGCTGCCGGCGAACGAGAACGTGACGTTGCCGACGGCCGGCGTCGGGGCGGCGTAGAAACGGTCCACCCGCAGCTCGCCGGCGACGATCTCGACCGAATCCGAGCTGACGTCGGTCGGGTCGGTCGGGTCGGTGTAGGTCGCCGTGAGCGTGTCTCCGGCCGCGGCGCCGAGATCGAGGCCGGCGGTGATGAACGTGCCGGCCGGAGCCCCGGCGAGGGGTGCGAGGTCGTAGGCGGTGGCGCCGATCTTCACCGCGTCGTCGATCGTCCCCGCGCCGGCGAGGGTGGGGTCGGTCACGCAGACGTACAGCAACTGCCCTTCGACGTACGCGGCCACCGGCGTGCCGGCGGCGTCGGTGAACGTGGTCGTGGAGCGACCGACGGGCTCAGCGCCGCCCACGGACACCTTGATCGAGATCCACGCGATGTCCGAGTGGTTGGACGGATCCTGGTACGCGGCGAGCAGCGTGTCGCCCGGAAGGACGCCGAGCGTCGGCACGCACTCGTACGGGCTCACCAGGTCGATGCAGGTGACACTGATGAACTGGCCGGTGTCGGTGCCGGTCTCAAACAGGTCCACGGGAGCCCACCGCCCGTTGCGCGGGTTGAGGACGTACACCTTGGCCCACGTGCCGTTTCCGAAGATGTTCGTGTCGCCAAGCAGCGGGTTCACGATGTGCACATCCGTGTCGAGGTAGCCGCAGTCGCCGTGGTTCGTGGCGAAGTCCATCGGCCCCATCGGGATGTGCTGCCCCGCGCCGCCCGTTCCGTCCCAGATCGCGGCGATCCGCTCGCGCCGCTGGCGATCCTCGTCCTGATCCGGGTCGATCACCTGGAGAAACACGCAGTCCGAGTTGGCGTAGCCGCTCACCGGGTTGCCCTGGCGGTCGAGAAACCGCATGCCCACGGTCTCTCCGTCGTAGATCTGCGTGTCCCCCACTTCGAACACGGCGAACGACACGTCGTTGGCAACGCGTGCGGCGACAATGGCCGGCGGGAACGCCGTCTCGGTGTCTCGGTCTCCCAGACCATCTAGCGCCTCCTCTGCGTAGACGAGGTCGTTGTAGCGCACGTAGATCGAGTCCTCGTTGAAGGCCTCAAGCTCCCAGTTGTCGAGCTGCAGCGAGTACCCGCCGTCCATGCCGGGGTCTCCGACGCCGAGCGCGTTCCACACGGAGACGAGGCGCATGCCGAAGTTCGTGAAGAAGACCGGCGAGTTGCTTGACAGCTCGTCGAGGATGAGCCACTCGGTGTCGTCGACCTCGTGGGGATCGCAGACCTGCACGACGACCTTCTCCGGGCAGCACGCCTCGACGTTGGCGTTGGCGTCGGTCAGCTCGACGTACACCGGATCGCGGCCGAGCCAGAAGACGGTCTCGGTTTGCCGAGAGGCGTCGGTGAACCGCAGTATGCTGTGGTTCTTCTCGCCGATGTACGCCTGGGCGAGCTTGAAGTCATCCTGATCGTTCGGGTCAATGTAGAACGCGACGAGCACGTCGCGCACGTTGAGGGATTCGAACCCAAGGTCGTGCAGGATGCTGTTGAGTCGGAGCTCGAACACGCCGCTCGAAGCGCTCGTCTCCACGGCGTAGAACATGACCCGCGTGACGCCCCGCCGGCTGGCCGTGTCGAAAGCGACCGGCAGGTCGTCGTCGGCCGTCGGGTAGTGGACGTAGTAGGTCCCATCGGCGTTGGGCTGGCGGCTGCCGTCGGCGCGCAGGTTGACGTCGGCCGTGGTCAGGCCGCTGTCGTAGATGTTGCACCACAAGAGCGCCTGATCGGCCGGCGTGCCGTCGAGGTCCACGACGCCGCCCCAGCGGTTGAGCGCCCAGAAGTCGGTGGCGCTTGTCGGTTCGGCGGGCCAGTTCCACGAGCCGGGGTTGATGAGGATAAACACCGGGACCCGCTCGACCTTGTTGCAGTTCAGGTTCTCATCCGGATCGACGATCGTGACCGACGCGGCCTCGTTGCCGTCCGGGTAGATCTCGCGGCTCCAGCTGATGGTCGCTTCGGTGTCGATGATCTTGGCCAATGCCAGGGCGACGTCGCCGGGATCGTTCGGGTCGACGTACAGGCCGACCAGGGTGTCCATGTTCTCGAATCGTCCCAGCATGTAGTCGTCATCCTCGAAGTCCGCGAGGCGGCTCCCGTTCGGCAGGTAGGCGTGGGCGCCGACGTCCGGGTCGGCGGGGTCGATCCGAAGAGGGATCGGCCGGCCGGCCGGGCCGGTCGCGTCCTGGAACATCACCCGCGCGTTGTCCGCCGCGGGCGGTGTCGGTCGCGTCTGGGCACTGACCCAGACGCGGTCGTCGCCGTCGTCGTCGGTGTCGTTGGTGTCGAGACCGCTGTCGGCGTACAGGTAGTGGCCCCAGATGAAGTCCGTCGGCAGGACCCAGCCACCCGGTTGCGTGACGTAGGGGCCGACGATGTGGGCCTGATCGCGCCCGTCACCCGAGTACCCGACGCGCGTCCCGATCTGGAACGGACGCGAGCTGACGAAGACCCCCGTCGAACGGCCGGTCTCCTCGAGGTAGTCAGCGCCGAGCCAGCCGGCTGACTCCCCGGGCCAGTGCCCCTTGTGCGGCTGGTAGCCCTCCTCGCCGAACTCGCGGGTGCCGACCCCGGGAACGTCCGCGCCGTCGCGATCGGTGTAGCTCTTCCACACGATGTGCGCTCCGGTCTTGGCGTCGATGACCTTGATCTCGGTCCAGACCTTGTCGCGCACGTCGCAGTCGATGTCCTCGTCGGGATCGTAAACGACGATCCAGATCTGACTTCCTTCCTGGATCTTCGTCACGCGCGTCTCGCCGTTCTTGTCGGGGGAGAAGTACAGCTCCGCCTGCGTGCCCGCCGCGGCGAGCGTCCAGAGGAACGCGAGGAGCAGCGCGACCGCGGGGATGGCGCATCTCGTCCGTCTCATTCGATCCTTCCTTCCCTGGGTGTTCATGCGATGATCCTCCGCTCCCTCGCGGAGCCTTCTCCCGGCGCAACCCAGTCCACGGCCGCCTGACGGATCGCTCGGAACGTGCGCGTCCACGCGCCCGCCGTCAAGAAGAGCCAGATCGCGACCGGCGCGGCCTCCCAGACGATGCGCACGATCCACTGTGCGACAGCGTGCGGGCCGCCCGGCGCCAGGCCCGCGGCGGCGTACGACAGCTCGACCGAGGCCACGACGTAGACGACGTGAACGGCATACAGGATCGCCAGGGCGCCGGCCGCGCGAACCAGGCGGGGTCCGAGGCGTAGCCCCGGCGTTGCGGCGAGGAGCGCCAACAGCGGCACGAGGGCGAAGAACGCGTAGCGGTCGAACACCATGAACGGAGCCACGCGATCCTCGGCCACGCGCCGGTACGCCCAGAGCGTGTCGCCCTGCGCGCTGAGCACGGTCACGTCCTCGGCCTCCACGAGGCGGAACGCGGGTCGTGCCGACGCCGACACCAGCGCGTTGTACGGTGGAACGATCGCCGACCACGCGGCGACGAGGACGGCGACGGCGAGCACGAACCCGAGCGCGAAACGGCCGACCACGCGCGTCATGGATGTCATGCGGGCCTCCTTCGCGGCGTCGCGGCGCGACCGGCCCACGCGAGCCACAGGAGCACGGCGATCGCGATGAGGAGAGACTGCCACACGAGCTGGTGGGCGGAGTCGAACACGCTTGGCCAGTAACGGCCGATGTAGTAGAGCGACACGAGTCGCAGCACGTTGACGGCGAACAGCGCCGTGAGCCCGAGGCCGACGCCGACAAGCCGAGCGCGCCACGAGGCGGGAAACGCGACAACCGCCGCGACGAACAGCCCGGCGATGAACAGCCCCGTGCAGGCGGTGACGACCGAGATGCCGAACTCGGGCGACAGGATGTCGGCGCCGCGCACGACCGTGTGGTTCCCGAGCGCGTTGAGGAGCGCGCCGGTCACCATGGCGAACGCCCGCCGGACGGCCGACGTGGCGGCCTCGCTCGACAGCA
>JBFYQX010000062.1:0-3448 GCA_041302525.1 Candidatus Bipolaricaulota bacterium | reverse complement strand
CCGCCGAGGCACACAAACCTGCCACAGGAGTGCCGGCGCGGTCCCACGCCCCGCAGGCACTCTCGCTCTATCGAGTCACGACGGAGGACACCATGCACAAGCACGCACGAGGAGTCATGATCGCCCTGACGCTTGCGACGCTCGTCGCCTGCGGGCTCCCGGGGCTCGCCCAGGCGGACGCCCAAGCGGGAGCGCAGGACGGGTCGCAGACACCGCGGGCACGGGACGCGATGGCCGGGCTGTTCGGCGGCGGAACGTTCCCTGGGGGGTACCTCAAGTACACGTACGAGATCACGCGCCAGGGCTCGAGCCAAGTCTCGACCACCACGACCGAGATTGCGCCGAAGGGCGACGGCACGTACACGATCGCGTCTTCAAGCACGGAGATCGTTCCTCTGGCCATGGTCCACATTGGGTTCTATGGGATTCCGCTCCCACGGCTGGGAATCCGCGTGTCGGAGAACACGAGCGGCACCATCGACCTGTCGCCCCTGTCCAACATCACGTCGAGCACCATCGAGCCCGGCAAGAACTACCTCCTGCCCGATGGAGGGCGCTTCCAGGCGGGAGATCTCGGGACGATCGCCGGGGTCGAGGTCGTCTACGGAACGTACACGCACGCCGACTACACGAACGTCCAGATTCAGCTCGCGTTCGCGACGGACCTCACCGCCCGCTCGTTGATGCCGTTCCCGGCGATGATGGAGTTCCGGTATAGCACGGCCGCGTCGTCCGAGGGGCAGCCGCTGGAGATGTTCTCCCTGGTCAAGCTCGTCGAGTTCGTCTACAGGCCGTAGGGAGAACAATGATCACCTTTCAAGATGTTCACAAGACGTACTGGATGGGCGAAACACGCGTCGACGCGCTGCGCGGCGTGACGGTCGAGCTGCCCGCACAGCGGCTCGCCGTGATCATGGGGCCGTCCGGCTCGGGAAAGTCGACGTTCCTTCATCTGGCCGGGTGTCTGGACGTGCCCACGAGCGGCCGCGTCGTGTGCACCGGCACCGATCTCGGTCGACTCACGTCGCGTGAGCGGGCCGAGTTCCGCGCCCGGGCCGTGGGGTTTGTGTTCCAGAAGTTCAACCTGATCCCGAATCTGTCCGCAGCACGAAACGTCGAGTTGCCCATGCTCCTTCGCAACCAGCCCACGCCGGAAGCGAGGAAGCGCGCCCTGGACGCCTTGGCGGCCGTGGATCTCGCCGACCGAGCGAATCACCGGCCAGCCAAGCTGTCGGGTGGCGAGCAGCAGCGCGTCGCGATCGCGCGCGCCCTGGTCAACGATCCCGAGCTGATCCTCGCCGACGAGCCCACAGGCAACCTCGACACCAAGACCGGACTGCGCATCCTGGCCATGCTACGCGGCCTCGTGGAGCAGGGAAAGACCGTCGTCGTCGTAACGCACAATCCGGAGATCGCCGAGAGCGCGGACGCGCTCGTTGTGTTGCGCGACGGAGCGGTTGAGTCGTTCGCGACGACCGGAGGGAGGGATCGCCGATGACGCTCCACCTGATTCAGTTGGCCGTGCATAACATCCGCAGCCGGCGCACGCGCTCGTGGCTGACCATCCTTGGCGTCCTGATTGGCGTGACGGCCGTCGTCGCCTTGCTCTCGATCGGGACGGGCGTCGAGAAGGCCGTCCTGCAGGAGTTCAAAGACATCGGCTACGACATCATCGTCATCGCGCCGGGCGGCGCGGCGCGCGCGGCGGTCCAAGGCGCAGCCGGCCCTCAGTTGATGATGGGCGACGGCCCGCCAGACCTGGCCACCCCTGCGGGATCCGCGACGTCCTCACAAACCCGCACGTTCACGCCGGGCCAGATCGGCGCGGCGACCGGCGCGGGCGACACGATCGAGAGAACGTTCTCGCCCGGCCAAATCGGCGCGACGGCCTCGACACCGGCGACGCGCGCCGCGACAACCGTCGACACCGAGGCGCTCCTCGCGAACGTGCCCGGACTGCTCGAGGCTGGCAACCTCGGCACGCGCATCGTGAGCGTAGAAACCCCTGCCGCAAGCGGCTTCCTCCGACTGACGACGCCGTCGCTCGCGTTTCTTCGCTCCTTCCCGTCGACTCTCGGCGGGTTCGCGATCGGCGAGGGGACAACGTTCACGACCACGGCAGAGAACGAGGTCGTCATCGGCGCGCGGAGTGCTGAGAGCCTCGGCGTCGCCGTGGGGGACTCTGTGACGATCGACGGCGCAACGTTCGAGGTCGTCGGCATCCTCGCCCCGTCCAAGTCGGCTGCCTCGGGAGAAACGGAGCGATCCAGGACGACGCAGAACGGGACGGCTCGCGCTCTGACGGGCAGCGGAAGCGGCGCATCGTTCCTGACGCGCGGGATGACGAACACCGACGACTCGCTGTTCGTTCTCGACGAGCGCGCGACCTCCGCCTGGAGCAGCGCGACGACGAACGCAACGACGATCGTCCGCATGGCGACCGGCGTCGACGTCGCCGCCGTGATGGCGAACATCTCGACCGAGCTCACCGCGCAGAACGTGCGAGGGACTCCTGTTTCAGTGCAGCAGATCGCCGGCAGCATCCAGGGCACGCTGGGCATGATCGAGACCGTGCTGGCAAGCATCGCCGCGGTCGCCCTGATCGTCGGCGGCGTCGGGCTGATGAACACCATGTATACGGCCGTGCTCGAGCGCACGCGCGAGATCGGCATCCTGAAGGCGATCGGAGCGCGCGACAGCCATGTAATGGCCCTCTTCCTCATCGACTCGGGCCTGATGGGCTTCATCGGCGGAACCCTCGGCCTTGCGCTCGGCGGAGTGCTGAGCGTCCTGGGGACACGCCTCCTCGGCCCGACCCTCGGTGTGGGGACGTTTGCCCCGTCGTTCGGCGCAGGACTGATCGTCGGCGCGCTCGTCGCGTCGTTCGTCGTCGGCGCGCTGTCCGGGGCATGGCCGGCTTGGCGCGCGTCGCGGCTGAACCCTGTGGAGGCGCTGGCGTCCGAGTGAGGCCTATGCCTTGCTCCCGCGTCGTGGGCGCATTCACTTGACATGACCGACGATCCCGATATCCTCGATGCGGTCGGCGATGCGTTGCCGATGAAGGGAGCGTTTCTATGGGTTGCGGATGTGGATGCGGCAAGAAGACTCCTGCGGCGCCGGCGAAGAAGCCGAGCAAGCCGTCGGACAAGAAGTAAGTAGAAGCGTTCGACGCACGGGGGACGGCATCGTCCTCCGTGCTGTTTCCTGCGTCCCGCGCCCTCGCCTCGTCCGCCATGCGCACCGTCGCCCTTCTCCTGGTGTCCAACGTGTTCATGACCTTCGCCTGGTACGGACACCTCAAGTACAAGAGCTCGCCCCTGTGGATCGCGATCCTCGTGAGCTGGGGCATCGCGTTCGTCGAGTACTGCTTCCAGGTGCCTGCCAATCGTTTCGGGCACGGGCAGTTCTCGGCCGCCCAACTGAAGACGATTCAGGAGGTCATCTCGCT
>JBFYQX010000024.1:0-2591 GCA_041302525.1 Candidatus Bipolaricaulota bacterium | reverse complement strand
ACCGTCGTCGTCCACTCGCCGTCCGCCGATCTCGTCGAAGACCTCGACGACAAACTCGCGCAGCGCAAACTCGCCATGCTCTGCCGCGTCGGAGGGCGAAACGGCGCGTGGCGCGTGCTCGGCCGCCTCGCCCGCCCGCTCGTCGAGACGCTCGAGCTCTTGAACGAGCGCGGCAGCGCGACAACAAAAGAATTGGCAGACCAACTCGGCATTCCCGCCAACGTCTGCCACAACCGCGTTCGACGCCTCGTCCGCCTGCAGTTGGTGCGCGAAGAAAAGATCGACGCATCGGCGCCGCAGACGCAATACCGTTTCCATGCCATTCTCGACTGAGGAACTACGCCCCGGGCTCGCCGCGCGGTCATTGACAGCGGTTGTTCATTCCGTACAATGAACGCGGTGAACGGACATGATCCGCAAGGTGGGCCAGTCGGTGGATGCGTTGGTCATCTACCGGCGCGATCAATCGCATCCTGAACTCCACGCTTTCCGTTGGGGCGGGCGACGCTACGAAGTCGCCCGGACGAATTTCGTCCACACGGAACGCGTAGGAGAGACTGTCTATCTCTGCTATTCCGTGACCTCGGCCGGCGATCACTTCCACCTGCGCCTCAACACGCGCGCCGGGCGTTGGACGCTCGAGGAGATGGAGATGGATCCGTAGGAGGCGAGATGAGTCGCTGCATCATCCATCTGGACATGGACTCCTACTTCGCCTCGGTCGAGCAACAGGCGCAGCCGTCCCTGCGCGGCAAGCCGATCGGCGTCACCGGCAAGCCGACCGAGCGGTCGATCGTCACCGCGTTCTCGCGCGAAGCGAAGCGCTATCCCGTGACCACGGCCATGCCGGTATGGGAAGCCAAGCGCCACTGCCCCGAGCTCATCCTCGTCTCGGGCCACCCCGAGCGCTACGTCGAGACGACGAAGCGTTTCCTCGAGATCCTCAAGGAGTACACGGCGATGATCGAGGTCTACTCGATCGACGAGGTGTTCATGGATGTCTCGCAAGAGGCGGCGCGGCGCGGCGGTCCCGTTGCGATGGCGCGCGACATCCAGCGCCGATTCCACGACGCGCTCGGCCCCTGCATCACGGCCACGCTCGGCATCGCTTCGGCCGGCAGGGTCTTCGCCAAGCTCATCGGCAAGCGAAACAAGCCGAACGGCGTCGGTCTTCTCCGCGACGAGGAGATCCCGCGCCTCCTCGCGACGACGCAGGTTGGCGAGATGTGCGGCATCGGGCCGCGCATCGAACGGCGGCTACATCAACTCGGCCTGTACACGCTCGCCGATCTCGGCGCGGCATCGGAGACTCTGTTGCGGAAAGAGTTCGGCGTCTACGGCCTCTTTCTGCACCAGCTCGGCCTCGGGCGCGACCCGACCCCCGTGACTCCCTACACCGAGATCCCGCCGCCGAAGTCGGTCGGACACTCGAAGACCTTGCCGCCCGAGATGCGCGACCTCTCGCTCGCCCTTCTCGTCCTGCGCGAGCTCGCCGACAAGGTCGCCGCGCGCCTGCGCCGGCTCGGCTACGTCAGCCGCACTGTGCACTGCGGCTTCCGCACCGGCGTTCTCGGACCCGGCTACGCGAAACAGACGACGCTCGCTCTGCCCTCCGACGACGGCGAAACGATCTACCGCGCCTGTCGCGCGATCCTCGACGCCATCCCCGTTCACCCGGCCGAGATGGCGCTCGTGTCGGTATCGGCGACCCAACTCCTCGAGCGCGACGCACTGCCCGATCTCTTGTTCGAGGAAGATCGCCGCCGCGATCGGCTGAACGGCGCCGTGGACACGATCCGGAACCGCTACGGCGAGAGCTCGATCCGTCTCGGCACGTCGCTGTTGCTCAAGCCGCTGCCCCAGCACGTCGGCGGGTTCATCCAAGAGACGTGGGAGTTCCGCCAGCACGGCGAGGTAGGATAGCGCGATGACTGCCACGCTCAAGATCGGAACCTCGGGCTACAGCTTCCAAGACTGGGTCGGCACCGTGTACCCGCCCGGCACGCGGCCCGGCGCCTTCCTGCCGCTCTACGCCAGGCTGTTCGACACGGTCGAGATCAACGCGACGTACTACCGCACGCCGTCGCCCGCGACCTTCGCGCGGATGGTCGAGAAGACGCCGGACGGATTCACGTTCGTCGTCAAGCTCCCGCGCGCGATGACCCACGAGCTTGCGTCGTTCGACCGCGAGCGCGAGCCGTTCGAGGACGCGATCCGTCCCCTCGCCGAAGCCGGCCGGCTCGGCGGCCTGTTGGCGCAGTTCCCGTACGCGTTCACGCCGAGCGACGCCTCGCGTCGCCACCTCGAACGCCTCGCGCACACGTTCGGAACAGAGGTTCCCCTCGCTGTCGAGTTCCGCCACGACGCGTGGGCGGGAGCCGAGACGCTCGCGCTCCTGCGCGATCTCCATCTCAGCTATGTCAACGTCGACCTGCCCAAGCTGCCCCACCTGCCGCGTCCGAGTGCCCTCGCGACGACAAGAACCGGCTACGTGCGCCTGCACGGCCGCAACGCCGCGACGTGGTGGAATCAACAGAAAGGCGGCGACCGTTACGACTACCTCTACAACGCCGGCGAGCTCGACCCGTGGG
>JBFYQX010000023.1:0-5530 GCA_041302525.1 Candidatus Bipolaricaulota bacterium | reverse complement strand
TAGGGCACGTCGAAGTCGCAGGCCGCTGCCGGCGGCACCGACACCCGCGCCGCGCCTCCCAGTTCGACCACGCTGCCCACAGGGGTCCAAGGCCCCGTCGACGCGCTGCTCCACTCCACCTGGTAGTACGTAGCGCAGAAGACGGGCGTCCACGACACGCAGATCCCGTCGCAGCGAGCCTGCGACGCCGTGAGCCCAGTGGCCGTCGCTGGAATGGTGAGCGCGATGCCTTCCACGGGAACGCTGCGCATGCCGCACGGCACGGCGCGAACGTAATACGCGTAACACTGGCAGCTCTGCACCGCGCGGTCGTCGTACGAGGTCTGTGTCGTCTCGGCGAGTCTGGCAAACAGCCCGCCGCACACGGCACGCCAGACCTCGTAAGAGGTCGCGCCCGCGACCCTCGACCACGAGACGCGGATCACCCCATCGAGATCCCGCGTCACCTCGACGTTCTCCGGAGCCGGCAGGTTCGCCCGCTGTCCGGAGTCCCTGTTTGAGTAGCCGCTGCGGCTGCCGCAGGCCGAGACGGCCCGCACGCGGTACCAGTAGGGGCGGCACGCCTGCGCCGTCAGATCACAGAACTCGGTCGACTCGGTCGTGCCGATCCGCGAGTAGCTGCCGCGTTCCGACCTCGCCCGGTAGACCTCGTAGCGCACCGCGCCGGGCACCGGGCTCCACGTCACGAGGACGCACGTCGTGGACCCGCCGTCCGCGGCCTGGATGACCGGAGCCGCCGGCGCGCCCTTGCGTCCGCTCACGATCCGGCTCGCCTCGGAGCAACACGTGCGGCCGCAGGCGAACACGCGGTAGCGGTACGTTCCGCAACCCGCCGTCAGGTCGTCGTAGGAGAGGTTCGCCGTCTGCGCGATCTCGACATACGTGGATGACGACGGCGCGCGGCGCTCGATGCGGTAGTGGGTCGCCCCCGCCACCGCCTGCCACGACACGACGATCCGGTCGGCCTGGTCCGTCGATGCCCGCACGTTCGTCGGCGGCGTCAGATCGCACGCCGCGCTCGCCGCTAGGCTGGCGCAAAGCCCCATCAGGATAACGCCGACGAGCAGAGACGCCCAGCGCCCGCGAGCCCCTTGCTCCCCCAACCGCTGCTCACCCCCCAGGCGCCGTGTGGCGCGGGGGCACTGCCTGATGCCGCCCACCATGCTCCGCAGCCTCCTCTCCCCCGCCCACCACCAACCAGAGAGGAACCTTCGAGCCATTCTAGCACAAGAACGTCTCCGTGTCACGCTTCCCCTTACCCCAACAGGAGAACCGCCACGTCAACGTGTGCTGCATCACACTCCGAAGCGCCGCGGGAGGCCGCGCCGACTAGCGCGGGATCGTGATCACAGCCTGCACCGTGTTCACGCTCGTCATCGTCGTGCCGCAGTCGCGAAACACGAGGACCAGCGGCAAGACGCCGGACAGCACGCGACACGAGGGCGTGAAGCGGACGGTCAGGTTCGGCACGCGAACGCGGACCGTCTTGGCCGCCCCGGACCCGATCACGTCGCCGGGGCCGATGGACAGCGCCGAAGCCGGCACCGACAGCGCGCAGCCCTGGCCCGACGGCAGGGCGCCCGCCAGGTGAACCTGGGGCGACTTGCTGGGATCGAGGTCGCCCGACGGATCGTCGACGTCGAGGGTGATGACCACGTCGCCCCACACGTTGCGGCCGACCCACACGCTCCAGCAGCGCCAGCGCCAGATCTCCTCGTCGGGATCCCAGATGCGCCCGCAGCGCGTCTCGTAGAGGTCGCGGAACCCGGCCATGACGAAGTCGGCCCGCGCGGCCAGGATCTCCGGCAGGCGCTCGACGGACACGCCGACCGGCGACGGCGCGAGGTCGGCGAGGTCGCCGACCATGTACGTGCATCCCGCCGCCAGCGCGCCGACCAGGCCGACCACGAGGACTCCCGCCAGATGTCTTCGACGCATCGAAACCTCCTAGAGAGCCGCGACGAGCTGGAGCATCAGCACCGCGAAGCCCACCCGCACTCCGAATCCCACGCCGACCATCAGCCGATCCTCGCGGAAGGCGATCGGCGGCGTCTGGTCCCCTATCAGGCACCGGCAACTCGTGCGGTGCTCGCCCTCGAGCGTCAAGACGCCGATCGTCGCGCCCACCGTGAACGGGTCGGCCAGCGCGTAGGTGCCCGTCATCGTGTACGCCGTGGCCGACGCGATGTGCGTCGTGACGCGGTACCCGGCCGCAGCGACGGCCGGGAACTCGTGCGTGCGGTCGATGTCGACCGGGGCGCGACTCGCGGCGAACCCCGCCAGCGCCGACACGCCGAGGGCCTCGAAGCGGAAGCCCGCCGACGCGCCGACCAGCTCGAGCGCGCCGACCGCGAACCCGCCGCCCGACACGACGAACGGACCCGGGCCGCCGCCGGTGGCGATCGCGCTACCGCCGACGTGCACGGTCAGCACCCTCGTCACCGGCCGCCCGTGCTCGATGGCGAAGTCGTCGAACGCCTTGACCGTGACGTGCTGCTCGCCGCCGGCCGCAAAACCCTCGTCCCAGCGCACGCGGGTCTCGTACGTCGGGCCGAGGTCCTTGAAGCCGTCGCCGTCGAAGTCCCACTCGAAGCGCAGCTTGCTCCCGTCCGCGGCCGTCGCGGGCGACACCTCGAACACGACCGGCTTGCCGGCCACAACCCGTTCGCCCGGCGCGTTCGGCTCCGCCCGCGGGCTGACGACGGGGGCCGCCGGGACCACGGTGACCCGCTGCTGCGTCGCGCCCCACTCCCCGGCGTCGCCCTCTGTCTGCGCCGCCGCGCGGACCTGGATCCCGTAGGTGCCCGGGCTGGCGAACTCGTGCGTCACCGTGGCGCCCGTCGCCGCCGACTGGTCGTCCTCGAAGTACCAGGCGTACTCCCACTCTGGCGTGCCCGCCGCGGCGACGTTCGCGGGCAGAGCGGCTGCCGCCACAAACTCGACCGCCTCGCCGGCGCGCACCTGCATCGTCGACGGCGCCGCGATCGCCACCCGCGGCGCCGGCAGCGGCCGTACGGTCACCGTCTCGTCGAGTGCGACCGCATCGAAGCGGTGACCCGAGACGATCTCGGCCACGAGCCGCACCGCGTAGTCTCCCGCCCGCGGGAACGCGTGTTCGGCGCGAGCCCCCGCGGCCGAGGTGCCATCGCCGAACTGCCAGCGGTACGTCACCCGCGACGACGACGCGCGATCCGGCGGGAGGGACGCAAGCGAGCCCGACGCGTCAAAGAGAGCCGGGACCGTCGCGTACAGGTCCGCCGGCCGCGCGATGCGCAGCTCGAGCGGCTCGGCGCGCGAGAAGAGGAAGTAGCCCAACCCCGCGCCGGCCAGCACCACGAACAGCGCCGCCGCACCAGCGATCCCCACGCGCCGCCTCGTCCACGCCATAGCCTGCCCTCCCGGCGATCCAGTCCCCGAGAGCCTGCCGATCCACGCGCGTCGGCGCGCCCTCTCGAGCAAAGAGACGCAGAGAACTCTACTCCACAGGAAGTTGATAGGGAAGTCGTGCGGCCAGCCGGTTGGCGAGGAGTTCCTGCGCCAACGCCAGAAGGACGCTTGCCGCGAAGTGGTTGGCACCGGGCGCGCTCCTTGCCGCCGCGCCGTTCTGAGAGCCAAGCATGTGGGGTGCGGCGCGCAGAAAAGAGAAAGAGCCCGAGGAGATCGATGGGGCTTGACCTTCTCATGGCTCTTCTCATCGCGGGTCCGAGCTTCTCCTCGTTACGCGATGTTAGCGCGCTGTGAAGAGTAACTCGATGCACACATGCCGTCAAGCCCACCCTTCATGTGGTCAGTCTGTTGGGCGGAGGGGGCGGGATTCGGACCCGCGGATGCGCTAACATCGCCGAGGTTTCAGCTCGGTGGCATAGGCCACTCGCCCACCCCTCCGCTTGCTTTGTGCTAGGCATGCCACCACTACGTCCCTGTTCGGAGCCTTGGTTCTAGTATTATACACTCCTTTTCCTCCTCCTCGGATACCCCTCGACTCCCTGCTCTGCCGCTAAGAGAGAGCAGCCCACTGACTCCGCAGTCCGGTCACGACAAGCGCAGTTCGACGGCTCGGGCGTGAACGCGCTCGGTCCATCCCTCGGGATCCCGCTGACTCATGATGGGAACGTGCCCGTTGCCGACGCTGCGAAGGGTCACCTCCGCCGTCCCGAACAGCGGCTGCCCGCGAGAGTCAGGCCATCAACGCTTGGCAGAGCCACCCAGCGCGCCTCCGTGCCTCGCCCGCCAGTTGCCCCCGCGAAGAGACCTTGGGGCGAGGCTCCGAGATCCCGCAAACCGAAAGAGGCATGAAGACCGAACCACGCAGGGAAGCGAGGGCAAACGCGCCTCTGTCAGAGGCTGGGCACCCAGCTCGGGCAAGAGACTCGCAGAAGAAGCTCACATCTGCCGTGCAGGTGAAGCAGGCGCCCACGCGCCGGCGTGCCCGCACGCACTCTGCGGTGCGCGACGACCCTGGCTTGGGTCTCACGCTTGCTGCTCAAAGAAGTGAGGCTTGAGCCCCGCGCGACTCAAGCCCCAAAAGCTGGCGCGCCGAGGCGCGCTAGAACTCGACGTGCAGGGACGCGAAGTGCGCGGCGCTGATGCTCCCGCCGAGGACGGCCGCGTAGTCGAGCGACACCGTGTCGAACAGCCGGATCCCGATCCCGAGCGACACCGAGCTGCGCCCGTCGAAGAACGTCTTCCACCCCGCGCGCACGGCCAGCAGGTCCACGGGCAGCCACTCCGCGCCGGCGCGAAACACCTGCTCGCTCGCCGGCCGCCCAATCGCCCAGTCGACGTCGGTCGCGACCAAGAGGCCGAAGTCCTCGAGCCAGACCGAGGCGCCGACCTTGTTGACCCACGTCACGAAGTTGTCCGGGTTGCCCGCCGTGCCGCTCCACTTGATCAGCGTGCTGCCGACGTCCTGGCTGTTGACGCCGAGCGACACCGGGATGCCCTCGATGTCGAAGGTCGCGAGCCCTCCGAGGTCGAAGCCCACGCCCTGACCGCGGCCGTCGAGGATCCGCTCGCGGTAGAGCTTGGCCGTAGCACCGAGGCGCAGCCCGTCGGCCACCTCGACGCCGGCGGACGCCATGTAGATCGAGTCCGTCGCCGTGAACGACTCGGGGTTGGGGCTCTCCTCGTCCCAGATCATGATGTCGTCGATCTGGAGCGACATCCACGTGATCGCCGCCCCGATCTGCGGCAGCGACTCGATCGCGATCGGCAGCACGGCGCTCGCGTGCTGGTAGGTGATGCCTAGCGTGAACCCGTACGGCGTCGCGTACATCGTGCTCACGTCCACCCTCTCCGCCCGCGACAGGGCTGCCGGGTTGTAGACGGCCACCGGCGCGCCCACCGCCACCCCCACGAACGCGCCGCCCATGCCGAGCGCCCGCGCATCGACGCCCAGCCGAGCGAAGGCCACACTGCCGATGCCCGGCGGGACCTCGGCCCAGACTCCCACGCAGAGCGCTCCGACGACGAGCGCGACGAGAGCCAGACTCTTCATCGCATCCCCTCCCAATTCAGGCGCCTCAAGGCG
>JBFYQX010000022.1:0-5268 GCA_041302525.1 Candidatus Bipolaricaulota bacterium | reverse complement strand
CTTCGACGTACTTCCGCGCCGCCTCGAAGATCGTGCCGAGCGGCGAGGTGAACAGGCCCATGCCGGCGCCGTCCGGCACGAAGAACCCATCGCGGAAGACCTTGCGCGCCGCGGCAATCCCCACTCTTTCCGCAGGCGCGTTCAGAGTCGCCACGACGACGGGACCCCACAGCCGCCGCACGGCTCGGTCGCTCTGGCCGTGGCGGGCGAGCCATGCGCCGAAGGTTTCGGCGTCCCGCCGGCCGGCCGTGAGCGCAGCACCGGCGCGCAGCGCGCCGAGCCGCTCGCCGAACGTGAGCGGGCGGTAGCGCAGGAGACCCGGCAGGAGGTGGAGAATCCCCGGAAGCGGCGCCGATCGGAGCACCGTGCGATCCCCGTCGCAGAGGATCGGAATCGACAGGTAGTCCTGAAACCGGACCGCGGACTCCGCGCCGATCCGCTCGAGGAAGCCGGTCGCCGCCGTGCAGCACCGCATGAGAACGTGGTAGCCGTAGTCGAGAACCTCGCCGCTTCGCTCGAACGACGCGGCTCGTCCACCGAGCCGCGGAGCGCGCTCGTACACGGCGACCGGAACGCCGTCGTTGGCGAGCCGGCACGCGGCCGCGAAGCCGGCGAACCCGCCGCCGATCACGACAATCCGGCTCACCTTCCGAACCGCCTCACGAGCGCCATGGCCAACAGACTAAGCTTCTCACGCGTCGGAAGGGAAACGCGGCCGGCGAAGACGTCGAGGTCGGAGTCCTCGATCCGCTTCAGGATGCGGCCGTAGATCTCAGCCAGGAGCCACAGACACGGTCTCCCCGCGCGGGGGACGAGCGGCACGAGATCGAGCCCGTCGTCGAGGAGAGCCCGAGACCGTTCGGCGTGGGCGCGAAGAAGGGCGGAGAGCTCGCCCGTCATCGTCCGGCTCCGGAAGCCCGCCTCGTCCACCCCGTGGCGCGCGAACGCCTCGCGGGAAAGGTAGATCCGGCCGCGGGCGAGGTCCTCGTCCACGTCGCGGAGCACGTTGACGAACTGCATCCCGAGGCCGAGGGAGACCGCCTTCTCCCGCATCGCGTCGGTCGGCGGCACGCCGTCGGTCAGGATCGGCAGCGTCGCGAGGCCGACGGCGGAGGCGACGCGGTAGGCGTAGGCTTCAAGCTCGGAGTCCGTCTCCATCCACTCGAGGTCGAGGTCCATCTCCACGCCGTCGAGGATCTGGACGACGTCGTCGCGATCGACGCCGTAGCGGGCGATGGCGTCGGCGAGGGCGAGGTCGCGGTCCGTCTCCGGCCGGCCGTCGGCCGCCGCCGCAAGCCGTTCCCGCAGCGCCGCGATCTCCGCCCGCCTTGGATCAGCGGGGGCCACTTCGGCGGAGAGAAGCGCGCCTTCGTCGCGCTTCTCCTTAAGCGGATTCCGCTCGGCCGACGGTGCGGTATCCGCGACATCATCCAGCTCTCTACAGAACGCGTAGAGCGCGTAGACGGCAAGCCTCTGCCTCCGAGGAAGCGACAGGAAGGCGAAGTAGAAGTTGCGCGCCTCGTTCCGCGTGATGCGCGCGCACTCGGCGTACGAGGCGTTCAGATCCATCGATCCCACCGCCGCGAGACGAGCGTGGAGAGGAGGAGTCCCACCTTCTCGAACTTGCCGACCGTCGGCCGCCGCGAGAGCGTGTCGTAGTCCTGACGCTCGATCTTGTCGAGGATCGCGAGTCCCCCGCGCGAGAAGAGGGCAAGGTCGACGCGCAGGCGGCCCGAGACGCGGTCGAGGAGCGGGAGGCCGCGGGCGAAGTAGTCGCGCGTCCGTTCGACCTGGAAGCGAACCAGTCGGCGTACGGCCTCCGACGCCGTCGACGCGGCGAGGTCCTCGTCGCGGACGCCGTGCTCGGCCATGTCGTCCTGCGGCAGGTAGACGCGCCCCATCGCGCAGTCGCGCTTCACGTCCTGCCAGAAGTTGGCGAGCTGGAGGCCGATGCACGTCGCATCGGAGAGCGCGCACTCCTCCGGGCCGCCGCGCTCGTAGAGCCCGAGGACGAGCCTCCCGACGGGGGTCGCCGAATGCTCGCAGTAGCCGAGGAGGTCGGCGAACGTCGCCTGCCGCTTCGTCCGCTGGTCCATGCGGTTTGCCTCGATCAAACGGGCGAACGGCTCGCGCGGAAGGCCAAACCGCTCGATCGTCGGTCGGAGCGCCACGAAGATCGGGTGCCGCGGGGACCCCGCGTACACGAGGTCGAGTTCGGCCTCGAACGCATCCAGGAGGGCGACTCGCTCGGCCGCGGCGCACTCGCCCGTGCGTCCGGTCGGGCTCCTCAGGATCCAATCCTCGTCGCCGAGGTTGTCGACGGTGCGACAGAAGGCGTAGACGACCGCGAGGTGTTCGCGCACCGCCCGCGGGGCAAGCCACGACACCACCGTGAAGTTCTCGCCCTCCGCGCGCGTCAGCGCGAGGCACAGCTCCCGCGCCTCGTCGAACGACCGTGCCCGCGCCGCCGGGTCCGCCAGGGCACGAGTGTCCAGGCGGGACTTCACCATCCCAGAACCTGGATGACGACCTCGCGCTCGCGCGGCCGGTCGAGCTCGACGAGGAAGATGCTCTGCCAACGCCCAAGGCCGAGCCGCCCTCCCATCACCGGAATCGTCTCGCTCGCGCCAAGCAGGAGGTGCTGGCAGTGCGAGTGTCCGTTCGGGCACTCGTCGTCGGTCATGTTCGCCGTGCGGATGACGAAGTCGTTGTGGCGGTACTCCGCCTCGCGCGGAGCGCTCGTCTCCAGGAACCGCGCCATGTCCCGAAGCAGGAGCGGCTCGTTCTCGTTGATCTTGACCGCCGCCGTCGTGTGGCGCGAGAACACAGTCACCGTCCCATCCTGGATCCCGGACGCCTCGACGGCCGCGGCCACCTCGTCCGTGATGTCGATGAACTCCGGCGCCGTATGCGCGACCCGCTGGATCGCGACGCGGTGCATCTTCATCGCCACGCCGTCGTCGATCGTCGTGCGCATTCCTTCCCCCCTGTTCACGTTGCTTTCTCCGAACTCCCCTCGGCGCGACCGCGCAGGCGTCGAACGACGTCTTCGATGACGTCGTCCGGCGTCGACGCTCCCGCCGTAACGCCGAGTCGCTTCCCGGCAGCCAGCCACTCGTCGTCGATCTCCTTCGCGGACTCGATGTGGTGGGTTGGCACGCCGGTCGCTCGGCACGTCTCCGCGAGCTTCCTCGTGTTGGCCGAGCTGCGGCTTCCCACGACGAGGAGCGCGTCCACGCCCGCCGCCAGCTCCGCGGCCGCCTGGTATCGCCGCCCGGTCTCCGGGCACGTCGTATCGACAATGCGCATCTCGGGCACGCGCCCGGTGTAGCGCCTCACCAATTCCTGAACGAACTCTGCAAACATCGCCGGGCTCTTCGTCGTCTGCGAGATGACGGCGATTCCTTTCTCTCCGATCGGGATCTCCACGTCGGGCGACTGGGTGGCAATGCCGCGCCCGCGCGTCCACGACAGGATTCCTCGAACTTCGGGGTGCTCCGCTTCGCCGTACAAGACGACGCTGTACCCCTCTTCGACCAGGCTCGCCGCCGCCTGCTGAGCACGGCGCACGATCGGGCAGGTCGTGTCGACCAGGCGGAGGCCGCGGCGCTCGATCTCCGCGTACACCTCTTCCCCGGCGCCGTGGGCGGTGATCGCCACCGTCCCGCCCTCCGGAACCTCGTCGAGGCTGCGCGCCATCCGCGCGCCCTTGGCGGCCAGCGCGTCCACAACGTGGGCGTTGTGCACGATGGCCCCGAGGGTATGGAGCGGGCCATGCTCCGCCAGCTCGGTCTCGATCCGCTGCACCGCTCGACGCACGCCGCCGCAGAACCCGAGGACCTTGGCTTTGGCGATCGTCATCGCACACCGTCCTTGGCGACGCAGCCAGCCTGTGCTTCCGCACCCTTGCCGGGCCTTCCAGCGACGGGCGGAGCGCCGCTCGCGTGGCGGCGCCAGCGCCCAAGCGCCATGAGCGGGAAGACGTCGCGGTAGAGGTGGTAGCGGATCATGAAGTCCGTGGGGAACCCGGTCCCCGTGAACGCCTCTTCGTCCCAGCCGCCCGCCGCGTTCTGCGTCTCCACGAGGTAGCGGATGCCCCGCTTCGTCGCGGGGTTGTCAACCTCGCCCGCGGCGAGGAGTCCCAGGAGCGCCCATCCTGTCTGCGACGCCGTGGAAGGGCCGCGGCCTCTCCACGCGGGGTCGTCGTACCCCTCGATTCTCTCTCCCCAGCCGCCGTCGGGGTTCTGGCGCGCGAGAAGCCACTCGACGGCCCGGCGCACGTACGGCGCCTCCATGTCCTCGCCGACGGCGGCGAGTCCCGGCAGCACGGCGCCGGTCCCGTAGATCAGATTCACGCCCCACCGGCCGTACCACGCCCCGTCGTCTTCCTGTTCGCGGCGGAGGTACTTGAGCGCCTTTCGGACGGCCGGATCGCCCGTCGACCGGCCGACCCGTCCGAGGACCTCGACGATGTGGCCGGTGACGTCGGCGGACGGCGGGTCGATCATCTCGCCGAAATCGGCGAACGGGATGTCGCGCGTCCACGTTCGGGTGTTGTTCCGGTCGAACGCGCCCCAGCCGCCGTTTCGGCTCTGCATCCCGACGAGCCATCGCGTCCCGCGGCCGATGGCCTCGCCCTTTCGCTCCGGGTCCAGGTCGAGCGGCGAGAGCGCGAGGAGCACGACGGCGCTGTCGTCGGTGTCGGGGTAGACGTCGTTTGCGAACTCGAACGCCCAGCCGCCCGGCGCCGCGCTGCATCGAACGAGCCAGTCGCCGCCGCTCTCGATCTGCTCGTCCAAGAGCCAGTTCCCGGCCCGCACGAGCGCCGGGTGATCGCTCGAGACGCCCGCGTCTTCGAGGGCCATGGCGGCAAGACCGGTGTCCCACACGGGCGACAGGCACGACTGAAGATGGAAGCGCTCTCCGTCGTCGATCGAGAACCCCCGCGGCCCGTAGAACCCGGCAAAGCCTTTGGCGAGCGGACCGTCCTCGTCGAGCCGGTGGCCGAGGAGCTGGAGCGCGATGAGCGAGTAGACCCACGGCGGCTGGATGCCGCCCCAGGCGCCGTCTGCCTCCTGCCGCTCGAGGATCCAGCGCTTTGCCTTGCGAATCGCCGTCTCGCGCAGCGGCTTGTACGGGAGCTTGGCGTACGCGCGCCAGACGCGATCGGCGAGGAGAAAGAGCCTCGCCCGCGGGGTTCGCTTCGTCGCCGGGACTGCGAGGTCGGCGTTCGCGCGCCCGTTCGCGAAGAGCTCGTCGATCCTCGCC
>JBFYQX010000014.1:0-2743 GCA_041302525.1 Candidatus Bipolaricaulota bacterium | reverse complement strand
GGTTCGCATGCGGTCACCTCTCACGGGTCCGTTCGCCCAACTGCGCCGGATAGGATACCCGAACCTCGCCAGCCAGCGTCCTATCGACGCGCTCCGATGCCGCAGACGGCGCAGGGCTTTGCCTGCACGCAGTCGGCATTGTGTGATCGCGGCAAGCTGAGCTAGAGTGAGGCGGCGCGCGCGACGGACGTCGCTCATGGCGAGCGCACCCCGTCACGCTTCGCGTAGCCGGGAGGGCGAGATGGCCAAGCGACGCGTTACTGCCTCTGTTGTGTGCCTCTTCGCGTGCACGGTGTGGGCGCTCTCCGTGAGCAGCCAGTTCCTCGCGGGCGCGGCGGCTGTCGCCTCGGTCGACGCGAACGGATGCCTGCAGGTGAACGGAGAACCCTTCTTTCCGATCGGCCTCTACCAAGTGCCACACTGGGACCTGGGCGACGTCAAGGCCCACGGATTCAACATCGTCGACGAGATCCAGCCGGTCGCGCACTGCCTGGATCGAACCTTTCTTGACGCCGCGGCGCGTGCTGGCCTCTGGGTGCGCATCGCGCTGTACTCCGGGTTCTCGTGGTGGAATGGCGCGTACGGTCCCTGGGAGCCGAACATGCGAGAGACCCTCGATTGGGCCTTCTTCCGCGACTACCCCGGCGACCACATGTCGCCCAAGCACCATCCCGCGACCCTGATGTGGTACCTCGAAGACGAGCCGCGCAGCAACGAGCCGCCGATTGAGCCCTACTACAGCAACTTGCGCGCGGCCCATGCGCACCTCAAGGCGGCGGATCCGGGGCATCCCGACATGACGTGCCTCTACGCGGCGGACTTCCAGGTAGCGGACAGCGCGGCGCGCCTCACCCAGTTCCGGCGCTGGTCGTTCCCCGACGTCGTGGCCGTGGACTGCTACGCTCTGACCGCGTCGCCGCCGCCGAACCCGTACGACGCGCCGCTCACCGCCGTCGCCAAGTGGATGGACGATCTCTGTCTGGCGCTAACCCTTGAGGGCCGACAGGCCTCGCCCCAGATCGTCATCGAAGCCTTCCAGTTCGGCGGGTGGAGGATGCCGACGCGCGACCAGCTCCGCCTGATGGTCTATCTGGCGATCCTGCACGGCGCCAAAGGGGTGTGGTACTTCTGCTATGGAACATCGGAGCGAGGCGGTCAGGCCTACGGCCCGGGTCCGGGCCTTCACGACGACCCGGCGATGTGGGCCTACGTGGGCGAACTGAACCGCGAGCTGGCCGAACTGAGCGGTCCGATCCTGAGCCCTCCGCTCCTTGCGTCTGCCGCCGTCTCCACCGCCGCGCTCGTGGTTCCGGACCGCTACGGCTACCCGCCCATCCACCAAGCGCTTCGCAGCCACGATGGGTGGACGTACCTCCTCGCGGCCAACGGGTCGGAGGTCGCTGGGCACGATGTGAGCTTCACGCTCTCTGGGGAGGCACAGGTCGGAGCGGTCGAGGTCTTGTTCGAGGGGCGCTCGATCCTGACGTCCGGAGGGAGCTTCTCCGATCGGTTCGAGCCGATGGCCGTGCACGTCTACCGCTGGAGGAACAGCCCCTAGGTTCGAGGCTTCGGGCCTGACTGCGCTTCGCTCGTGCGTCAGGCCGGCGCGGTCTTGCGGAGTGTTGCCCCGACCGTTGTCAGGCCAGGTCGTCCAGGGCCTTCAGAATCTCGGGGAGCGACGCGTACTCGAACTGAATGCTCGAGATGTGGATGAAGCGGATCCTTGCGGCGGCGTCGAGCACGAAGTTCGCGGGACGGGCGATGTTGATCGACTCGAAGTTGGCGCGAACGTACACGCCGTACTCCTTCACCACCTCTCGCGCCGCGTCGGCCAGGACAGGGAACGGGTAGCGCTTCGCCTCGAGGTACGGCCTCATGCTTGCCGGGTTCTGCGCCATGATGCAGACCACGCGCGCGTGCCGCGACGCAAACTCCGCGGTGTTCCTCTGAAGCGTGTCCATCCACTGCCGGCAGGTCGGGCACCAGGTGCCACGGCCGAAGTAGAGGAGGAGCGGCTTCCCGCGGAGGTCGGCGAGCCGGACGACCTCGTCCGTGAGCGGATCGGGCAGAGCGAACTCGGGCGCGTTGTCGCCCAGCCTCAGTACCCTGCTCTCACGTGCCATCGCATCGGCCTCCTCTGCGCCCGACACTCTAGCGGCGGGAGTGGGGCGCACGCAAACGCGGCTCGCCTCGGCGCGGTTGGCTCTCGCCGAGCGAGCTTCGGCCCGAGCCGGGACGTGCGGGCTGCGCCGCGCTCCTCGCCAGGCGCCCATCTGGACTTCCGCTGCCGCCGAGCCAGCCGCCGTGCCGGAGGCTGCGCCGGCGGCACGGCTCGCATCGCATCGCTCCGAGAGCAGGGCTTGCCGAGCTCGCCGCGGCTCGGCAGACTCGGGCCATGGTGGGTCACCGAGGGGCGAGAAAGATGGTGAGGTGGGTTCTCCTTGCGTTGGGGATCGCGTCTATTGGACTCTACGTTCTCCTGCCTGCCGGTCTGGGTGTCGTGGCCGTGTGGCCGGCACGGGCAGCCGCCGAGCCGCTTCCTGAGGGGTTCGCTGCGGCGCGAATCGAAACGGGCGAAGGGCGAACGCTTGCGGCCTGGTACCGGCCGGCCGAGAACGGGGTGGCGATCGTCGTCCTGCACGGCGCCGGGGGCACGAGGGCCAGCGCCCGCGAGCACGCGGAGTTCCTCGCGGCGTCGGGCTACGGCGTCTTGGCCATCGATCTGCGCGGGCACGGGGAGAGC
>JBFYQX010000006.1:0-9309 GCA_041302525.1 Candidatus Bipolaricaulota bacterium | reverse complement strand
TTCACCATAGTGGGCACTCCCATTCGGGCATCCTCGGATCAAAGCCTGCTTAGCGGCTCCCCGGGGCTTATCGCAGCTAGCCACGCCCTTCATCGCTTCCAACTGCCAAGGTGTCCACCGTCTGCCCTTACATCACTTATGCGGCACACACTCTATTCACTTGTCAAGGAGCATCGCTGCTCGCGCAGCGGGGTTTGTGATCGTAACATGACCGGACCGGGCCTGTCAAGCGCCCGTTCCGGCCATGACGGGCGGAACAATACCCGACCTCCGCCTGCCTGTCAAGGCGACCACCCGCGCATCGAGGGACCGCACTGCCCAGCAGCTCGCCACGTCGTCCCAAGCCAACGCTCGCGCTAGGCTCAGAGCGCGCCCTCTTCCCGCGGTGCCCCGGGCGCGGCCGCCGCCAGCCGGTCGAGGGCGTCGAAACCCAGGGTCTCTCCGCGCACGCCTCCCTCCAGGTCCGCTCGGGCGAGCCACGCGGGCACGTCGTCGCGGCCGAACGAGCGCAGCAACGCATTGCGCAGCGTCTTCCGCCGCGCGCCGTAGATGGCTCGGACAACGCCGAAGAACGCCTCGGGAGGGGACGTGAACCGCGGCCCGTCGAGCATGGCAAGCTTCCACAGCGTCGAGTCAACGGCGGGGACGGGGTGGAAGCTCCCGCGGGGCACGCGGCGAAGGATCTCAACGTCGGCGTAGGCCCGCACGAACGTCCCCAGGGCGGTCCCCGCGGGTCCCGGGCTCGCCAGGATCTTGTCGGCCACCTCGCGTTGCGTGATCAGGTATGCGGTGCGAACCGACGCACGGGCCTCGACGAGCCTCTGGAGGATCGGCGCCGTGATGGAGTACGGGATGCTGCCCATCACAACGACGCGGCGGCCGGCCTCGCGCGCCGCGGCAGCGAAGTCAAACTCGAGGATATCCCCGTGAACGACCTGCACGTTCTCCCGACCGAGCGACTCGAGCGCAGCGAGTCGGCCAACCAGCCGCCGGTCAATCTCGACCGCGGTGACCCGCCGCGCACGCTTGGCCAGCGGCACGGTCAGCGCGCCCAGTCCAGGGCCGATCTCGACGAGGTCCTCCTCCGCGTCCGAACCCACGGCCTCGACGATGGCCCGGATGACGTTCGGATCCGTGAGGAAGTTCTGGCCCCAGCGCTTGCTCGGGTGCACGCCGAGGGCATCGAGCGAGCGCGCGACGCTCTCCCCCGGCGCGCTAGTCAACGGTCACCTCGTCGATCCACGAGCGCACCGTGTCGACAACGCGCGGGTCGATCGGAGCGTCGAGGTGCTGATACAACAGGTTCGGCTCCTCGGGGTGATAGCGGAGCACGTGGTTCAGGTCCTCCATGAGGATCGAGGTCACGCGCTCGTTCCCGGCGCGGCCGAGGACCTCCGCCATGACTTCACCGTCCCGAGGCGGCACCTGCATGTCTTTCGCCCCGCTGAGAATGAGGACCGGACACGACACGCGCGTTAACGTCTCTCGCGGATCGGCGTTGTAGTGCTCGCGCAGCCAGACCAGGCCGAGGGGCGAGCGCTTGAGCTGCTCGGCCCCGGCGACGCTCAGCCACGGCAGCGCGGCGCGCAGAGCTTCCACCGTGTAGTCACTCCACTGGCCGCTCGAGGCGCGCACGAAGGCGAGGTACTCGTCCTCTTGCTCGAGCGCCACGGCCACCTGGTCTTCGGTGGCCCCTTGGGCACGCACGAGCGTCTCGACCTGCCATCGCGTGACCGCGGCCAGCGACTGTGGCGATCCGCTGAGGAGAACGAGGCCGGCGACGTCGCCGGCGTCGGCCGCCAGATCGGCCACGAGGTACGCGCCCTCGCTGTGCCCCAGCGCGAAGCGAGGCACGTTGGCCACTTCAGGCTGGGCCGCGAGCGCTGTCCACGCCGCACGCACGTCGGCGGCCAGGTCGGTCCGCGACGCCAGGTCGGCGACGCCGGCGCTCTCGCCAACACCACGTTTGTCATAGCGCAGCGAGGCGATCCCGCCCTGCGCAAGGCCGAGCGCCAGCTCGCGGTAGGCCTCCATGCGCAGGCCCGGCGCATTGCCGTCGCGGTCGAGCGGACCCGATCCGCCGACGATCAGCACGGCCGCGAACGGCGCCCTCGCCGCCGGCAACGACAGCGTGCCGACCAGCGCCAGATCCCCGCTCGAGAAGGCGACTCGCCGTTCGACCCCCGTCGCCGGCATCGGCTCGGTCGGCAACGCCAACCCATTGGGCAAGAGGTCAACATCGTAGGCCACGGTGCCCTGGGTCCGGTTCACGAGCCCGACGAGCCGACCTTCGTAGCTCACGAGGGCGATCTCGACGTCGCCAACCCCGACGGTGATCTGCTTCCCGTCGTAGGCCTTGTCTCCAGAGAGGAACCGCACCGCCCCCCCGTCGGCCCAACGCGCGGGGATCTCGGCCAGCACCTGGGGCACGATGGCCGAGAAGGTCTGCGGCACCGCCTCAGCGCGGATGGCCTCGAACAGAAGCGCGTAGTGGGCGATGACATTGTTGTCGAGCAGGAAGGCGCCGTCGCTCGATCGCGCCGTCGCTGCCTGGCGCGCACCTCCGGCCCGCACCTCCATCGCAAAGCGCGTTCCGTCGCTCTGACCGCTGACGATCTGCGTTCCGGCCGAGGTCTCGGCAGCCAGTTGATAGGCGACCGGCCGGTACCGGGCGTCGTAGTGCGACTGCGTCGCGATCCCGATGGCTGGCGACGTGGCCGAGAGCGTCGAACGCGTGATCAAGAGCCGACGACCGTCCTCGGCCAGGAACAGGCTCGCCGACTCGTCGAGCCACACGGCCTCGCCGCGCTGCAAGACGAAGTGCATCGACCGGACCAGCTCGCCGGACGGCGGCTCCTCACGGTCGCGGACGGCAAGCCACGTTGGCGAGAGGAGAAACGCCGCGACCACGCCGAGGATGATCGCGAGCACGAGAAGCGTCTTGGAGTTCACGTCGCCCTCCTTCTGGTCGAGAGCCCGAGCGTCGGCCGTTCCTCAAGCGCACGGGCCGCGCAAGGAGCATCCGCTGCGGCCGATGAGGATTCTCCCCGTGCCTCCCGGCCGCCGCATCGTATGTCGAGATCTAGCCCTGCGCAACGGAGGCTCACAGCCTATCGGCTCCTCAGCGCGCCAGCACGGCCCGCGCGGCTTCGGACGCGGCGCGTTCGGCGCCCGGGGACACGGGAATCACTACGCTCACTTCGCGCGAGCCGACGAACGTCGACTGCACGGCGTCGATGCGCAAGGCGGGACGTGCGCCGAGGACAATCCCCGCGTCACGGACACAGCCTTCCGCGCGGTCCCACGTGTACAACGCCCCCGCAACGTAGGCTGCACCCGACGCCACGATCGCCTCCTGCGGCGACGCGCGGCGGCGTGCACGCACAAACCGCGGCCCCCACTCCGCGCCGCCGACGAGCAGACCGCCGAGTCCCAGGAAGACGAAGAGGCACTCGCCCCAGGCCCACGGGCGCACGGCAGCGATGAGCAGGCAGCCCGCCCCGCAGAGGACCGCGGCGACGCGCGCCGTCCGCCGGGCTGCGGCGAGATCGACGACGAAAAGGGCCTCAAGGTACGGCTCCGAGACGTCCTTCGGATACAGCCAGCGCGCGAGAAAGCCGTGCCCGGACAGGAGAGCCGCGACCCGGCGCGCTCGTCGCCAACTGACCGCGGCGCCAACGGCACCGCCGAAGACGAGGCCACCACTCCCGACGAGAAGCGCGCCTCCGCCTCGGCCCCAGGCGATTGCCAGGGCGACGCCGAGCGCGCCCACTGCGCTCGCGGCCACGAAGGCTCGCCCCACCGCCCGCTGCGGACTCGCTGGGATCATGCGCCGAGTGTACTGCCGCGTCCTGCTGCAACGCACCAGCTGCCCTTGGAGGCCCCGAGGCCGCCGACGCCGCGCTTTGCCCGCTCCGGGCGGACAGCGTATTGTCAGGGTGAAGGGCTGACCGTGGGGCAGGTCATCGAGGGGTGGGGGTCGTGAGGCTCGCCAGGGCATGGAATCCAGCACGATGGTTCGGAGCGTTCGCCGCCATCTGGGGCGCTGAGGCGCTCTCGCTGTTCGGTACGCAGCTCGTCCAGTTCGCTCTCGTCTGGTCGCTTGCGCGTGACACGAAGTCGGCGACGATCCTCGCCGGCGCGACGCTCGTCGCCCTGTTCCCGCAGATCGTCATCGCCCCGCTCGCCGGCACGCTCGTGGACCGCTGGGACCGCCGGTGGGTGATGATTTTCGCCAACGCGGGCATCGCGCTCACGACCGTGTGCCTGATCCTCCTCTTCGCGCTCGGGACGGTCGAGATCTGGCACATCTACGTCGCGATGTTCCTCCGCGCGACGGCCGGTGCGTTCCGCTGGCCCGCCATGCAGGCATCGACGGCGATGATGGTCCCGCAGCGCCACTTGGCACGGGTCGCCGGCCTCAACAACGGCCTCTTCGGGTTGGCATCGGTCGTCTCCCCCTCTCTCGGGGCTCTCTTGGTCGAGGTCGGGCTGCCGATGTACGCGCTCTTGACCGTGGACGTCGCTGCGGCGTGCCTGGCCATCGTCCCGCTGGCGCTCGTGCGCATCCCCCTGCCTGAGCGCGCGACAACGGGCACGTCGCGGACGTCCATCGTCTCTGACCTTCGCGCGGGCCTGCGCTTTGTCACGGGCTGGAGGACGTTGTTCGCGATCGTCGCCGCCGCCGCCCTCATCACGCTGGTCTCGCAGCCGGCGCTGTCGCTGCTGCCTCTCCTCGTGACCCAGCACTTCGGCGGTGGCGCAATCCAGTTCGGCGGCCTTCAGTCGGCCTTCGGGTTTGGCATGGGCGCCGGCGCGGCGCTGCTCGGCATCTGGGGCGGGTTCCGCAAGCGGACGCTCACGGCGCTCGCGGCCCTCTTCCTTCAAGGCGCGGGGTTCGCCGTCGTAGGACTCGTATCCCCGAAGGGCTTTCCCCTCGCCGTCGGCGCGATGGCCTTGATCGGCCTCATGAACCCGATCTGCATTGGTTCGCTGTTTGCCATCGTCCAGTCGACGGTCCCACACGCGATGCAGGGCCGCGTCATGTCGCTTCTCATCAGCCTATCTACGGCCGCGGCGCCGATCGGTCTCGGCGCCGCCGGCCCCATCGCCGATCGATTCGGCGTTGGCATCTGGTTCCTCGTCGCCGGGATCGCCATGATGGCCGTCGCCGCGGTCTCGTTCCTCGCGCCCGCCGTGCGCGAGGTGGAGTCCCGCGGCATGCCGGCCCACCTGCGCTGCGCGACCCCCGCGGAGCCTCGCGAGGACCTGTGACCGCATGAGTCACCCTCGACTCGCCACGCGGCGCATCTTCGCCAGTCTGTTCATCGCCACGGCAACCGCCCAGATCGGGCTCGGCATCATCTCGCCGATTCTGCCGCTCTACGCCCGCACGTTTTCTGCCTCGGGGTTCCAGCTTGGGCTCGTGTTCGCCGCATTCTCCGTGTCGCGCGCCATCCTGGGCCCCACGATCGGACGGCTCTCCGACCGCATCGGGCGCAAGCCGCTCATCCTCGGCGGACTCGCAGTCTACACCGCGGTCTCGGTCCTGTACGCCGTGGCGGACAACCTATGGCAGCTCGGTCTGTTCCGCTTCATCCAGGGCATCGCCTCGGTCATGGTCACGCCCATCGCTCAAGCCTACGTCGGCGACTTGACGCCCGCGGGGTCTGAGGGACGCACACTCAATGCCTTCTACGCATCGCAGTTCGTCGGACTTGCGCTCGGCCCCCTGCTCGGGGGCGGCATCGGCACGGCATGGTCGTACCAGATCTCGTTCTACGCGATGGGCGGGCTGAGCCTGGCCTCGCTGTTCCTGGTCGCGCTCACGGTGCCGACCGATGAGACCACGAAGACGCGACGCCAGCCGAAGGCCGTGCGCATGATGCCGCTTCGCCAGGTGTTCGCGAGCGACGCGGTCAAGGCGATGTCCGTCTACTTCGCCACGCGCGGCTTCTGGCGACAGGCATTCAGCACGTTCTACCCGCTCTACGCTGTGGCCGCCTTCGGCGCGACGGAGGCCGAGATCGGCATCGTCCTCTCGGCGTACACGTTCGCCGAGGGTCTTCTCCAGATCCCGTTTGGGTTCTTCGCCGACCGCTACCCACGCGTCCGTCAGATCGTCATCGGCAGCGTGTTCGCGCCGCTGGTCCTGATAGCGATCCCGTTCGTCCATTCCGTCTGGGCGGTCGCCGCGCTGACGGTCGCCATGGGCGGCTTCTCCGCGCTCGGCCGTGCGTCGCTCGTGGCGATCCGCACGGAGCTCGGGCGAACGCACGGCATGGGAACGCTGGCGGGCATCCAGGGCAGCGCGTTCGCCGCCGGACAGATGGTCGGCCCGTTGGCCAGCGGGGCGATCGTGGACGCAGCGGGCCTGTGGACCGTGTTCCCGTTCGGCAGCCTCGTCGGCTGCATCGGCACGGGTCTGGTCATCGTCTGGATCCGTCGCTGGGCACGGTCCGAGGCGTCGCGTCCGCAGACGGCAGCGTCGGGCTAGCCTCGCTGCGACGCGAGGTCGTCGAGCGAGGCGTCCGGGTGGTGGTAGCGGCCGCGCCGCGCCGACGCCGTGCCGCGGACCTGAATGGCCCGTGCCGGGCACCAGTGCACGCAGGCAAAGCACTGCTCGCAATGCCCAAGCCAATGCGGCCGGCCGTCGGTGAGTTCGACGTTGCCTACGGGGCAGACGCGCGCGCAGACTCCGCACCGCGTGCAGGCGTCGGTAACGTGGAAGCGCTGGTCCCGCCCGCGACACGTCGCCACAAAACGTCGTCCGAACGTCGCGCCGACGAGGCGATTCAGGCCCCGCGCGGCCAACGACTCCCGAACGTGCCGGGCGCTGCAGCGGGCCACGTCCGCAGCTACGCGCTCGGCAGCGGCTCGCGCGTCCGCGACGTGGCGCGCGAGCGCGTCGCCTGTGAGGACGTCGTACATGGCGACGTAGTTGCCCGGCATGACGATCTGGTGGATTGCATCGGGCGCCCGCCCCGCCGCCGTCAGCAGGCGGCGAGCCTCGCGCGCCGCGCCTCCGGGGAAGCCTCCCGCGGTCAGCGCGGCAAACACGTACTCGGCTCGCGAGACGTCGAGCCGGCCGAGGAACTCCTTCACGACGAGCGGAAGGTCGTAGAAGTACACGGGGCACACGATGCCGACGGCACCCTCGCCGCGGATGTCACGCCCGCGTAGGCTGGCGATCGGCACGAGACGCGCGTCGCCACACTCCTCGGCAACGCGCCGCGCCACGGCGAGCGAGTTGCCCGTCCCCGAGAACCAGTAGAGGGTCGTCATGTCTCCTCCCCGAAGCGCAATCCAGAACCTAGCTCCCTCGCGGCGACGGCTCGGCCTGCCGGCGCTCCGGCGGCGGGAACTCCCGCTCATAGTCCATTTGGAGCCGACGCGCGATCTCCTCGCGATCGGCCGTGAGCTCCGCGATGTCGGCGATGCGGCGAGGCCTACCCAGGCGCAGCACGAACTCGGCGGGACTCCGCGGCGTCTCACGCGCCTCAATTGACTCGGCCAGCAGACGGTAGACGAGCCCCTTCGGCCGCAACTCCTCGTGCACAGGCACCCACCAGGTGGACGCGACGTGGCCGGACTCCGCAAGGCGGCGGGCGATGTCGCCGATCCCGCCATACCAGCGACGCTCATCGCGCCCCCCTCCGCCGGGGAAGATCATCGCGCATCCCCCGGCGGCAACATGGAGAGCCCCTGCCTCAAGCGCCTGCCGGTTGGCGACATACGCCGCGTTGCCGCGCGGGCGCGCTCCGAGCGCGCCCGTGAGCAGGTGCCCCGTGGCGCGACGGCGTCCGCCGCGCCGCCACTCGCGGAAGCTGCTCGGGTCCGACAGGTCGAGCGGCAACATGTACGGCCGGACCCCCGGGATGACGTGCCCGGCGAAACGCAACATCAGGATCCGCACGTCGTCTCGGCGCACGGCGGCGGCGACAAGGAACGGAGTGAGGATCGTCGGGTGATTCCCGTAGAAGACGACGGGCGACGACGCGACGACCTCGCGAACCCCCTCGGCAAAGAGGAAACGCGCCTGCGCGTTCAGGAGTTCAAAGCTGCGCGCACAGCCGGCCGAGAGACCGTCCTCGCGAAGGTGGCGGTCGAAGACCTCGGCCGCCGCGAGCAGCCCGCCCACGGGGTAGACACGCTCGATGAGGGCGAGGAGCGCACGGAGCCCCAGCGTCCTCTGCCGCGCCTCGACGTACGCTGCGCGGAGCGCTCCCGGCTCAGCGCGTCCGTAGGCGTCGCGCAGTCGTTCCAACGCCTCGCGCGACGTGATGCGCCGCCCCACGTCGCCCCTCACCCTGGCCTCGTCATGACGAGTCTGGTTCCCCGCATCGCGGCCCGCACTGGCTAACGCAGCCAGCCCTCGGACACGTAGAGGACCGACATGAGAAACGCCCACAGGTCATCGAGCGCCGTGAGCGTGCGAACGGTCCCGCCAAACGCGAGGCCGATGCCCGAACTGAGAAGCGACAGGGATGCCGTCGATTCCGCATGGTCTGCAAGGCTCTGACCGACCAGCAGCCACACGATGTCGGAGGTCCCATCGCCCACGCCGCGCGGGATGATCAGGACGAGATCGTAGGGCTCTGCGGGAAGCGGCCGGTCAGCCAGCGGGTCGTCGTAGGCCGAGACCGCGTCGGTGAACAGGACCGACACGTCGGCCAGGCCGCTCTGGCGCATCGCGCCGGCGAGTCCGCCCACGCGCAACGTCGCCTCGAGCGTCTTCGTGCCGTCCACGAGAAGAACCCGGTACGGCGCGGCAGCGACGCAGAGTGTCCCGAGGGCCAAGACAAGCAGAACGACAGAGACTAGAGCAAGCTTCCTCATCGCGACTCCGTTCACGGCCCGCGTTCCGTGCGCATCGAGCCGTCGCTCACAGCATAGCGCCAACCCGCGTCGACGCCATCCCGGGCGCTACCCCCACCAACGCAAGAGGAGGCCAAGCACGCGGGCCGTCCAATCCGTCGCCCGCGCATCGCGGGTCCGCCACGATTCCGACAGAGGCAACTGCGCCGTCCAGGCCGCCCGAGGGCCGAGGTCCCACAGGCCGTCTGCCCGCCGGTGGCGACTCAGCCAGTCGGCCAGCGGCCCGGTCGCAGCCCCGGCCACACCCAGACGAGCCAAGAGCTCGTGCGACTGTAGGAACCGCTCGACTGGACCCGCCGACGCCTCGGGCGGCGGGAACGCCAGTGGCACAGCAAAGGGTTCTATGCCATCGGGCTTCTGGCGCAGCCAGAGCACCAACGCGCGGCGAGTCTCCAGATCCATGCGCTCGGCGCGCGCCGCGAGCAGCGTGAT
>JBFYQX010000086.1:0-9695 GCA_041302525.1 Candidatus Bipolaricaulota bacterium | reverse complement strand
GACTCAAGGAGCTTCTTGACGGCGTCGCCGCCCTTCGACTCCACGAAGGACAGGATGACCGGGACGAACTTGGCGATGAGATCAGCGTCCAGTCCAAGCTTCTTGAAGCCTCCGGCCAGATTGGCGAGGTTTCCCAAGTCGCCGGCGCCAACCTTTGAGGCGAGCTTGCCGAGCATGCCTCCAATGCCCTCGGACGGTGCGCTCTTGAGGATGTCCTCTACCCCAGGGATGACGGCCGCAACCTTGGAGAAGTCCTCGTCCCCCAGCTTCTTTTTGGCGAGGTCGAGCAGCAGCCCGGCGCCACCTGTCGCCTGCTCTTTCTTGATGCCGAGTTGATCCGCCAGCATCTGGATGAGATCCATGCCGATTCCTCCTTGCCCTGCGCGCCCCGCAGGAAGTGCGCAGGGCGCAACCAGTTTGCCACGCCGCGCGCCCGGCGACAAAGGTCCGGCGGAGCCAACCTGAGGCAACCGAGGCGAGCGCCTCTTCACGGCGGTCCGGATCGTGCATAGACTGCAAGGGTGATCGAAACGGGAGGTGCGGGTATGTGGAAGGACTTTCGCGACTTCATCAAGAAGGGGAACCTCGTGCAGTTGGCCGTCGCCTTCGTCATGGGCGTGGCCTTCGGGACGGTGGTGAGTTCGTTTGTCAACGACTTGATCATGCCGATCATCGGCAAGCTGATTGGGAACGTCGACTTCGCGAGCCTCTACGTCAACCTGTCGGGGACGGCGTATGAGTCTGCTGCTGCGGCGCGCGCGGCAGGCGCTGCGGCGATCTACTACGGCGCGTTCGTCAACACGCTGATCAACTTCCTCGTCATCGCGCTTGTGGTCTTCTTCGTCGCTAAGGCCTACCAGCGGATGGAGAAGCCGAAGCTCGCGGGAGCTCCCACGACGAAGGCGTGCCCGTTCTGCAAGACGGACATTCCGGTCTCTGCCACGCGCTGCCCGCACTGCACGTCGCAGCTCAGCTAGGCTGGCCTTCCAGTCGTCCGAGAGCTGGACAGCTCAGGCGGCACGGAGAGCGGAGGAGGTGCGACATGGCGCGGTCTACGAAGCCGGAACGGGTCAAGGAGGGGCGGAAGCACTCCGCCTGTACACCGGCCACGGGTCCGCCAGCGGCGCCGGAGAAGACACGAAACGAACCTCGTCTTGCTGAGGATGGAGGTGAGCAGTTCTTCGAGCTGACGAGTGAAGGTGTCTGGCGATACGACGTCGTGCCTTCCGTGTCGACGAAACTGCCTGCGGAGGAACAGGCCAAGCTCATCCTCTCCCGCGCCCGCCTCGGTTTCTGCAATCCAGCGTTCGCCCGTCTTCACGGCTCTGACGACCCGGGGTCTCTCTTGGGCCTGCCGCTGTCAGAGCTGTTGACGGGGAGTGAAGAAGAGAAGCTGCGGTTCGTCGCCGATTCCGTGAAGACGGGCTATCGGTTCACGAAAGTCGAGGCCCCAGTCCCCGGCCGCGGTGGGCGCTCTCGGTGGACAGTCAACGATGTCGCGGGTGTCGTGCGGCGCGGCCGCCTGGTCTGCGGATGGGGCACAACGCATGACGTCACCGAGCAGAGAGCCGTCGAGACAGCGCTTCACGACGCGCAGGCCGATCTCCGCGCGACGCTTGCCGCTCTTCCCGACCTGGTCTTCGAGGTCGATCAGGACGGCCGGATCCACCAGTACTACACGCCGGACCCGCAGAAGCTCTATGCCACTCCGGTGGAGTTTCTCGGCAAGTGCGTTGTGGACGTGCTCCCCGCGGATGCCGCGCGCGTAGTCCAGGACGCGCTTGGCGAGGCTTCGCGGTACGGCTCGCATCATGGGGCCAAGTATGGTCTGGACTTCCCGAGCGGACGCCGCTGGTTCGAGCTATCGATGGCGAGGAAGGGCCCCGAACAGGGCGTGCACGCGCGCTTCATCGCGATCGTGCGTGATGTGACTGCGCAAGAAACGGCGGCCGCGGCGGTGCGCGCCAGCGAGGAGCGGCTGGCCCTCGCGCTGGATGCAACGAGCGACGGCATCTACGACGTGGACCTCGCCGCGGGCGTCACGCACTACAGCCCGCGCTACGCGACCATGCTCGGCTACGAGTCCGAGGAACTGGTCCCAAGCCAGGCGACATGGGAGGGATTGCTCCATCCCGAGGATCGAGAAGAGGCTCTCCGCCGACTCAGCGAGTGCCTCGGCGGCGCGGTCGACGGGCTTGAGATGGAGTTCCGTCTGCGCACCAAGTCCGGGGACTGGCGTTGGGTTCTCAGTCGCGGAAGGGTCGTTGCGCGCGACAGGAGTGGCAAGGCATTGCGACTTGTCGGAACGCACCGCGACATCACCGGGCGCGTCGAGGCACGCGAAGCCCTGCGTCACGAGAGGGACTTGGCCCAGCAGTACCTCGACATCGCGGAAGTGATGCTGGTGGCTCTGGATCGCGATGGGACAATCACGTTGCTCAACCGCAAGGGCTGCGCACTGCTGGGGCGAGAATCCCCGGAAGAGCTGCTGGGGCAGAACTGGTTCTCGTCGTGCGTACCGCCAGGTGTTGCCGCGTCCGTCGAAGCAGTCTTTCGGAAGCTGATGGCGGGGGACATCGAGGCGGTCGAGTACTACGAGAACACGATTCTGGCAGCTTCGGGCGAGGTACGCCTGATCGCGTGGCACAACGCGCTCTTGCGGGACAGCGAGGGTCGGATCGCTGGGACGCTCAGTTCGGGAATCGACATGACGGATCGCCGGAAGGCAGAAGACGCCCTCCGCACAAGCGCCCGCGTCTTCGAACATTCCGTCGACATGCTCTGTGTGGCCGGATTCGATGGCTACTTCAAGAGCCTCAATCCGGCGTGGGAGCGCACGCTGGGCTGGAGCGCGAGCGAGCTCATGGGAAGACCCTGGATTGAGTTCGTCCATCCTGACGACCGCGGCGCGACGGAGGCCGCTCGAAGTTCACTCGTGGGGGGGCAGGAGACCCACCAGCTCGAGAACCGCTACGTGTGCAAAGATGGCTCGGTCAGGTGGCTCTCGTGGAGTTCCTTCCCCTACCCTTCCGAGGGCGTGATGTTCGTTGTGGCACGCGACATCACCGAGGGTAAGCGGGCGAACGAGGCGCTGCGCGAGAGCGAAGAGAGGTTCCGTCGCATCTTCGAGGAGAGCCCGATCGGTATGGTGACGGTGGGGCTGGATCGTCGATTCACGCGGGCCAACGAGGCGTTCTGCCGGATGCTCGGCTACACGGAGGCCGAGCTTCTCCAGAAGACGTTCCTCGACATCTCCCACTGCGATCACAGGGACGCCGACGCTGAATCAGTCGGGCGTCTTGCGCGGGGGGAGATCCCGTCCTACCAGACGGAGTCGCTCTACGTGCGGAAGGACGGGCGTGTCGTGTGGGCAGCGGCGACGGCGTCGGCGATGCGGGACGCAGCAGGTCACGTCCAGTACATCCTCGCGATGAGCGAGGACATCACGGTGGCGAAGGAGGCGGGCGCCGCGCTGGCGGACAGCGAGCGCCGGTTCCGTGAGATGGCGAACGCTCTGCCAATCTGCGTGTTCGAGGCGGAACTCGATGGGCGGCTGACGTACGCAAACCGGACAGGGCTTGAGTGGTTCGGCTACGCGGAAGACGAGCTCCTCGGCTCCCGCAGCGTGTTCGAGATGGTGACGTCCGAGCAGCGAGACGTCGCTGTGAGGACACTCCGCACGGTGACGGAGACGGGCATTGGGTCTGCCGGCGAGTACACGGCGGTGCGGAAGGACGGGACGACGTTTCCGGCCCTGGTGTCGTCACGCGCAATCGAGCGCGACGGGAATACGATCGGCGTGCGGGGCGTCCTGATCGACATCTCCGAGCGTGTCAAGGCTGCGCAGCAGGTCGAGCGTGCGCTCACGGGGACCATTCACGCGCTGGCTCTCACAACGGAAATGCGCGACCTGTACACGGCCGGCCATCAGGAGCGCGTCGCTCGGCTGGCGACCGCGATCGGACGCAGGATTGGGCTCTCCGAGGATCGCGTCGAAGGCCTGCGGGTCGCCAGCCTTCTGCACGATGTGGGCAAGATCTCGGTCCCTGCCGAAATCCTGAGCAAGCCGACCGAGCTGTCGACCCTCGAGATGGGACTGGTGCGGTTGCACTCGGAGACCGGGCACGCGATTCTGCGCGAGATTGACTTCCGGTGGCCAGTCGCCGCGATCGTACTCCAACACCACGAGCGAATGGACGGCTCCGGCTACCCACAAGGGCTTCGCGGCGAGGAGATCCTGCTTGAGGCGCGCATTCTGGCCGTCGCCGACAGCGTGGAAGCGATGGCGTCGCACAGGCCGTACCGCGCCGCGCTCGGCGTCGACTACGCGCTGGCCGAGATCAAGCGTGGCCGCGGCACCGCCTATGACGAGTCCGTAGCGAGCGCGTGTCTGGCTCTGTTTGCCGAGGATGGTTTCCACTTTGACCCGTAGCGTTGCGAGCGCTCCGTCTCCCCTTGTCTGTTTGGCGTAGAATCTGGCGCAGCCGAAGCTGTCTGAGGGGCGTTGAGTTTGCAGGCGGGAGGGCGGATTCGATGAAGAGGGTCTACGTGATCGTCAACCCGACGTCCGGGCGCGGCGAGGGCGGACGAGCCATGCCTCGCCTCGAAGCAGCGCTGCGCGGGGCGGGGCTCGAGTACGCTCTGGTGCAGACCGAGCGGCCGTGGCACGCCGCAGAGCTGGCGCAGGATGCGGCCGGGCGGGGCTACGACGCGATCGTCGCCGTTGGCGGGGACGGGACGGCCAACGAAGTGCTGAACGGCCTGATGCGGGCCAAGGCGAGCCAAGGCCAATGCCCGGCGATGGGCGTCTTGTGCGTCGGCCGAGGCAACGACTTCGCGTTCGGCGTGGGGCTGCCGCGCGAAATCGAAGCAGGGTGTCGCGTCTTGGCTCAGGGGAGGTCGCGGTGGATCGACGTGGGCCGCGTGACGGGTGGCGACTATCCTCAGGGGCGCTACTTCGGCAATGGGGTGGGCATCGGCTTCGACACCGTGGTCGGTTTTGAGGCCGCCAAGCTGCGGCACGTGCACGGCTTCGCAGCCTACTTCGTTGGCGCACTGAAGACGATCTTCCTCTACTTTCGCGCGCCGCGCCTCAGACTCGACCTCGACGAGCGGACGCTGTCGCAGCCCTGCCTCATGGTGTCGATCATGAACGGCCGGCGCATGGGCGGGGGGTTCTTCATGGCTCCAGACGGGCGGCCGGATGATGGCTTGCTCGACCTGTGTATTGCCGCTCAGCTGAGCCGGCGCGCGGTGCTGGGGCTGATGCCGCGGTTCATGAAGGGCACGCAAGCGGGGCATCCGGCGATTCGCATGGAGCGCGCGCGACGCGTCGTTGTGGTCGCTCTGGACGGCACCCTGCCTGCGCATGCCGATGGCGAGACGCTGTGCACGGCGGGCGATCGGCTGGAGGTCGAGATCCTGCCGGGCCAGATTGCCCTGCTCGCGCCCGGCGGAGAGGGGAGCTCGTGAGCATCGCGCACCGCATCGTGAACGCCGTCGAGCGTGCGCTGGTGGCGCTTCTCTGTCGCGTTGATGACGCCGACATCGCGCGCGTCCCGGCAACGGGACCGCTCATCCTGGCGACGAACCACGTCAGCTTCCTCGAGATCCCGGTCGTCCACTCGCGCCTTCTGCCGCGGCCGGTCGTCGCGCTGGCGAAGGCCGAAGCCTGGAAGAACCCGATTCTCGGACGGTTGCTCGACTTGTGGGGCGCGATCCCGGTGCGACGCGGCGAGGCGGACCTCGCGGCGCTGCGCGCGTGCCTCGACGCGCTCCGCGGCGGTGCCATTCTCGTCATCGCGCCAGAGGGCACGCGCAGTCGGAACGGGCGCTTGCAGCGCGCGCACCCGGGTATCGTCACCCTTGCGTTGCGCAGCGGGGCGCCGATCCTGCCGCTCGCGTTCCACGGTGGGGAAGCGCTGGGACACAACCTGCGCAGGCTCCGCCGTACGCCGTTCCGCATCGCGGTCGGCGAGGCGTTTCACCTCGAGTCTGACGAGGGGCCGGTCACGCAGCAGCGACGCCAGGAGCTGGCAGACCAGATCATGTATCGGGTGGCTGCGTTGTTGCCTCCGCAGTACCGCGGCGAATACGCGGGGGCTGCGCCGGACTAGCGCCGGGCACCCTTCTCCTCGTACATCGCGCGGTCGGCGCGGGTGAGAAGGGTCTCGATCGATTCGCCGGTGTCAGGCGACCAGTGCGCGGCTCCGATCGAGACGCGGATCGGCATTCCATCCTGGCCTGCCGCCAGTTCGGTCTCCAAGGTGGACTTGATTCGCGACTTCACGTGCGCGACCTCGCCGTTTGTCTCGACGAGGAGGACGAGGAACTCGTCGCCGCCGAAGCGGACCACGATGTCGGTGCCGCGCACGCACCGCGTCAGGATGGACGCCACGCGTTTGAGGATCTCGTCGCCCGCCGCGTGCCCGAACCGGTCGTTGAACGCCTTGAACTGGTCGATGTCGACCATCAACAGGCCAATGGGGTGGTGGTACCGCTGCGAGCGCGCGACCTCGTCCGACAGGGTTTCGTCAAGCGCGTAACGGTTGTAGACGCCGGTGAGGGGATCGCGGCGTGCCATTGCGTGGAGACCCTCTTGCAGCTTCTTCTCCTCGGTGATGTCTTGCAGGCTTCCTTCGAACCGAATGACCTTGCCCCGGACGTCGGCGACGGCGTGGCACGTGTCGAGCACGGCGATCGAAGTTCCATCGGCGCGCCGGAGATGGGTCTCGAACCGCCGCACCCCGCCATCGCGCGCCAGGAGCCCAAGCTCGACCAGGCGATCCTCCGGACGCACGTACAGCGCGTCGGCCGAGCGCACGGCAAGCGAGGCCTTGTCGCGGTAGCCGAGCATGCGCACGAGCTCATCGTTGACGTCGATCAGTCGTCCGTCCGGCGTGGTGACGTAGAGCCCGATGGGAATGCTGTTGAACAGCCTCTGGTAACTGGGCTCCGTTGCGCCGGCTCTGCGCGCGCGCCAGCAGAGAACCTGCCATAACCTCGGGACCTTCATCCCGAGGAGTCTAGTGGCGCGGCCAGGGTCGGGCAAGCCCTCGCGGCGCAGGCAGGTGCTTGGGATGCGTAGGGGGACGGACGAGGAGCCCGTATGGGCGCTGCGTCTTTCATCTGCCTTCCAGGTTCGATCCTCCGGTATCTGAGTCGATGGAATACCGGTGAGGTCTAGTCTTGGCAACAGAGGGAAGGTGCTTATACTAGAAGTCGGAGAGCACGGCTTTGAGAAGGGCAAACCCGCCGGAAGACGGGGACGCAAAGCTGCGGGGCCTTACGTGGTCAGCCGAGCTGCCGGAGCCGCGGAGTTGGAGGCTGTGGTGGCTCGGCGTTTCTTTTGGGGCGGCGGTGTCCGCTTCCCCTGGCGATCCGCCGAGTCGCGTGTGGTCGGAGCGAGGAGGCGGTGACATGAGGCGGCGAAGTGGTCTCTGGCTGTGTGTTGTCCTATCGACGCTGCTTGGGTGCGGGGTCGGGGCGTGGGCAGCCACGATCCACGTTCCCGGGGACTACGGGACAGTCCAGGCGGCGATCAACGCGGCGTCGGCGGGCGACACCATCGCGGTGGCAGTCGGCACGTACAACGAGTCGCTGACGGTGAACAAGACCCTGACGATCGTCGGCGGGGCAGGGTGCAAGCTTCAGGGCGCAGGTAGCGGGAACGGGATCCTCATTCAGGCTGCGGGGGTGACCTTGGATGGCTTCGAGGTCACCGGGTTCGCCATCGCTGTGCGCAGCTACGGCGGGCCGGCGAACTACGGCAACCTCACGGTGACCAACTCGAACCTGCACCACAACACGCAGAACGGCGTCTTGCTCGTGTATGACACCTTCAGTACCGTGTCGATCACGAACACGACGATCGCCAACAACAACCAGAACGGCATCGGCATCGGAAACGGGGCCAAGATCAGCGCTCTCGACATCGAGAACACTGTCGTGCAGGGCAACAAGCACAACGGTCTGTACATTGCGAACTCGGGCACAACGATCAGCTCGGGAACGTTCGACGGCGTGACGTTTGCGTCGAACACGTGGGAAGGCGTTCACATCGAGAGCGGGGCTGCCTTCTCGAACGTCACGATGGCCGGCGGCGCCCTGCAGGGGAACCAGTTCGGTATGGTGACGAAGACGTCGACGATCACGAACTTCGTCATGGACGGCGTCGTCGTCCAGAACAACACTGGCTCTGGGCTCACGCTTACGGGGACTGTGAACGGGCTGACGATTACGGACTGCGTGTTTGCCGGGAACGCCTACGAGCACATGGATCTCGGCCTGAGCTGGATGGGAACGGTGACCCTGTCGAACGTCATCGTGCGCGGCAACGTCTTCGGCGATGGGTCCTGGTACTCGGTGTACGTCGGCCCGGCGACGTTTGCCGCCGGGCAGCTGGTCGTGACGGAGAACGAGTTCCTGAAACCCGGCAGCTACGGTGTGTACAACACGACGGCCAACCTCGTCTTGGCGTACAACAACTGGTGGGGCAGCGCGAACGGCCCGAACGTCGTCGCGTACAAGACGGCCAACGTGGCCTACAGTCCGTGGCTGGCGAACGGGATTGCTGCATCGCCGTGGCTGTTCATCGTCGACGATCAGGGTCCCGTCGCAGCTGCCGGCTACCTGCAGCCTGCGCTCGACGCGGCGCAAGACAACGACACGGTTTTTGTCCGCAGTGGCAGCTACCTCACGCAGGGGTTGATCCACAGCGGCATCGTCCTGCAGGGCGAGCCGGGCGCGTCGATCCAGGCTCCCGGGAGCCGCTCGACTTACACGATTGCAGAGTCAGGCAACACGTTCGACCCGATTCTCTTTGCCTACGGCGGCACCAAGACCGGCTCGCACGTCTCGGGCGCAGCCCGCATTCAGGCCGACATCCTGGGCCTGGACATCGACGGGATGAACACGGCCCAGGCGAGCCCGCGCTTCGTCGGCATCCTGCTGCGCAACGTGGAAGGAACCGTGGCGGGGAATGCGATCCACGACATGTACGACGCCGACGGCATGGGCAATGGGCCGCAGACGTTCGGGATCCTCGTGTATGGCGACTCGGACGTGAGCATCTCGGGCAACACGATCGCGGAGTTCAGCCGTGGGGGCATCGGCGTGCTCGGCGATCTGGTCGGATGGGCTCGCGGGCCGGCGCTTGACCCGAACGCGACGATCGAGGGCAACGTGGTCACCGGAAACGGCTACGAGTCAGGGACCGGCTGGTGGGCCGAGAACGGGATCCAGATCGGTTACGGCGCGACGGGCGAGATCCTCAACAACACCGTCACCGGCTGCCGGGTCAACAACCCGGACTGGTCGTCGACGGGCATTCTGATTGTCGGGACCGACGGCGTACTGGCATCAGGCAACACAGTGAGCGGGAACGACGACGGCCTGGCAATCATGGGACTCACGGCGTGGGGAGGTGGCCCGGCGACGGGCAACGTCCTCTCGTACAACAACGTGACCGGCAACCAGTGGGGCATCGGCCTGCAGTACGACGCGGTGGACACCGAGATCGTTGGCAACGTGATCACGGGGAACGTCGCCGAGGGCCTGTACGCGTACGGAAACGGCGGGACCGCTGAGCCGTATGGAACGACCGTTCGGTACAACGTCATCGCCGGGAACGGGTATGGCCTGGTGAACTACGGCGTCCTGGGCGCTCTCGACGCGATCCTCAACTGGTGGGGTGC
>JBFYQX010000078.1:0-12833 GCA_041302525.1 Candidatus Bipolaricaulota bacterium | reverse complement strand
AGCGCAAGGCGACGACGCGGATGAACCCGCAGACCGGGCAGCGCATCAAGACCCCGGCCAAGGTCGTTCCCGCCTTCAAGGCCGGGAAGAACCTGAAGGACATCGTCGCCAAGAAGGCCGCCGCCACAAAGAGGTAGGCCAGGAGGGCGCGCTGCCCCGCAGGGCAGCTCTGAGGATGAGAGAAGGGGAGGCTCCGGCTTCCCCTTTTGTTTGGCCCGCGCGGTCAAGCAAGGGGACGACGTGGCAGACGTGTTGGCGGACTTGAACCCGCGGCAACGCGAGGCGGTCACGCACCCCGACGGGCCGCTCCTGATCGTCGCCGGCGTCGGCACGGGGAAGACCACGGTCATCACCCGCCGCATCGCGTGGCTGATCGCCGAGAAGCGCGCGCGCGCCGCGGAGATTCTGGCCCTCACCTTCACCGACCGCGCAGCGGCGGAGATGGAGGAACGCGTCGACGGCCTCGTCCCGTACGGGTACGTCGAGGCGCACATCAGCACCTTCCACGCGTTCTGCGATCGCCTCGTGCGGGAGAACGCCGTGCTGTTGGGCCTCGCTCCGGACTTCCGCACGCTGACCGAGGCCGAGCAAGCGATCTTCCTCAAGGAGCACCTGTTCGAGCTGCCGCTGCGCAGCCTGCGACCGCTCGGCCATCCGCTGCGCAACCTGCGCGCACTGCTCACGCTCTTCTCGCGTGCCAAGGACGAGGACGTCAGCCCAGACGAGTACAAGGCCTACGTCGAACGCCTGGCGGCCTCGCCTCCCCCCGGCGACGGCGCCGCGGCGTGGGCCGACGACGTGGCCCGCGAGACGGAGATCGCCGAGACCTACGCCACCTACCAGACCCTGCTCGCCAAGCACGGGTTCGTCGACTTCGGCGACCTGATCTGCCTCGCCCTGCGCCTGTTGCGCGAGCACCCCGCCGCCCGGGCGCGGACGCAGGAGCGCTTCCGCGCAATCCTCGTCGACGAGTTCCAGGACACGAACTACGCGCAGTTCGAGCTGCTCAAGCTGCTCGCCGCGCACCGTAACATCACGGCCTGCGGCGACGACGACCAGTCGATCTACAATTTCCGCGGCGCGGCGATCTCGAACCTCCTCGGCTTTCAGGACGCCTACCCCGACGCGCGCCTCGTGGTCCTCGAGCAGAACTACCGCTCGACGCAGGAGATCCTCGACGCGGCCTACCGGCTGATCCAGCACAACAACCCCGACCGACTCGAGGTGAGGCGCTCGATCAACAAGCGGCTCCGGGCCGTCGGCCGGCAGGGGGAGCCGCCGCAGCAGTGGCACTTCCCGACGCAGGATGAGGAGGCGGACTTCGCGGCCATGGCAATCGGCAAGCGCCACGAAGACGAGGGACGCCCGTACTCGGACTTCGCGATCCTCGTGCGCTCGAACGCGGCGGCGGCGCCCTTCCTGCGCGCGCTCAACCTGCTGCGGGTCCCGTGGCGGTTCTCGGGCAGCCGCGGCCTCTACGATCAGGAGGAGGTGCGCGCGATCGTTGCCTTCCTTCGGGTGCTCGCCGATCCGTACGACGACCTGTCGCTGCACGGCCTGGCAAGCTCGTTCCTGTACGACCTGAATCCCGAGACCCTGGCGCGGGCGGCGGCGCTCGCCCGGCGCGCGCACCGCTCGCTCCTCGAGTACCTCCGCGAGACGCGCGGACAGACCTCGCCGTTTGGGGCGACCGCCGCAGAAGACGAAGTCATCGCCCGCCTGGGCGACGACCTCACGGCCATGCTCTCCTTGTCGACCCGCGAGCGCACGGGCGAGGTGCTGTACCAGTACCTGTCCACGCAAACCGGGACCCTCGCGCGGCTGTCGCTCGCGCCGAGCCCGAGGGACGCGCTGCGGGTGCAGAACATCGCGCGGCTGTTCTCGATCGTCGAGCGGTTCGGCGCGCTCGCGCGCTACGACCGCGTCGCCTGGTTCGTCGACTACCTCGACGGCCTGATCGAGGCCGGCGACAACCCGCCGGTCGGCGACGCGACGTTCGAAGCGGACGCGGTCGCGGTGATGACGATCCACCAGGCCAAGGGCCTGGAGTTCCCGGTGGTGTTCCTCGTGGGCCTCGTGTCGGGCCGCTTCCCGTCCTCAGACCGCCAGGATCCGCTGCCGCTGCCCGACGGGCTGGTGAAGGATCGCGGCGTCACCGAGAGCGCCCACCACCAGGAGGAGCGCCGGCTGTTCTACGTCGGCCTGACGCGGGCGCGGGACGACGTGTACTTGACCAGCGCCCAAGATCTCGGCGGCAAGCGGCTGCGCAAGCCGAGCCCGTTCGTGCTCGAGGCGCTCGACCTGGGCGCCGGCGCGCTGCGCCTGGCGCCGGCCGACCCGCTCGCCGCGGTGTCACGCCACCAGCGGGCGCGCGAGGTCGAGGCGCGCCCGCCCGAACCGGCGCTCGCCGAGCCGGGCGCGGAGACGCTGCCGCTCAGCTTCCGCCAGGTCGACGACTACCTCACCTGCCCGCTCAAGTACCGCTTTGCGCACGTGCTCAACGTCCCGGTCCGCCCGCATCACGCGCTCGTCTACGGCCACGCCGTGCACGAGGCCATCCGGCTGTACAACCTGAACCGAAGCGCCGGCCACATCACGCCCGTCGCCGCTCTCCACGAGGTGTTCCGCAGCCACTGGGCGTCGGAGGGCTTCCTGACGCGCCAGCACGAGGAGCTGCGGCTTCAGGAGGGGCTGGAGGCGCTGCGCGCGTTCCACGCCTACGAGGAGGCCGAGGGCGTGACGCCGACGTACGTCGAACGGCGGTTCTCGCTCCTCGACGGCGACGTGCGCCTGGTGGGCGCGTTCGACCGCATCGATCGACTCGAGGACGGCGGGCGCCTGATCGACTACAAGACAGGATCGCCGCTCTCGCCGGACGAGGCCGCGACGCGGGTCAAAGAGAGTCGCCAGCTCGCCATCTACTCGCTCGCCTATCTGCGGATGTTCGGAAGCCTGCCGGCCGCGGTCGAGTTGCGCTTCTTGACGCCGTCGGTGGTCGTCGGCCGCGCGACGCCGACCGATCGCTGGATCGAACGGGCCGAGACGGAGATCCGCGACGTCGCGCACGGGGTGCGGGCGGGCGCCTTCGCCGCGGTGCCGACCTACCTCGCCTGCCGGCTGTGCGCATACGGCCCGATCTGCCCCAGCCGGAGGCCGGACTAGCCGGCGGCGGGCGCCTCGCCCTCGGCCCGGACCGGCAGCGCCATTTTGTGGTCGGCCCACAGGGACTCAAGGTCGTAGAACTCGCGGGCCTCGCGGTCGAACACATGCACGACGACGTCGCCGTAATCGAGGACGATCCAGCGGCGTTCGGAGAGCCCTTCGGTGTGGTACGGCCGCTCGGGCAGCGTTTCGCGCAGGGCGGAGATGATGGCCTTGGCATGCACGGGGTTGTCGGCCTCGGCAATCAGGAAGTAGCTCGTCGGGATCGAGACGTCGGACAGGTCGAGGGCGACCACGCCCTCGCCCTTCTTGTCTTCGATCACGCGCGCCGCACGCAACAACAGGTGATCAGGATGCATCGTCTCCACTCCATTCCATGCCGCCGCCCACGACCAGCACGAGATCGGTCCCGCGAGGCACCAACGGGCGCAGGGACTCGTAGCGCGCGCCAAACTCCTCGGGACTGGTGATCCTCGCCGCGCCGGGCAGTGACTCGCGAAGGATCCACGCCTTTGCGACGTCCGTCAAGCAGACGATGCACGAGGACGTGTAGTCAAACGCATCCGCGTTCCCGACCTTTGGCACGCGGAAGCCGCGCGCTTGCAGGTACAGGGCCGCCCGCGTGGCGACGAGCCGCTGCCCGGTCCCGTTGAACACGACGACGCTCACGTCCTCGGCGGTCAGGAGATCCTGGGCGCGCAGCGTGGTCGCGACGAGCTTCTCGGTCTCGACGACCTGCGCGATGCGCCGCGCGACGCCGTCGCGCACCACAACGGTGCTCGGGAGCTCCTCGACGACGAGCGCCTCGGCGCCGCGGGCGAGCGCATCGGCAACGCGGGCCAGATCAGCGCGCGCTAGGTTCGAGCGCGCGCGCAGTTCCGGGCCGTCGGCGGCCACGCACGTCGCGAGGAGGCCCTCCGCCGCGCGGCGCCACCGCGCGGCCGCGGCCTCGGACGACGTGCCGGCGACGTAGGCCAGGAGCTCCGGCCCCGAGAGCGCGTGACGGCCCCGCTCCACGGTGATCTCGCGGTCGCCGCGCGGCGCGCGGTACGTGACCGGCGTCGGGCACTCGACGACGACCGGACCACGCGCGTCGCAGAACCCGGCTACCGCCTCGCTCTCGAGGACGATGTACGCAGAGAGGGGAACGCCGAGCATCGCCCCGACGGCCGCGCAGGCGGTCCGCCAGCCGTCCTCGGCGCCCAAGGTCCCCAGCTCAGTCAGGCGACCGTCGCGGCCCTTGATCGCCAGGTCGGCGGGCAACGTGATCGCGTAGGCGCCGAGCGGGCCGACGCAGAGGACGCCGATCGCGTCCGCGGACACGCCGTCGGCCGCGCGACCGCCGAGGACCCACAACAGGGTGCCGCCGTCGGCCGGCCAGCCGACGGCGTCTTGCGTGGCCGCGAACACCACCACGAGAAGGGCCGCTGCGACAAAGACGGCACCCGCTGCCCCATAGAGAACCGTCTTGCGAACAGGATTTCCCCTCATCGTGCTCCCCCCAGTCCTGACCCTATCACACGCGACGCAGCGTGTCAACTCCTCGCCGCGCCCGGGCGCGCATCGCTACGCGCGTTGACACGATGCCCGGCCAGGCTATCCTCTGCCCATGGTCCACGGCGAGGGGGTGACACAGCGGGAACACGGACGGGGCCGGGAACGGCCGCGGGTCGCGCTCGTCACGTTCGGCTGCCGCGTGAACCAGTACGAGACCGACGTGATGCGCGCCCGGCTCGCGTTGACCTGCGAGCTCGTCGAGCAAGACGCCGACGTCTACGTGATCAACGGCTGCAGCGTCACCGCGCTGGCTGAGCGCAAGGCCCGCCAGGTCGCGCGGCGGCTGCGCCTCGCCGCACCCAGCGCCTCGCTGCTCGTGGTCGGCTGCCTCGGCGAGGCCGTCGCGCGCAGCCTGACGCCGTTTCCGCACGCCGACCTCGTGGCCGGCCGCGGCTGGACGACCGACATCGCGCGCGCCGTCGCTGCGGCCCACGCTGGCGCGCGCGGGCTGCTTCCCTCACGCGAGCCGACCTCTCTCGACGAGGAGACGACCGACGGCGACCCGCGGCGCGTCCGCGCCGTGCTCAAGGTGCAAGACGGCTGCTCGGGCGCCTGCGCGTACTGCCGGCCCGTGCGCCTCCGCGGCGCGTCGCGATCGAAGGGGATCGACGCGGCGGTCGCCGAGGCCCGCGCCCTCGTGGCGCGGGGCGTTCCTGAGATCGTCCTCACCGGCGTCAACCTGGCCGAGTACGCGCCGCCGGAGGGCGACCTCGCGCGTCTGGCCCGCCGCCTGCTCGAGATCCCGGAGCTCGCGCGCCTGCGCCTGGCCTCGCTCAACGTCAGCGGGGTCTCGCCGGATCTCCTCGACGCCTTCGCCGCAGACCGTCGCTTCGCGCCGCACTTCCACCTGCCGTTGCAGAGCGGCGACGATCGGATCCTGCGCGCCATGCGGCGCACGCACGCGGTGGCCACCTACGTGCGCGCGGTGGAGCGCATCCGCGAGCGCCTGCCGGACGCGACGTTCGGCGCCGACGTCCTCGTCGGCTTCCCGGGCGAGGACGACGACGCCTTCGCCGCGACCTGCCGCGTCGTCGAGACGGTCGGTTTCGCCAACCTGCACATCTTCCGCTACTCGCCGCGCACCGAGACCGAGGCGGCGGGCCTGCCCAACGCCGTCCCCGAGGCGACGAAACAGGCTCGCGCCGCCCGGCTCGACGACCTCGCGACCGAGCTCCGCCGGCGCGTTCTTGACGCTCGCCGCGGCAAGGCCGAAGATGTCTTGGTCGAGGCGCGGCGAGCGGGCGGGTTCTGCGGACACACGGCAGGCTACCTTGAGACGCGGTTCGTTGCGCCAGACGACGTGCCGATCGGAAGCGTATGTCGCGTGGAGATCACGGGCGCGACGGACCATCGGCTTGAAGGGGTGAAGGTTGACCCACACCATCCAGACTGAGATGACGTTCCGCGACGACGCGGAAGCCGCCGCGCTGTTCGGACCCTACAACCGTAACCTGAAAGAGATCGAGAAGGCGTTCTCGACACAGATCCTCGCGCGCGGCGAACTGGTGCGCATCCAGGGCGAGCCCGGGGAGGTCGAGCGGGTGCGCGCGCTGTTCGAGAAGCTCATCGCGCTGGTTCAGAGGAATCACGCGCCATCGCCCGCCGACGTGCGCTACCTGATCGAGCAGGTCAAGGCCGGCGTGGGCGTGCAGGCGGTGTTGTCAGACGTCGTGCGCGTGACACACTGGGGCGAGGAGATCCGCGCCAAGACGGTCGGCCAGCACCGCTACGTGCAGGCCGTGCGCGAGAGCGACGTCGTGTTTGCCATCGGCCCGGCGGGAACGGGCAAGACGTACCTCGCCGTCGCCCAGGCCATCGACTACCTCAAGCGCGAGAAGGTGAAGCGCATCATCTTGACCCGACCGGCCGTCGAGGCCGGCGAGGAGCTGGGGTTCCTGCCCGGCGACATCCAGGCCAAGGTCAGCCCGTACCTCCGGCCGCTCTACGACGCGATGTTCGACATGATCCCGTCGAGCGAGTTCGAGAAGCTCCTAGAGTACGGGCGCATCGAGATGGCGCCGCTCGCCTTCATGCGCGGGCGGACGCTCAACAACAGCTTCGTCCTCCTCGACGAGGCGCAGAACACGACGTCGACGCAGATGAAGATGTTCCTCACACGCCTGGGCTTCAACTCCAAGGCGATCATCACCGGCGACATCACCCAGGTCGATCTCGAGGAACGCGTCTCCGGCCTGATCGCGGTGCAGAGCGTCCTGTCGAACATCGAAGGGATCTCGTTCATCTACCTCGACAAGTCCGACGTGGTGCGCCACCCGCTGGTGGCGCGGATCATCGAAGCGTACGAGCAACACGGCAACGCAACGGCCAACGACCGAAAGTAGCCGACCGCCGCGGCGCGGCCCACGGCGGCTGCCGAGAGGCAGGAGGTAGGACCCATGTTCGCGATACGAGAAGCCACGCCGGGCGACAATGCGGAGCTCCTGCGCCTCGAGGCGGAGAGCCCTCAGGGCACGGGAATCTCGATCCTCATTGACCGCGAGGACTACTTCTACCGTTCGCGCATGCACGACCAAGCGCGCATCCTCGTCGCCACCGAGGACGGCCGGATCGTCGGGATCATGGCCTACGCGCTCAAAGACGTCTGGATCGACGGGGCGGCAGAGCGCGCGGCCTACTTCTACGACCTGCGTGGCGACGTGACGTACCGGCGGAGCATGAAGCGAGGACTGCTGCGGCTTTGGCAGGCCGTGCACGAAGAGGTCCAGGCGTCCGACGCCGCGTGCTTGTACGGCCACGTCAAGTGCGACAACACGGACTCCCTGAGCGTCGTTTCGCGGCTCGGCGCCAAGCAGACGGCGTCGTTTGACATCCTGACGTTGCCGAACGTGCGCGGCAAGACGACGCCCCTCGACCCGCACCTCGACCGCCTCGACGAGGAGGTCGCCGCCATCGAGGCCGCGGTCGGCCGGCGCTCGCTCCAGCCGCAGCGCTTCGCCGCCGCCTACGAGCGCGGCGCGGAGCTTGGCTACCTCAAGGGCATCTACCGCATCGCGTCGGGCGACTCGGCGGCGCAAGTCAGCGCCTGGGATCTGTCTGGGATCTACCGCGGCCGCGTGGTGCGCCTTCCGCTCTCGTTGCGCGCCCTGGGATGGTTTCTCAATCCCCTGGCGACGGTCTTCCCGCTCCCGCGGGTGCCGGTCATCGGCCAGCGTTTGGCGTACCTGTTGTTGTTCGATCCCATCTGCCGCGGGCCCCGCGGCGGCGACCTGCTCAAGCGCCTCGTCACGCAGATCCGCCACAACGCCCAGGGGGAAGGCATCGATCTCGTGACGCTCGTTCTCTATCGCGACGACCCGCTGGCGCGCCTGCCGCAGTTCTTCCCACAGACGGTGCTGCACTACCACACGATGGTCATGCCGTTTCGCCGCGAGGCGCTCCCCCCGCGACCGCTGTATCTCGACATCCGCGACGTCTAGATCGCCAAGCGATAGCCGAACCCACGCACCGTGAGGATGACCTCAGGCTTGGACGCGTCGAGTTCGACCTTCCGCCGCAACAGGTAGACGTACTTCTGCGCGTCCTGCCCTGTGGCGTAGGACGGGTGCCCGGCGGCGCGGGACGGCTCGGTCCACAGCGCGTCGACGATCTCTTGGCTGGAAAACACGCGCCCCGGCGCGGAGGCAAGGAGCGAGAGGAGAGCGTACTCCTTCGGAGACAGCGTCACACAGCGATCCCCAATCCAGACCTCCTTGCGCTCGTCGTCGATCACGAGGCGCGGGCGCTTGAGTTCGGGACGCAGCCGCCGCAGGACCGCGCGGACGCGTGCCCGCACCTCGTCGGGGTCGAACGGCTCTTGGATCACGTCGTCGGCGCCGAGGTCAAAAGCGTGCACGCGGTCGCCCAGCCGCCCGAGCGCCGTCAGGATGATGATGGCCGGGGATCCGGCGTGCTCGCCCAACCACTCGAGGAGTCCCCAGCCGCCGCGGTGCGGCCCGCGCACGCACAGCTCGAGGAAGACGAGATCGGGACGTAGCTCGGCAATGCGATCGCGCGCGTCGTCGGCGCACAGGAGCTCGGTGACACGGTGACCTTCGGCCGAGAGTCCCCGCGCCAGCTCGCCCTGGGGCTGCGAATGACAGACGACGATCTCTGCGCGCTTCACGTCGCCTCCCTACTCCTCGCCCTCGGGGCCGTGCGCGCGGCGCAGGAACGTGGGCACGTCGAGGTTGGCGTCGCGGGGCACGCGCTCGCGGCGCACGTGCCGCCGCTCCTCGCGCACCACCGAGTCCTCGGCCTGGAAGTTGGCCGCGATCACCGTGATCTCAAGATCCCGCGAGCGTTCCGGCCGCACGACGGCGCCGAAGATGAGGTCGCACTCCGTCGCCGTGGCCCGCCGCACGTGGTCGGCGGCTTGGGTGACCTCGCCCAACGTCAGGTCCTCGCCACCGGTCACGTTCAGGATCAGCTTGCGCGCGCCACGAATGGAGTCGCCTTCGAGCAGCGGGTTCGTGCTCGCGCTCTTCGCCGCCGCCAGCGCGCGACCCGGCCCGGACGCACGCCCCGTCCCCATCATCGCCTCGCCGGCGTTGGCCAGCAGGCTGCGGATGTCGGCGAAGTCGAGGTTGATCAGGCCGCGGACCGTGATCAGGTCGGAGATACCGCGCACGCCCTGGTGCAGGATCCCGTCGGCCACCTCGAACGCCTGAGTCATCGGCATGCCCCGCGCCGCGGTCTGCAGGAGCCGGTCGTTCGACACGGAGATCAAGACATCCGCTGCCGCGCGCAGCTCGGCCAGGCCCTTGTCGGCGTTCGCGCGCCGCGCCGCGCCCTCAAACGTGAACGGCCGGGTGACGACCCCGAGGGTCAGCGCGCCTTGCTCGCGGGCCGCCGCGGCGATGACCGGCGCGGCACCGGTGCCCGTTCCCCCGCCGAGGCCGGCCGTCACGAACACCAGGTCCGTGTCGTGCAGCAGGCGCGCGATCTCCCAACTCGACTCCTCGGCCGCCCGGCGGCCCTTCTCGGGGTTCCCGCCGGTGCCGCGGCCGCCAGTCACGTCCGCACCCAGCTGCAGTTGGTCGAGAACGGGCGCGGCTTGCAGGACCTGGCGGTCGGTGTCGACGGCGACCAGCCGCACGCCGGTCAGCCGCTCGGCGCGCATGCGCGCGACGGCGTTGACGCCGCCGGCCCCCACGCCGAGAACCAAGATCCGCGCGTTGGCTCCTCGCCCCACCCCGTCTGCCTCCTCGGTCGGCTCGCCCGGCGGCGGCTCGCCGATCACGACCTCGCGCGCGCCGACCACGCGCTCGACGGCCGCGCGCAGCTTGTCCAGCTTGCGCAGGCAATACTCCTTCTTGAACTCGCTGTCGACCGCGATGTAGAAGTGCGACGCGTCGTCGGCGATCGCCCGCACGTCGAACGGCAGGCACGCACGCAGGACGCGATCCTCGATCGCGTCGCGGATCGCTCGCCACGTCTCGCGCAGCGCGCCGTCCGTCGCCCCGTCGGATTCCCTTGCCGCCATCGTGCACTTCCCGCGGCCATTCTGTGGGGGAATCGAAGCCAAGTCAATTCAGTCCCCTGGCCGCCGTGCGGCGGAACCGGCTCGACCTCCGCGGGGAACCAACGAGAGAGCGGGCGCAATCGCCCGCTCATCCAGTACAGATCACGGGAGTCGCCTCCCGGGCGCCGACGTCCGCGCTATTCGGACCCGGCCGGCTTCTGGGCCACGATCTCCATCCCGTTGTAGAAACCGCAGTGGGGACACGCGCGGTGCGGGAGCTTGGGCTCGTGGCAATGGGCGCACTCGGTGGACGGCACGGGATCCATCTTCCGCCAGTGGTTCCGTCGCATGCGCACCTTGGATCGTGAGGTACGGTATTTGGGAACTGCCATCTCTCCTCCTGAAATGGAGACACGCGCTCTAGAGCGCGGGCAGCAGTCTACCCGGCCGCGTCGGGCGGCGCAAGCTCCAGCACGAGGGTCACCGGCCCGTCGTTCACCAACTCGACGGCCATGTGCGCGCCGAACCGCCCGGTCGCCACCCGCGCGCCCAGAGCGCCGAGCGCCGCGACGAAGCGGTCGAAGATCGGCTCGGCCTGCTCAGGCGGCGCGGCCTGGACGTAGCTTGGGCGCCGGCCCTTCCGCGCGTCGCCGTACAGCGTGAACTGGGACACCGCGAGGACGGCCAGGCCGAGATCGAGCGCCGAGCGGTTCATCTTTCCCTCGTCGTCGGCAAACACACGCAACTCGAGGACCTTGCGCGCCGCGGCCGCGAGGTCGAGGCGGCCGTCGTCGGGGCCGATCCCGACCAACAGCAACAGCCCCGCCCCGATCGCCCCGGTCTCCGTGTCTCCGACGCGGACCGATGCCCGCGTCACCCGCTGCAAGACGATGCGCATCGCTACCCCGCGTCCTGCAGGCGCTCGGCGTGCTCGATCAGTTTCTGCATGCTCTCGTCGCTGAGGGATGCCGTGCGCGACAACAGCATGGCCTCGAGCTTCTCGCGCGTCATCTGGGCGCGCAGGTTGCGGTGAAACGCCTGTTCGACGAGGCGCGGGGCCCGGTGGTGGGCGCGCTCGTCGACGTAGTTGACGCGCCACTGTGGCAGCTGGTTGAGCAGGGCGATCGCCCGCTCGATCAGGTGCTTGATGTGCGGCTCGCGCGTCTCAAACACGCCGTTGATGTGGTTCGCCAGGCGCTGGTTGTCGGTGAAAAACACGACGGACTGTGGCTTGTGGGCCAACGCGCGCCGGCAACCCTCGATCAACGCGCGGTACTCGGCCACCTCGGTGGTCGAGCGGCCGATCAGCTCCGAGATCTCGTCGACGACGTTGCCTTGCGCGTCGGTGATCGCCACGCCGATCCCGGCCTCGCCGGGCTCGGCCCGCGCTCCGCCGTCCACGTACACGAAGAGCTTGTCCATCTTGTGGGTCCACCAGGCTTCGAACCTGGGACCAACCGGTTATGAGCCGGCTGCTCTGCCTCTGAGCTATGGACCCGCGTCGCGCACGGAGTATGCGAAGACGTCTACAGCTCTGTCAAGACGGCCGCTTCTCGCCCGGCGCGTCCTCGGGCGCTGGCGAGAGGTCGAACCCGCAGGCGCGAAGCGGGCCGAGGAGACCGTCGGGCTCGCGCAGCCATTGTCCCCACTTGCGTCCCATGTGCTCGCTCCACGAGTACGTCGCCCGCGTGAACGTCTCGGGCCTTCCCGCGTCGAGAGGGATGACGTAGTCCCGGTAGTAGTCCTGCGCCAGGTAGCCCTCATCCATCGCCGCCATCGCGGCACGAACGTCGGCCTCGCTCGGCTCGCGGTACCGGCCCTCGTGCAGCGTGAACGCGAGCGGGTACCGCGGTCGCGCCGGGGGCCGCGCCGCCGGATAGCCGATGGCCAGCTGGACGAACGGGAAGACGTGGGGCGGCAGGCCGTACTCGTCAACCACCGCGGCGGCGTCGAAGGCCGTCGCCCCGAGATAGCAGCTCCCCAGTCCGAGCGCCTCGCCGGCGATCACCAGGTTCTCGGCCATGTACGCGGCGTCCTGCACCGCGAACAACAGGATCGCGGCGTCGCTCGTAGCGCGTTCCCAGCCGCGCGCGGCGAGGACCCGCTCCAGGCGATGGACGTCCGCGCACACGGTGAACAAGAGCGGCGCGCCGAAGGGATTGCGCGCTCGATCTCGCCGCAGGATGACGCTCCCGAGTTGCGCGGCAAACGGGGCCTGTTGCCCCGCGCGAACGAGGGTCTCGACCAGATCGCCCGACGGCTCGTCGGGCAGGAACTCGCGCACCGACGCGCGACGCATCATGAGCTCGATGGTTGGGTTCACGGCGCCTCCTGGTCCACCGCGACGCGGCGGCCTCGCCCAGCATAGCCTGTCCGGCGGGCGCCCCGTCGAGTACGCTTCGCCCACGGCACCGCACGTCGCGCGGAGATGCCGAGGAGGTCGCATGGAGAGGCTGCTCGCGGACGTGGCCCGTCGCTCGCCGACGTGGCTCGAGGCCCGCTACCAGGAGCGGCGCACGCTCGTGCTGTCCGTACGCAACGGCCACTTCGAGCACTGCGCGAGCGGCCGCACGCGCGGCGTTGGCCTGCGCGCCCTCGTCGGCGGGGCGTTCGGCTTCGCCAGCACGACGGACCTCACCGCGCCCGGCCTGCG
>JBFYQX010000057.1:0-9140 GCA_041302525.1 Candidatus Bipolaricaulota bacterium | reverse complement strand
CGCGCGCCGCGGCCGGGACGCGATCAGCCTTTGCGGCCATCCCAGACTCCGGGCACGGCGTCGCCGCACGCTGGACAGCAACCGCCGACGAGTCGGTTCGCGCGCACGTGGTAGCCCACCCGGTCGACGACCTGGGCGCCGCAGCGCGCGCATCGCGTGTCCTCGCCCTCGCCGGGAACGTTTCCGACGTAGACGTGGTGCAGGCCCGCCGCCCGCCCCAGCTCGCGCGCCCGCTCGAGCGTCGCAACCGGCGTGGGCGGGACGTCGGCCATCCGGTAGGCCGGGAAGAAGCGGCTCACGTGCCAGGGAATCTCGGGCGAGATCCGGGCGACGGCCTCGGCCGTCCGGCGAAGGGCGTCGACGGCGTCGTTGTGGCCAGGGATGACGAGCGTCGTCACCTCGACCCAGACGCCGGCCGCGGCGAGCCGCTCGATCGTGTCGAGCACGGGCCGGACACGCGCCCCGGCGATGCGGCCGTAGGCGTCGTCGTCGATCGCCTTGAGATCAATGTTGGCCGCATCGAGCAGCGGCAGGAGGAGATCGGCCGCCTCACGGGAGAAGTAGCCGTTTGACACCCAGACGTTCGCGAGGCCCGCCTCTCGCGCGGCCTGCATGACCTCAAGGTAGTACTCGAGCGCGATCGTTGGCTCGGTGTACGTGTAGGCGATCGAGCGGCAGCTGGCCTCGACGGCGGCGTCGACGACGTCGGCCGCGGCGACGACCTCGCCGATCACGCGGCCGCCGTGCTCGCCCGGGTACTGGGAGATGGCGTGGTTCTGGCAGTTGCGGCACGCGAAGTTGCAGCCGACGGTCGCCAGCGAGTAGGCGCGTGACCCGGGCAGGAAGTGATAGAGGGGTTTCTTCTCGATCGGGTCCACGCCGCGCGACACGAGCAGGCCGTAGACAAGGCTAACGAGCCGCCCGTCCTGGTTCTCGCGCACGCCGCACCGGCCCCGCTCGCCGACGGGGATCTGGCAGGCGTGCGCGCAGAGCCGGCAGCGCACCGCGCCGTCCTGCGTCACCGTGTAGAGGAGCGCCTCTCTCGGGGGGGCCATGGCGTGATCGTAGCACGGCCGCCGAGGGCGAGGGAACGGGCGCTTTCGCGCGTTCGCCCCTTCACGTACCATCGACGCCATGCCGCTGGTCCAGATCGAGCAACTCACGAAGTCGTTCGGCGGCGACACGCTGTTCGCGCCGTTCTCAGCGCACATCGGGCCCGGAGATCGGGTCGCGCTGATCGGCGACAACGGCGTGGGCAAGTCGACGCTGCTTCGACTTCTCGCCGAGGACGAGGCGCCGTCGGGCGGAGTCGTCCGCCTCATCGGCGGGGCGCGCGTCGGCTATCTGCCGCAGGCGGCGCGCCTTCGGGGAGTCGGAACGCTGTTCGAGGCGATGGAGGCCGCATTCGCGCCCCTGCAGGAGGCCGAGCGCGAGCTGCGAGCGCTGGAGGCGCGATTCGCCACGAGCGCCAGCGAAGAGGACCTCCATCGCTACGACGAGCTGCAGCACCGCTTTGCCTCGGGCGGGGGATACGAGATCGATGCGACGGTGCGCGCCGCTTTGGCCGGCGTCGGATTCACCGAGCCCGACTTCGCCAAGCCCGCAGGCCACCTCTCGGGCGGCGAGGAGGCACGCGCCGCGCTGGCTCGCGTCCTGCTCGAGAGCCCAGACCTCCTCCTGCTCGACGAGCCAACGAACCACCTTGACTTTGGCGCCCTCGACTGGCTCGAAGAGAGGCTGCTCGAGTTTCCTGGTGCCCTCGTCCTCGTGTCGCACGACCGTCACCTCCTCGAACGCGCCGCGAACCGCACGTGGGAGATCGCCTTCGGCCAGGTCACGACGTACCAGGTCGGATACGGCGCTTCACGCGCACTGCGCGACGAGATGCGGCGCAAGCAGCTCGAGGCGTTCGAGGTCCAGGAAGAGACCGTCGAGAAGTACAAGGACTTCATCCGGCGCCACAAGATGGGGCAGAAGCATCGCCAGGCAAAGGATCGCGAGAAGAAGCTCGAGCGCCTCGAAGAAACGAGGATCGAGCGCCCGCGCGAGGCAAAGCGCATCTCCCTGCGCATTGCCTCGGGGTCCGCAAGCGGCAAGCGCGTCCTGGCGCTCCGCCAGCTCGCGGTGGGCTTCGACCGGCCGCTCATCTCGACCGGCGACCTCGACCTCTACCGCGACGAGAAGGTCGCCGTCATCGGGCCGAACGGCTGCGGCAAGACGTCGCTCCTGCGAACGATCACCGCGGATCTGCGCCCACTCGGCGGCACGGTCGAGCAGGGCCACGGAGTGAAGGTTGCCGTCTTCTCGCAGACGCAGGAGGGATTGCATGACGAGCGCACGGTGCTCGAGACCGTGCTGGCAAAGACGAGCCTCACGATCAGCGAGGCCCGCGGTCTCCTCGGCGCGTTTCTGTTCTCGGGCGACGAGGTCGAGAAGAAGACGAAGAACCTGTCCGGAGGTGAACGCAGCCGCGTCGCGCTCGCCCTCCTCTCTCTGATGGAGGGAAACCTTCTCCTGCTCGACGAACCCACGAACCACCTCGACCTGGCGAGCCAGGAGATCCTCGAAGCGGCGCTCCTCGCGTACGACGGAACAATCCTGCTCGTGTCGCATGACCGCGCGCTGCTCGAAGCGGTTACGACGCAGGTGTGGCTCGCCGAGGACGGAGTCCTCACCCCGCGCTCGTATGGCTACGCCGAGTACCGCCGCCGCCTCGTCGAGGCGACGAAACTCGAGCCAACGATGGGCCGCGCGCCGGTTGCGGCCGCGGAGCCAGCGCCCCGGCCGCGGGCTGTCGCGTCCGCGCCGCAGGGCGCCGCGGCGTGCGAGCGGCCGAAGAAGCTCGACAAGTATGAGGTCAAGCGGCGCGCGGAGGCGCGCTCGGCGCTCGAGACGGGCATCGCCTCGCTCGAACGCAAGCTGGCGACGCTCGAGCGCGACCTGGAGACGGCGAGCGAGCACGGCGACACGGCGCGGATCGCCGCGCTCGGCGTCGACTACGCACGCGTCAAGGCGGGCCTGGAGGAGAAGCTCGCCGCCTGGACCGAGCTTCCACCCGAGACGTAGGGGGCGCGCATGGACGGACCGACGATCGCCGAACGCACGCGCGAGCTCCTCGCCGAGCTTCCACCGTCTGTGCGCGTCGTGGCCGCAGCCAAGACGCGTTCGGCCGACGACGTGCGCGCCGCACTCGCCGCCGGCGTGCGCGCGATCGGAGAGAACTACGTGCAGGAGGCCGCCGTGATGCAGGCCGTCCTCGGGCGCGAGGCCGCCGAGTGGCACCTGATCGGCCACCTCCAGCGCAACAAGGCCAAGGACGCGGTCCGACGCTTCGATCTCATCCAGACTGTGGATTCCCTGCGCCTCGGCGAGGCCCTCGACGACGCCGGGCGCGCGCTCGGACGCGTGGTGCCGGTTCTCGTCGAGGTGAACAGCGGCCGCGAGCCGCAGAAGGCCGGCGTCGCGCCCGAAGACCTCGTGGACCTCGTCCGAGCGCTCGACGGCCTCTCCTCCGTGCGCGTCGTCGGGCTGATGACGCTGGGTCCGCACGTCACCGACCCCGAGGCGCTTCGCCCGGCGTTCGCCGAGACCCGCCAGGCCTTCTTCTCCCTCCGAGCGATCCCCTTCGCCCGCGCCGACCTCCACATCCTCTCGATGGGAATGAGCGACTCCTACAGAGTGGCGATCGCGGAGGGCGCGACGATGGTCCGCATCGGAACGGGGATCTTCGGGCCGCGCGTCTAGCGGGCGAGGCCCGTCGCCCAGCGGGCGCCGGCGAGGAAGAGCGTCCAGGCGGCCTCGCCGACGTAGGCGCCGCCGAACTGCGCCTGGTAGTAGACGCGTCCGTCCCCGTACCGATGGCCGAAGGCGAACGCGCAGTCGGGACTCTCCCATCGCGCGAACACGACGGCATCGGCATCGAGTTCGGCCATCGCCGCCGCGCCCTCCCATGCGCACGCCGACTTGGCCACGATGTCGCCGGTCACGAACTCTGTCCCCATCGGGTGGTCGGTCGCCACGCGGGCGTACACGCAGACCGCGGCATTCACGTACTTGTGGGCGCCGAGCCACGCGGCAATGTCGGAGACGCCAAGGTAGTACGGCGTGGCCTCGAGCATGACCAGGCCGCCCCCCCGGCGGACGAACGTCGCGAGCTGCTCGGGCGAGGCAGCGTTGACGTGCGCGACGACGAGGCTGTAGTCGTCAAGGCCGCTCGGCGCGATGGCCGCCGTGGCAACGTAGAACCCGGCGCTCTGGAGCTTCTCGATCATGAGCGCCGGGTTCGTCGATCCGGAGCCGTAGATGTAGAGGGCGCGGAGCGTCGACGCTGCCGGCGACGGGGCCGCCGTGTTTCGCGCTCTGTCCCCGAGACTGGGCAGCGCGCGCGAGGCCGCGAGCAAGACCGCCAGCGCGCCGACCGACGCCAACGCCGCGAGAGACCACGCGGTGCGGCGGCCGTAACGGCCGGAGAGGCGCGCGACCTCGCGCAGCGTCGCCTGGGACAGCCGGATGGCAATCGCGGAGGAGGCATCGTCGCCGGCCGAGGACGCCGTCATCGCCTGGCAGATCCCGACAACGTGCCCGCCGGCGATGAGCGCGCCGCCGCTGGAGCCCCGCGAGCATGGGACGTCGCTTGAGATCCACTCCTGGTCGTTCTCGAGCTTGAGCGCCGTGACGCGGCCGTCGAGCCGCGATCGCTCCTCTTCCGCCGGCAGCAGGAGGGCCACCGCCTCGCCAAGTCGCAGCCGCGCCGGGCGGAACGGCAGCCTCGCGGCGCGGCGCCCGGCCGGCCCGCGGCCCGGGAACCGCAGGAGCGTCAGCTCGTCGTGCCCGGCGGCTGGCGCGGCGAGCATCGCCGGCCAGCCGATGTCCTCGTCGTCGACGCGGACTTCCGTCGCCTCGGCCAGCGCGAGGCTCGTCGCAAGGTGCGTGGGGATAACCACAGTGAACGGGCGCGCCCGGATCACGACGCCGACGCCGGCATCCGTGCCGTCGCTCGACACGACGCAGATGCGAACGACGCTGTCCTCGAGGCGTCGACCCCACATGGCGATCCTCCTCCGGTGCGGCACGACCTCCGGCCCGACTCCCAGCAAACTACTCGCCGCGAGGCACCGGGTCAACCGCACGGGCGCGACGTGCTCCTCGACCAAGAGGACGGGGCGTCAGCGGATCCTGACGCCCCGTGCGCGCGCGCCTTCGCGGGCGTCGCGCGGCGGCGCCGCTGTCGGCAGGGCAGCGCCTTGTCGCCTACTTGCGTTCCACCACCACGCGATCGATCACGAGATCGCCGCCCAGATCGGTGATCGTCGCCACGATCTTGCCTTGCAGGGCGCGGTAGTTCGCCAACTGATACTCGATCGTGTAGCGCACGTCGTCGAGTCCGCCCTTGCCGTCGAAATCGCCGCGCGTCACGTTGCGCGTGACGAGCGTGATCCGCAGGTCGAGCAGCCCGTTCGCGTCGAGGTCGATGGCCACGGTGCGTGCCAGGTCCTCGGGCTGACAGCAGACGAGGAACGGCTCGAGCCAGATGCGGTCGTCGATGCACTCGTCGAAGTCGAGGTCGACCTGACCGAACGCCGTCGGGTGGTCGTCGGGCGCGAACTCGTTCGTCCCGGCCGACCGCTCATCGAGGTCGGCGAAGCCGTCGCCGTCCGAGTCGATGGGCTCGCCGATGCCGGGCCACAGGTACGGGATCAGGTCGGAGTTGCACGGATCGTCGTCCAGGCCGTCGATGTACCCGTCGGAGTCGGAGTCCCGATCGGTCGGGTTCAAGGTCGGGACCGAGCGGATCGCGTAGTCGACCGGATCCTCGTCGATCAGACCGTCGCCGTCGTTGTCGATCCCGTCCGGCCCGTCTTCGTCCAGCCGGCCGTCGAGGTCGTTGTCGAGGGTCGAGAAGACGGTGACCGTGCACGTGAAGGCGACCTCGTAGCCATCGGTCAGCCAGTCGTTGTCCGTGTCGTGGTCGAGCGGGTTCGTCGGGTTGAACGGGTACACGCTCGACCAGTTCGGCTGGTAGCGCTCCTCGTAGTCGGTGAGGTCGTCGTCGTCCGTGTCGGGATCGCACGGGTTCGTCTCCTCCGGATCCGGATGCGGCGGCCCGAGGAGCGGCATGACGTCGAAGTCGAAGTCGCTCGTCGCGAAGTCCCAGTTGCCGTCGTGGTTGAGGTCCTCGATGCCGTCGGAGAGGCCGTCCCCGTCGGAGTCCGGATTGAGCGGGTCGAGACAGCCGCAGGGCTCCCGCAGGTTGTTGGCCTCGGGGTAGAGGATGTCGATCGATCGCCCGAACAGGTCTTGCGTCGGGATCATGTGCTGGCGCGATGTGGAGAACGACAGGCGCTCGACGCCGTCGCCAACGGCGTCGCCGTCGGTGTCGAACTGATTCGGATCGGTCTCGCCACCGTCCCAGGCCCCGTTGCCGTTCTCGTCTTCGCCGTGCCCCATCGGGTTCGGGTGGTCGCCGATGCCGTCCGCGCTGCCGGAGCGCGGTCCGGCGCACGGCGCCTTGCCGGGCGTGCCGCATGACTTGCAGATCGGGTTCACGACGACGGTCGGGTGACCGCTCGTCATGTACGGCGTGCCTGCCCCGCCATCGCACAGGCCATCGCCGTCGGTATCAGCGTTCACCGGGTTCGTCGTGTTCGCGCCGAACACCTCGGCCGAGTCGAGCAGCCCGTCGTCGTCGGTGTCCGGATCGAACGGGTCGGTGGGAATCGGCCCGCCGCCCGTCTGCTCGTGCCAGTCGCCGCGCCCGTCGTCGTCGGTGTCCCAGTCCTGAGGATCGGTCCCTAGGCCGATCTCCTGGCCGTCGGTCAAGCCGTCGCCATCGGAATCCGGGTCGCAGACGTTGCACAAGGCATCGTCGTCTTGCTCGCCGGTGGCTGGTGTCACGACGACGCGCACGACGCCGGGAGGCGCCACGTCCGCGGCCGCCACGTCGAGGAGCGCTTCAAAGAACGTGTAGGCGTAGGTCATCCCGGGACCTTGGCGCGTGATGGGAACCACGGCCCCGTCCTGGACCCCGTCGTCGTCGGAGTCGGCGTTGTTGACGAACGGGCACTCCGTGTCGCGAAGTCCGCCGAGACCTCCGGCCAACGCGCGGAGGCCGGTGCCTGGATAGGCGATGGCGCCGCACGCCCCTTCGACGGGGTCGAATAGGTAGTCGTCGTCGGTGTTGATGTCGAGTGGGTCCGACTCCTGATCGAACGTTCGCTGCGGCCAGGCGCCGCCGGTGGCGATCAGCTCGTCGGCGTCTGCCAACGTGTCGTTGTCGGAGTCGGCGTCGAGCGGGTCTGTTCCGGTGATGTTCACTTCCTCGTAGTCGGAGAGGCCGTCGTCGTCGGTGTCGGCGTCGAGGGCCGGAACGGTCTCCGGCAACGCCGGGCCGGGCGTCGGCGCAAACGTGAACAGCGGGTGGGCACCCGGGCTGTAGTCGGGCCCCACGGGTCCGACGGTCGATACGCCCTCGGGCGTCACGGTGCTGAATCCCGGCGGGGTCTCGGCGCTCGGCCACCCGGTCGCCGGCCGCTGACTGATCGGCCCGCCGCCGAGCAGGGAGGCTTCGAGTCCGTCGAGCAGCCCATCGCCGTCGGTGTCCGGGTTGCAGGCATCGCACTCCCAGTACGCGCCAGAGCGGGCGGCCTGCGTCCCGATGCCTCCCAGGGTGATGCCGGACCAGGTGCCGTCGTGGTTGGCGTCCTCGGCGCCATCCTGGAGCCCGTCGTTGTCCGAGTCGGCGTCGTTGACGTACGTGCAGGTCAGGTCGTCGCTGCCCCCCAGGCCGTGCGACACGCCCAGCCCGGTGCCCGTGTACTCGACTGCATCGGGCAGTCCGTCATCGTCGGTGTCTGGATCGAGGGGATCGGACACCTGCGAGAACGCCCGCAGCGGCCAGGCGCCGCCGGTGGCGAGAAGCTCGTTCAGGTCCGACAAGCTGTCCCCGTCGGTGTCCCAGTTCAGCGGGTCCGTGCGGGTGACGTTGACCTCTTCGGCGTCCGACAACCCATCGTCGTCAGAGTCATCGTCGAGCGCGGGCACGGTCGTGACGACGCCGGCCGGCGTGGTCGCAGTCGTCGTGCCTTGCCCGAACAGAGCCTCTTCCTCGCCGTCGAGGAGGCCGTCGCCGTCGGTGTCGGGGTTGCAGAAGTCGGTCTCGCCAGTGCCCTGGCTCCCCGTGCTCCCGATCGTGTTGACGATCGTCCCGTCGCGGTTGGTGTCCTCGTGGCCGTCTTGCAGCCCGTCGTCGTCGGAGTCGGCGTCATTGACAAACGGGCAGCCGAGGGCGATCTCGAGCGGATCGACGAGTCCATCGCCGTCCGTGTCGGCCTCGCGCGGGTTCGCGTGGTTGCGCGCGTCGGCATCGGCCCACGTCGCCACCTCGGCACCGTCGGCGAGGGTGTCGTTGTCCGTGTCGGCGTCCATCGGGTCGGTCTGGTAGTCGTTCGCCTCGCCGTAGTCGGTGAGGCCGTCGTTGTCCATGTCGGTGTCGAGCGCCGGAACCGTCACACTCAGGTCCGCTCCCTGCGCGCCGACCGTCGCGGACACGTCCCGGGGGGTGACGGAAGCCCCGAACAGGGCCTCTTCCTCCCCGTCCCCGAGGCCGTCGCCGTCGGTATCCCACAGGCAGAAGTCGGTCTCGCCGCTGCCCTGCGTCGTGCCCGTGCCGAGCGTGTTGGAGATCGTGCCATCCCGGTCCCGATCCTCGTGTCCGTCCTGGAGCCCGTCGTCGTCGGAGTCGGCGTCGTTGACGTACGGACACCCGGCGGCCAGCTCAAGATCATCGCGGAGCCCATCGCCGTCGGTGTCCTGCATCAACGGATCGGCGTGGTCGCGGATGTCGGCCAACGCCCAGGTGTCCACCTCGTCGCCGTCGCTCGCGGTGTCGCAGTCCGTGTCGGCCAAGCAGAAGCTCGTGTTGTAGAGCCCCGCCTCGTCTCCGTCCGACAGGCCGTCGCCGTCCGAGTCTGGGTTGTTCGGGTCGGGCCGGCGCGAGCCGCCGTAGTAGCCGCCGGCCTCGTCGATTTCGTCGAGGTCCCCCAAGCCGTCCCCGTCGCTGTCGACGTTGAACGGGTTGGTGTGGGTCGTGTTCTCTTCGATGACGTCCGGGATCCCGTCGTCGTCCAGGTCGGTGTCCATGA
>JBFYQX010000041.1:0-9254 GCA_041302525.1 Candidatus Bipolaricaulota bacterium | reverse complement strand
GCGGACCTGCGGTACAATCCGCCTCCCGCGGCAGCGTCAGGAAACTGTCCGTCGGACGGGACCGGAGGGGGGTAACAACGTGAAGTCTCTGCGCGCGGTGCTCCACCACGTGAAGCGGTACAAGCTGCCGCTTGCCCTCACGATGCTCAGCATGCTTGCCCTCGTCGGCATCCAGCTCGTCGGCCCGTGGCTCGTCAAGCTGATGGTCGCCGCCGTCACGGCCCCCGGCGCCGGACCTGAAGTCCTCCATCTGATCGCCAAGTTGGCGCTCATCACGCTCGGCATCTACGTTCTCCGCGCCGTGATGCAGTTCGTCCGCAGCTACGCGGCCCACGTCGCCGGCTGGCATGTCGTCGCCGACGTTCGCGACGAGGTCTATCGGCACCTGCAGCGGTTGTCGCTTCGCTTCTACGAGAACCGGCAGACCGGGCAGCTCATGTCCCGCACGGTGAACGACACCGAACTCCTGGAGCAGTTGGTCGCCCACGCGATCCCCGACCTCACGATCAACATCCTTCTCCTCTTCGGCGTGACCGCCGTCCTCATGAGCATGAGCTGGCAGCTCGCCCTGCTCAGCATGATCCCGATCCCGCTCGTCGTCCTCGCCATGAGAGGGTTCTCCCGCTACGTGCGCCCTGCGTTCCGCCGCCGCCAGGCCGAGTTGGGCGAGCTGAACGCGGCCTTGAACGACAACATCTCGGGCATTCGCGAGATCCAGGCGTTCACGCGCGAAGACACCGAAGGCGCGCGGATCTGGAGCCGCATCATCCGCTACCGCGACTCGCTCCTCCACGCCCTGCGGCTGATGGCCGTCTTCCACCCGGCGATCGAGTTCTCCGCGTCCCTCGGAACCGTGATCCTCATCTACTTCGGCGGGAAGCTCGTCTTGAACCAGACTCTCGCCGTCGCCGACCTCGTCGCGTACTTCCTGTACCTCGAACTCCTCTACCAGCCGGTTCGGGCGCTGTCGGGAGTGTGGGAGTCGATCCAGCAGTCGGCGGCGGGCGCCGACCGCATCGCGGAGCTGCTCGAGCAGGAACCCGACGTCGCCGAGCGGCCCGATGCCGTCGTGCTTCCGGGCCGCGCTCGGGGTGCGATCCGCTTCGAGAACGTGAGCTTCCGATACAGCGTCGGCGACATGGTGCTCGAGGGGATCAACCTCGACGTGCCGCCGGGGTCCGTCGTCGCCCTCGTCGGCCCGACGGGGGTCGGCAAGACGACGCTCTCGATGCTCATTCCCCGCTTCTACGACGTCTGCGAAGGGACAATCACCCTCGACGGCCGCGACGTCCGCGACCTCACTCTCGCGAGCCTACGGCAGCAGACGAGCCTCGTGCTGCAGGAGGTCTTCCTCTTCCACGGCACCGTGCGCGAGAACATCCTCTTCGGCCGCCCCGGGGCGACGGACGAGGAGATGACGAACGCGGCGCGCGTCGCAAACGCCCATCAGTTCATCACGGAGCTTCCCGAGGGATACGACACCTTGATCGGCGAGCGCGGCGTCAAGCTCTCCGGCGGGCAGCGTCAGCGCCTTGCGATCGCGCGCGCCGTCCTGAAGGACGCGCCGATCCTCATCCTCGACGAAGCAACGTCGTCCGTCGACACCGAGACCGAGCTCCTTATCCAGCAGGCGCTAGAGCGCCTCATGCGCGGCCGCACGACCGTCGTCATCGCCCATCGCCTCTCGACCATTCGCAGCGCCGACAAGATCGTCGTCCTGCAGGAGGGGCGGATCGTTGAAGAGGGCACGCACCGAGAGCTCATGGCGCAGGACGGCCTATACCGACACCTGAACCAGGTGCAGACGCACGATACCGCCTGGCAGGAGTCACTCCAAGAAGGGCAATAGCCGCCGGCCCGCGGAACGCGCTAGGCTCGCAGGAACAACAAGAGGAGTCCGGCCGCCACCGCGAGGAACACGGCGGATAGGGCGATCTCCAACGCGGACCGCCACGATCGGCGCGGGGCGTCCACCGATCGGCTCCTCAGACCCACGCTCACGATCCGGAATCCGCCGCCCCACTCGACGAGCGTCAGGAGGAGCCACGCCGCGGCCGCGGCGGCGCCGGCGATCCGAATGCCGAGCGGCCAAACCCCTCCGAACTTGGCGTTCACGACGAACCACACGACGAGCAGTCCGCCGATCAGGATTGCAGTCCCGGCGCCGCACACCGCCATGGCAGCTTTCCGCCCCGACGGCACGCTTGCGCCCGCCCGATCCGAGAGCGGCGCTCTGCGGTTGAGCAACGACCGCGTCGACTCCAGCACAAGCACGGCGGCCAGGTATCCAAAGAGCAGCCAAAGGTCCTGCGTCATAGTCGGATGTCCCCCTGTCCTCGAGATTCTACACGCCGAAGGGGGACGCGCACCCGCACACCGAGCTACGGCCCCCTAGCCGAGGGCGCGCGCGCCCTCGGCGCACGGGATGCAGAGGAGCCGTCCGCCCACTTCGCAGAGCCGCGTCTCCATCACGGACTCCCCACACGCCGCGCAGGGCGCCGAGTGATGAAGCCGCGCCGTTGGCGGTTCGTCGATCGTCGCCTCGCGGCATGAGACAACGTCCTTCTCCGGCGCCGTGAGGATCCAGCGAACGCGCCCCTCACGATCCTCGCGCAGTCCTTCCGGCATGCCCTTGCGGTGCCCCACGACGCGCACTCCGCGTCCCGTCTTGCGCAAAAGGAACGTGTAGACCTGTTTGCCGTAGTCGCGGAAGACGAGGTTCCCCTTGCCAAAGCTGCAGCCGGCGACCACCTGCACAGCATCCACGCCACAGGCGTCGTTCTCCACGATCGCCACAAGCTCTTCATCCGCAGCCCTTGCTGTCCCAAGCGCGGCAAGGGCCGCCGCCGTCATTCGGTACCCGATCGCGAGCCCCGGGCAGCTGTGGCCGTGGAATCGCACGGCGTCTTCGTAGGTCGGCGCATCCATTTTCCCCCCTCGGGCGGGCTCTCAATCCTCGACGTCTTCGAGGCGCACGCCCTGACCGGCTTGCAGGCTCTCGCGCGCAGCTTCGATCCGCGCGAGGAAGCCGGGATCGTTCTCGAGTCGGTAGTCGAACCAGTCCTCCTCACTCTCGAATCCGATGAGGATCCCAGCCGGCTTCCCGTGCCGCGTGATCACGATGTCTTCCTTTTCAGCGAGCCGCAGGTAACGCGACAGATCGTCCTTCACCTCGGACAGCGCGGCCTTCTTCATCGTCATCCACCCGCCTTCTCGAGCCACTCCCGCGCATCATCCTTAGCCACGATGGCCAGGACTTCCACGACGTCCTCCGAGACGTCGTAGAAGACGCGCACATCGCCGACGCGCAGCCGGTACTGCGGCTTCGACAGCCCCTTGAGCCTCTTGATTCGGCTCTTCGACACCCTGCGCGGCTCGTTCCGCAGGTGCGTCCCGAGCGCCTGTCGGACCCGTGCTCGCTCATTCGCGCGAAGGCCATTCAGGCCTTCGACAGCTTCCGGCGCGAGCAGAATCTCGTAGAGCATTCTGGCTACATAGTGGCTATTTTCGCCCCCGCGGTCAATTCCTGCTCGTCCCAAGTCCAACCCGCGGGCTATTGTCTCGAACGTGCTCGTCGAACTACGCCTGAGCTGCCAAGCTTGCAGCCGCCGAGCGACAGGATGTGAGCCCTATTCCTCGGACGGACCGTATCCCCGACCAGCTTCCTAGCCGGGCGACCTACACGTCGTTGCCGCCCGGCCGCCTCCTAGCTGAGCAGCCCACTCCGAACGGCTGCTCAGCCAGCTCCCTAGCTGAGCGCCCCACACCACCCGGCTGCTCAGCCAGCCTCCTAGCCGGGCGACCTGCACGTCGTCACCGCCCGGCCGCCTCCTAGCCGGGCGACCTGCACGTCGTCACCGCCCGGCCGCTTCCTAGCTGAGCGACCCACACCACCCGGCTGCTCAGCCAGCCTCCTAGCCGGGCGGCCCGCACGCCGTTGCCGCCCGGCCAACGTCCAGCGGCTCGGGCTTCGTCGCGTCGCGGACGAGCGACAGCGCGGCCTTCGGGCACTTCGCGACGCAGACCCCACATCCCATGCAGCGGCCGACGTCGACCTCGACCGCCTTCTCCCCCATCTCGAGCGCGCCGAACGGGCACGCCTTGACGCACGCCCCGCAGCGGACGCACGACGGCGCCTCTACCCGGCTCACGTACCCCGATGAGGCAAGCATCGGTGTTCCGTGCAGCGACGACTGAATCGCGCCGCAGCAGCAGGAGCAGCAGTTGCAGATCGCGTAGAACCGGCCGAGCATCGCGTCCTTGAAGAACGCGTGGTGCACGTGGCCGCGTTCGTGCTCCGCCCGCAGGATCGCGACCGCCTCCTGCTGCGTGATCCACCGCGCCTTCTTCGGGTGATGCTCGACGATGAAGCCGGCGAACGGCTCGCCGACGATCAGGCACACGTCGAGCGGAAGGCAAGGCTTCACTCGCGCCGTCCGGCACGGGCACTCGAGGGCCGCGATGTGGTCGGGGTGTTGGAGCACGATGTCGCGCGCCACGGGGTACGGGATCACCTGCTCGAGCCCCCGCAGGTCGAGGTCGACCTTAAGCGTCACCAGCCGCTCCGCCGCGTCAAGCGGCATCACCTTTCCGTGGTAGTGGTCGGCAAACGTGCTGTGGCCCGGCTGGGTCTCCCCCTTCTTTCGATACGCCATCCACAGTCCGAAATAGGCGAGCGGCCGCTTCCAGATCGGCGTCGACTTCGGCCGGATCGCGGTCCCGATGTACTCGTGCAGCCAGCGGCTGTAGACGTAGCCGTGCACGAAGTCGAGGAGCGAGTAGCCCTCGAGCTTCCGCGCTTCGCGGTAGAACGCGCGCGTCGAGGGACACAGCAGGGACGCCCTGCGGCCTAGTCTCCGCGGCCTCAATCGCTGCTCATTCATCGCTCTCACCCCCGGCGCGGCGGCACGAACGCGGAGTCGTCCACCGGCGCGCCGAACTCCTCCCGGGCGATCTTGAGCAAGAGCTTCCGGTGGCAGGGCTTGTCGTTACCTTCGTAGCAGATGAGGAAGACGTCGTGCGTTCTCGCGCGCTCGGCCAGTTCCGAGAGTCGCTCCGCCGCCTTCGGGTTCGCCGCGATCTCCGCGCGGAACCGCGCCTCGTAGTCCGACTTGGCCCACGCGTAGTGGTACGCCGTCGGGTACCCCCCGTCGGGAGTGAACTTCGCTTTCCACGCGTCAAACTCGTCGAGAAGCTCCTTCGACGGCGCGAGCTCGTCGTTTCCCCGGCCGTGCATCACGAGCACGTACTCCGCGTTCCGCGGAAGCTTGTCCTTCATGCTCAAGTAGGTCTGTCGCAAAGCCATGCGTTCCTTCCTCGTGCCGTGCCGCCGCGGGGCGAAGAACGTGACGGTCCCGCGGTGGCACGGCCTCCCCTGCACATCACCGGCTACTCGCCTGCGTCCTGCACGACCTGCGGCGCCTCGATCGTCACGGGACCGTTCACGTCGGACAGCTCCATCGTCCACAGCATCGAACCCTCGTTCCCCTCGGCGTCGACGCCCTTCGCCGCGAAACGGTACCGAACGGGGTAGCCCGCTTCGGCAATCCAGACATCGCCCGAGGCGTCCTTGACCTCGACGTCGCCCTCCCCCTCGTCCGCCCAATCGCGGTACGTCGATGTGTAGTGCCGCGCACGGATCCCGTTCACCGTCTCGGTCCCAACGTACGTGGCCGTCGCCCCTACGTCGTCCGCCATCTCGCCCCAACTCGCCGACGGCGCGAACATGAGGGCGACCCCGGCCATGAGGTCCGCGACCATCGTAGGAATGGACTCCCACGTCTCGCCCTCGCGCATCCACGCCTCATCGCCGATGCGGACGACGCCGTACTCCTCGCCCGTGTCCAAGTCCTTCCACGTCACCATCTGGCGATCGGGCCCGGCCATAGCGCCGCTCACCTCCATCGATCCCGACTCCGGCTTCCCGTCAACCTCGCCGGTGAACGAGAGCACGGTGACGTAGCGGTAGCTCTGAAGCGCCGCCAGGGCCGTCGTCGAATTCGCGAACGGGGCATCTTGGCTCACGGAGACCCGATCGCCCTGCGGCAACGTCGTCTCCGGGAGCGTTCCGGGAGCAACCGGAGCCGCGGGAGCCGCGGGAGCCGTGGGCTCCACGGAAGGCGCCGGGACGACCGCGTGCGGCGTGGCATCGCCCGCAGGCGCCGCGGACGCGACAGCGGGTGCTGCCTCGGCCACAGGCGACAGAACCGCGGGCGAAGGAACCGCGACCAGGACCGCCTCCGTCGGCGGCGCCGCGACGGCAGGTGCCGTCCCTACTGGAACGAGCGTGGCTGAACTTGTCTGCGAGGCGACAGCGACACCCAATGGCGCCGCCGTGGCAGCAGGAGACTGCGTCGCGGGCACGGTCGTCGGAGGAGCCGCCGGAAGCGTCACGGGGGCCGTCACAGGAGGCGTGGGCGGCGTTGCCGTCGCCGGAGGTAGCGGCGTGAGAGACACTACAGATCCTGCGGGTGCGGCGGCCGGCGGCGTCGCGGCCTCCGCCGCTGGTGCAGAAGCAGAAGGTGGCGGCGGTGGAGATGCCGGCGCTGTCGCGGTTGCCGTAGCCGCTGCGGCGGGCGTTGTGGGCGTCGGCGCGGGCGGCGTTGGAGCCACCGTGACCGGAGGAGCCGCCGCGGGCGTCGTCGCAGGCACGGCAGGCTTCGTGCCCGGAGCGGGCGTCGTCGCAGAGGCCCCAGACGCCGGCTTGGTCGGAGCGGGCGCCGCGGGCGCAGGCGCCACTGCCGTAGGAGTCTTGCTCGTAGCCGCGGAGCTCGTCGGCGCCGGCGCGGGCTTGCGCGTCGACGTGCAGGCCGACACCGCAAGAAGAAGCGCCAACGCGAGGACCGCGAGCGCCAGGATCGCAGAAGCTGCCAAGGTTCTTCGTCTCATCCCTACCCCCTGTTCTCTCCACGACGTCAGAGAGTGGCCCCGGCCTCCGCAAAGGCCGAGAACGAACCTACTCTAGCGGGACTCTCCCGCCCTCGGCAACGCCCGGCCGCCGGGCGGGTAGGGGGAGCATCGCCGATCGTGTACCCTGACGCCATGCAGAAACGCGTCCTCGTGCTCGACAACGCGATCGATCGTGCCGCCTACCATCCGGTTGCCGAGTGGTCGCAGCACTTCGCCGGCGTGCCGTTCGACACGGTCCGCGTCCCTTCCGACGAGCCGATCCCGCCTCTCGACCGCTACACGCACCTTCTCGTGACCGGCTCGGAGGCGTCCGTCTGCCGCCCCGAGGCGTGGTTCGATGCGGAGGCCGATGCGGTGCGGGGAGCCGTCGATCGCGGCCTGGCCGTCCTCGGCAGCTGCTTCGGCCATCAGATGCTCGCGTGGGCGCTCTCCGGCCCGGAGTACGTGCGCCGGGCGCCGCGCCCCGAGCTCGGGTGGGTGGCGGTCGACCTCCTTGCGCCCGATCCTTTGCTGACGGGTCTTGCGACCCCGTGGCACGCGTTCGCCGCGCACCTCGACGAAGTGGTCGCCCCGCCCGCGCCGTGGCGCGTCCTTGCCGCCAACGACGCTTGCGCCGTCGAGGCGATGCGCTACGGAGATCGCCCAGTCTGGGGAATCCAGCCGCACCCCGAGACTCCCCCGGACCACGCTCGAACGCTCATGTTGGCCGCCCTCCGCCGGCTGCCCGGGTACGAGCAGGAGATCCGGCAGGCGCTTTCCTCACCCGTCCGCGACGACCACACCGCTGCGGAGATCGTCGCCGCATTCCTCGCAACCTAGCGCGGCGCCTGGACCTCAACCTCCCGCGCCGCTCGCAGGGGACACGCCCGTCCGCTTCCCGCGACGAGGAGCCGAGGTACGCGTCCCCTTGTCACGACCACACGCGCTTCACAGCGTGCTCGCAGGCGCCGAGTATGGTGACGTCATGGCCAAGAGACAACGCATTCCCCGCCGATGGAGAGTCGCACTATGGATCGCAGGAGCGCTGGCTCTTGCCGTCGGCGGCCTCGCCCTCGCGCTTGTCCTGTCGACGCCCTCCCCGCCCGCCGCCCTCGCGTCGGCCGTTCCACCCAAAGAGATCCCCGCCGGCTGGGTCGCATCCGAGGAGCCTGCCGCCGACCCTCTTGCGGCCCGCGCAGAGGAACCGGCTCCCGGGCTGGCCATGCCATACGCCACCGCTGGAACGCTCGCGCTCCTCGCGGACGGAAAGCCCTTCGGAGAAGAGACGTACGAGCTGCGCATCGCGGAAGAGGGAGCCACGCTCACCTCGCGCGGGCGCTTCTGGTTCAAGGTCCTCCTCGCCACCGTCCGGGTCGCCTTCGAGCAGACCCTGGAGGCGGACTCGAATCTCCGGCCCACCCTCTACGCCGCGCAGTTCCACGCGCCGTTGGGCATGGATCGCAGCATCCGCGCGGCCGTCGCCGGCGACCGGTTCCTCGTCGAGCGGTCGGGAAAGGAAGAGGAGATCGAGGTCGATCGGGACCGAGTCCTCACTCTGGGCACGTTCAGCACGTACGCCCTGTTGCCCCACCTGTTCGCGCTGCGCCAGAGCGCCGGCTCAGCATCGTTCCAGGTCCTCATGCTCGGCGGCCCCCCGAGCCAAGAGGCGGGCGCCGCCGCAGGCGCTCTTCCCGTCATGACCGTGCAGTACGCCGGCCCGGCGCGACTCGTCGCCGGCGAGTCCGTCCTCGACGTCGACCGCTATCTCATCTCGAGCGCGGCAGGAGACAGCGACCTGTACGCCCGCGGCGTCGAGTTCCTCGCGTTCCGCGCCGACGCCGAAGACGGCTCGCTGTGGGTCTACCGGGCCGACTTCTTCCCGAACGGCGTCGAGATCGTAGACGGCGGGCCGCCGGCCGCGCCCTAGGGCTCGATGAGAGAACGCGCTCGAGTGCCTCGAGACTCCCGAGCTCGTGCAGCCTGAGACCCTGGTTGGTCAGCCATCGCTGCGGCCGCTCGTCGAGGGAGCGAGCCGCCTGTGCCAGGTGGTTGGGCTCCGCTGCCATGGCCGCCACGAGGTCCGGGGACTTGGGACCGTGGGCGGCCGATACACTCCGCCGCCCCTCTGCCTGGCGTATCCAGCCCGGGGCGCATGCCCCCGGCTAGAACTCCGCGACCTCGAGCGGCGCGCCGCTTTGCGCCATGCGCCAAACGATCGACGTCCCCTTCGCGAGCCGGAACGAGGTGAAGATCTCGTACCCGTACTGCGCAACGACCGGCTTCAGGAACGTGAACACCTCGTCGAGGATCCGCTTCGTCACCGCAGCGTCGGCCACGCGCTCCATCTCGCCGCGCACGCGCACCTG
>JBFYQX010000009.1:0-12386 GCA_041302525.1 Candidatus Bipolaricaulota bacterium | reverse complement strand
CATCGCCACTGTACTCGGCCACCCAGCGCCACGTCCCTGCCTTGTCCGTCGTGAACCCCGGCGACGTCGCGTACGGCGCTGTCGCGTCCGTGACCGTGTACCGCGGCTCGCCTGTGCACGTCGGCTGGTCGGGGTCGTAGAGCTTGAACGTCACTGAACCGGTGGGCGCGTTCCCGCCCGTCAGCGTCGCCGTGTCGTTCAGGACCGTTCCGACCGGCCCTCCGGCCGAGGGGGTCGTCATCAGGACGGGCGTGGCAAGCTCCTGAGCGTTTGCAAACAATATCCTCACCGTGTCATGTGCGCCGAGCGTGACACGAACGCGGTCGTCACCCGTGTTGTAGGCATCATCCCCGTCAAATCCCCCCGCATTGCCAATCTCCACGGTCGGCGTCCCAACCGTCACCACCGAGATCGCGCTGATCTGCCAGCCGGGTGGCAGCGAACTCTCGCGCACCTGGTACGGCCCAGCCGTCAGGCTGTTGCACGCCCTGCTCTGCCCATCGTCGAGCGTGAACGTCCCAAAGCCGCAACCCACCGGGAACCCTGTCCCCGTGAATGCGAAGCCTGTCCCGCCAGCCGGTGTGGTCGACTTCTCGACAACCACCGTTGGGGGTGTGACGTCTGCGTATGGCGTTGCGGCCGTCGACGCGCACTTCGCGCCTGTCCCTCCGTACGCTTCACAGTCCCCGTAGGGACAGGTCCCGGGGTTATTCTGGTCCCACATGAGGTAAATCGACTGGACTAGGATCTGTGTCCCTGGCTCAAAGTCAAACGTGGCGCCGATGAGGTCATGGTCCCCGGACGACTGCGTCCCGTGTCGAGTCTCAAACGAAGTGGTCACCGGAGCGATCGCGTCGACGGGCGTGTAGGTCACGCGCACGGCAAGAACTACGCAGTACCGGCGCGCGTTGAAGTGCGTCTGGACGATGACCTGGCCGGTGTTGGAGTCGACGAGCGACAAGTACGCTCCATTGATCTGCACTTCGCTCGCAGTGCAACCGGTATTGCAGTAGGGCCATGTCTGCGCTTGGCCCGCAATCCACATGCCCATGGCGAGGAGAAGGACCAGCCCCGTTCCGCACACCCGCGACATCCCACTGCACCTGATCCTCATGGCGTCCTCCACACCCAGACTCGATCCGGTTGACGCGGCCCAAAGCAAAACGGGCTGCCACCCGCGTGTGGCAGCCCAGCCATCGCCGCCCTCGGCGACCTGTTGCTTTGCGTCCCCACCTTGCGATGGGTTTGCCTTTATCAACCCACGAGACACGGATAACCTATCACCAACGCGCCCTCTGGTCAAGCCAAGCAGCTAGCTGCATCAGAAGCTTGCGGGCGACTGCAGGCCGAAGCGAAGCGCTCTCTCGTTACATCCCTAGGAGAAGAGGCCTCGACCGCGGACGAAGTACTCGATGCCTGAGACCACGGTGAGGGTCAGGGCTAAGATCAGCGCGGCCGTTGTGATCGCTGCAAGCCAGGGGCCGGCGGCGAACGCGCGGCCGACCATGAGCGCCGCAACGAGAACGACTTGCGAAACGGTCTTCAGCTTACCCATGAGGCTCGCCGGGATGACCTGTCCTTCAGAGATGGCCAGGATCCGCAGGCCTGTCACCAGGAACTCCCGCGCAATGATGACCATCACCCAGACCGCGCGCAGCTCGCCCAGCTCGAGGAAACACACGAGGGCCCCGACGATGAGCAGTTTATCGGCGATGGGGTCGGCGAACTTCCCGAACACCGAGACCTGCCGGAAGGTTCGCGCCAGGTGGCCGTCCACGGCATCGGAGATCGCGGCAAGCAGGAAGAGGACGAGCGCCGCGATTCGGCTCTCCGGCACGTCCCAGAGGATGAGTCCCATGAGGAGCGGGACGCTCGCCAGACGCGCCACCGTGATCTGATTGGGGATCGACGACCGCAGACGCGCGCCAGCAGAACCCATCAGGCCTCCGCAGATTCGATGATGGCGGCAAAGCCGGCCGGGTCGAGCGATGCGCCGCCCACCAGGGCCCCATCGACGTCAGGCAGCGAGAGAAGGGATCCCGCGTTCTCCGGCTTGACGCTGCCTCCGTAGAGGATGCGCAGAGACTCAGCCGATCCAGCGTTTGCGCTTCGGCCCATCCACGCACGAATCCACGCGGCGGCGTCCTGCGCCTGGTCCGGCGTCGCCGTCTCTCCGGTGCCAATGGCCCACACCGGCTCGTAGGCTACGACGGCGTGCGCGAGGTGTGCCGCCGCAAGCGCGCGGAAACCGGCATCAAGCTGCGTCTGCAGAACGTCGTGCGTCCGCCCCGCCTTGCGTTCGCCCAGCGTCTCCCCGACACAGAGGATCGGCACCAGGCCTCCTGTGAGGGCTGCTTCCAGCTTGCGTCGCACGACGTCGTCTGGCTCGCCGAACACGTGACGCCGTTCGGAGTGTCCAACCAGGACGTACCGGCAGCCGCAGTCCACGAGCATCGCCGGCGAGACGGCTCCTGTGAATGCGCCCTCTGACTCGAAGTACACGTCTTGGGCGCCGAGGCCCACCGGAGACCCGGACAACAGGCGCCCGGCGCGATCCAGGCTCGGGAAGGCTGGCAGCAAGACGACTTCGGCTGACGTGACCGGCAGCAGCCGGATGAACTGGCCGATGTAGGCTTCCGTCTCGGCAGGCGTCAGGTGCATCTTCCAGTTCCCCGCAATGAGACGCTGCCTCATGTCTGCCTCCGCGCCCAGTATAGCCTGCGGGGGGGGACGAGTCCCACGATTGACTTCGAAAACTCCGTTCCGTACGATCCTCAGCCTGTCTGGGTCGTCGGCCGGACGAGGGAAAGCTTGTCGGAGATCTCAATCCAGTGAAACACTACGACGTCGTCGTGATCGGTGGCGGTCACGCGGGCTGCGAGGCGGCGTTGGCTGCAGCGCGGCTCGGCGTTTCGACCGCGCTCGTCACGATCAACCTCTCGGAGATCGGACGCATGCCCTGCAACCCGTCGATCGGGGGGCCGGGCAAATCCCAGCTCGTCACCGAGATCGATGCCCTCGGCGGCGCGATGGCCGAGCTGACCGACCGCACGATGCTCCACATCCGCCTGCTCAACACGAGCAAGGGCGCCGCCATGAGGGTCCGGCGCGCGCAGGTCGACCGGCTCGCCTACCAGCGGGCGTGGAAAGGGCTTCTCGAACGCACCGAGGGTCTGTCGCTCATCGAGGGCATGGTCGAAGACCTCCTCGTCTGCGACGGACGGGCTACGGGAGTTCGAATGCGAGAAGGGATGGATCTCCTCGCGCGCACCGTCGTCCTGGCGGCAGGCACGTTTCTTCGCGGGCGCGTCCTGATGGGCGAGGCCGCCTACGAGGCCGGCCGCGCCGGAGAGCCGCCATCGATTGGGCTCGCAGACTGCCTGCGGCGGCTCGGCTTCCGGTTGGACCGCCTGAAGACGGGCACCCCGCCGCGCGTCCACCGGCGGTCCGTGGACGTGACGGGGCTCGAACGGCAGTCCACGAGCGACGTGCCGCTCGCCTTCTCGTTCTGGAGCGAGCCGCGCGCGCTCCTAGACGACCACCCCGTCTACGTCACGCGCACAAACGCGGAAACCCACCGCATCATCCGCGCGAGCCTCCAGAGGAGCGCGATCTTCAACGGACTGATGACGGGCGCAGGGCCTCGCCACTGCCCGTCCCTCGAGAGCAAGATCGTCAAGTTCCCCGAACGCGACCAGCACAAGGTCTTTCTCGAGCCCGAGGGGCGCGACTCCGCGGAGGTCTACCTTCAGGGGGTCTACACCGCCTTCGCCCCTGAGGTTCAGGAGCGCATCGTCCACTCGATCGAGGGTCTCGAGGGCGCGCACATTGAGCGGTACGGGTACAACATCGAGTACGACTTCGTCGATCCGTTGCACCTTCAGGCGACGCTCGAGACGCACGAGATCCGAGGCCTCTACCTCTGCGGCCAGGTCGTCGGAACCACAGGATACGAGGAGGCGGCCGCCCAGGGACTCCTCGCCGGGATCAATGCCGCGCGCACGGTGCGCGGCATAGGTACGTTGGTCCTGTCGCGCGGCGAGGCGGTCATCGGCGTGCTGGTGGATGATCTCGTGACCAAGGGGGTCAGCGAGCCATATCGCATGCTGCCCTCGCGTTGCGAGCACCGCGTAGCCCTGCGCGAACAGAACGCCGACCTCCGCCTATCAGGCCGTGGTCACGCGCTCGGGCTCTTGCCCGACGCGCGCTACGAGCGGGTCACGCGAAAGGAGCAGGCCGTGTTCGCACTCGTGCAGAAGCTCACGGACACGCGGATCGGGCCCCATGACCCGATCAACGAGCGGCTCGCCGCGCGCGGCACCCGCCCGCTCCAGGCAAACGGCGCAAGCCTGTTCGAGCTTCTCGCCCGCCCCCCGCTGCGCCTTGAGGACCTGATGGATCTCGACGGGATCGACGAGGCCGTGCGGGAGGAGGTCGAGATCCGCGGCAAGTACGCAGGCTATCTCGCCCAGCACGAGCGGGAACTCACCCGGCTGGCTCGCCTCGACGACCTGCTTGTGCCGGCGGACCTCAACTACGCCGAGCTTCGCGGCATCTCGTTCGAAGGGCGCCACCTGCTGGAACGCGTGCGCCCTCAATCGTTCGGCCAAGCAACGCGCGTTCCAGGCGTCTCGCACGCCGACCTGGCCATGCTCGCCATCTACATCCGCCGTGGTGGCTCTAGCGAGCTCCGAGCGGCACGAAGCGCCCCATCTTAAGCCAGCGCTCCATCACCGTGCGGTATACGGGAGCGGCCACGGAGCCTCCGCCCACCATCCCGCCATCCGCGCGCTTGGGTTCATCGAAGACCACGATGAACAGGAGTTCGGGCGACTCGACCGGCAGGAAGCAGCCGAATACGACCGTGTAGCGCCCCTCCACGTACCCCTTGCCAGGCACGGCTTTCTGCGCGGTTCCCGTCTTACCCGCGGCCTTGATGCCGTCGATCCGGGCCGTCGTGGCTGCGCTGCCTCGCGCACTGTGGACAACGCCGGTCATGACGTCGCGCATCGTCGCGCATGTCGCCTCACTCGCCACGCGCGGGACGGCGGGCTCGGCCTTCCGCCGAGCCGTCCGAACCTCGACGGGCTGCACCAGGTGAGGCGTGACCAAGAGCCCGCCGTTGGCGATCACCGCCAGGCCACGCGCCAGCTGAATTGCTGTCACCCCCACCGACTGGCCGAACGACGCGGTCGCGCGATCGAGGTCCGTCCACTGCGCCGCAGGACGGAGGATGCCCTTCGCCTCGCCCGGGAGATCGATGCCCGTCGTCGCACCGAAGCCGAGCAGGGCCATCGTCTGCTGAAGGCGTTCTTTGCCCAGCTCCTCGGTCGCATCGACGATGCCCGTGTTGATCGACTCCTCGATCACCTGGCGGAACGTGACCTTGCCGCCCTGGTCGCCGCCGTAAGATATGAACCCGGCGTTGTGAATGTCGTGCCCGCCCACGTCGATGCCGTCCTTGCCCTGGAGGAGCGTGTCGGGCCCGGCAAGACCTGCTTCGACGACCGACAGCCCGGAGATGGCCTTGAAGATCGACCCCGGCTCGAAGATGTGGGTCACGGCGACGTTCTGTCTCTGGGCAACCCCCGACTGGGCGAACTCGTTCAGGTTGTAGATCTTGTCCTGTGCCATCGCCAGGACTTCGCCGTTCCGCGGATCGAGGGCGATCATCGTCCCGTTCAGCGCCGCGTAGCTGCCCGCGCAGTCGGCGACAGCGTCTTCGCAGAGGTGTTGAAGGTCGGCGTCGAGGGTGAGGTGCAAGTCGCGCCCGGGCGTTCCCTCCTCGAGAACGCGCGACTGGTACGTCCGGCCGTCGGCGCCTTGCACGACGTGGACGAACATGGGCGTGCCCCGCAGGACCTCGTCGTAGCGCAGCTCCAGTCCCTCAAGACCCTCACCGTCCGCACCTACGAACCCGATCAGGTTCGAGGCGACACTGCCCTGGGGGTAGAGCCGACGCCAGGCGTCGAGAAAGATGAGGCCGTAGGCTCCGGCCGCTGCGGCGCGCTCCTCGACACGCTTGGCGACCGCGAGATCCACCTTGCGCTCAATCCACGTGAAGTAGCTCTGGCGGTAGATACGACGGCCAATCTCGGCCACCGACAGGCCCAGCTCCTCCTGGAGAATCCTCGTCAGCTCAAGCGGACGGGTCATGTTGAAGCTGTCAATCGCGATGGCCACGGCCTTCACGTCATACGCCAGGAGCGTGCCGTTGCGGTCGTAGATCGCACCCCGCCGGGGCGCGAGTTCGACCGTGCGCTCCTGCGACGCTGACGCCGCCTTAGCCCAGCTCCAGTGCTCGATGATCTGAACCTGGACCATGCGCACGAGAATGACGACGGCCGCAATGGCAAGGGCCACGCGCAGGGACCGTGCCCGGCTCCTCGCCGGACTAGGGGCGGACGCTCGCGGGTACGTATACATGGTAGACCTTCTCCGGGACGACCATGCCCAGCTTGTCGGCCTTCCACGACAGCTGCTGCAGCGAGAACCCCTGGTCGATGGCGATTTCCAACACCCGATTGATCTCTTCGCGTTCCGTCAATTCCTCACGAGCCGTCTCCCGCTCCGCGGTCAGCGTGCGTAGGAGCGTGCCTTGCCGGATGTAGACGAAGAGCAGTCCGCCGATCACCAGGCCAGCGATGACCAGGGCGACAAGGTCGGGCGGCAAGGCAAGCGAGAACCGGCGGCCGCGACGCGTGTTGCGCCATGGATCTGCGCGCCGTCGCGTGCGCCGTAAGCGCTTGGGTTTGCCCGGGCGATAGCTGCGAGAGGAGACCATCGGCGGAAGCGTAGTCGGCGCGCGCGCGCGCCGCCGGGACATGTGTCGGTCGGAGGGTGCCCAACGTCCCACTCCCGAATCCGGCTACGTGACACGTCGCGCGGCCCGGAGTTTGGCGCTGCGTGCGCGGGGGTTCCGGGCGACCTCGTCGGGCGTCGCTATAGTCGGCCGGCGGGTCAGGATGTCGGCTTCCACGACCTTGCCGCATCGGCACTCGGGCAGATCGGGGGGACAGACGCACGCAGCAGCGCGCTCGCGCAGGAAAACCTTCACGCGGCGATCCTCGAGCGAGTGGAAGCTGATCGCCACGAGCACACCGCCGGTCCTGAGCGCCGCGAACCCTTGTGCCAGACCGCGATCGAGCGAGTCCATCTCGTCGTTGACGGCCATGCGCACGGCCTGGAACGACCGCGTGGCGGGATCGATGCGTTGGGCGAAGTAGGCACGCGGCACGGCTCGGTGGACGACGTCCCTTAGCTGGAGCGTGGTCTGCAACGGCCCCTGCGCGCGCGCTTCGACGACGGCGCGGGCGATTCGGCCCGCGTACCGCTCTTCGCCATATGTCAACAGCACGCGCTCGAGCTCGCGCGCATCCACGGACTCAAGCCACTGCGCGGCCGTGACCCCGCGCGATGGATCCATCCGCATATCCAGCGGCCCGTCCTCGCGGAAGCTGAACCCCCGCCGCGCATTGTCGAGTTGCATCGAGGAGACGCCGAGGTCGAGCAATACCCCATCGACGCGGGCAATGCCCAGCCGCCTGAGGCACGCGTCGAGCTCGGCGAAGTTGCCGTGCAGGAGGTCGACGCGCGTGCCAAAACGGCCGAGGCGGGCACGCGCGCCTACGAGCGCTTCTGGATCACGGTCGATGCCGATCAGCCGCGCGTCGGGCGAAGCCGCAAGCAAGGCCTCGGCATGACCGCCAAGCCCCACCGTGGCGTCAAGGAAAACCCCACCCCGATCGACCGCGAGAAGCCGCACGACCTCCTCAGGGAGGACCGGGATGTGCTGAGGCGCCCGCAAGGGTTCGGTCATGCGCCGAGTTGCGCCTTCCATTGGGCCAAGCGTGCGAGCGCATCGAGGGGCGCGGTCCGGTTGACGTCGATCTTGCGGAGCGCCTTCAGGACTGGGTGTTCCTCGGCTCCGAACAGCGGCGGCGTCTCCGCGGGCGGCGCGCCGCGCGCGAGGCGCGACAGTGGCGCCTCGGACAACAGGTCGGCCAGTATGCGGTCGGCGGCGTCGGTTACGTGCGCCGGCAGGCCCGCCAGCCGCGCGACGTGAACGCCGTAGCTCCCCGACGCCGTGCCGGGTTCGACACGGTGCAGGAATACGACGTCCTTGCCCACCTCCTTGACCGCCACATGGAGGTTGACGACGTTGGGGATCTCCTCAGCCAATCGGGTCAGCTCGTGATAGTGCGTGGCAAAGAGGGTCTTGGCGCGGACCTTGCGCGCGAGCTCCTCGGCCACCGCCCAGGCGATCGACACGCCGTCGAACGTGCTCGTGCCGCGGCCCATCTCGTCGAGGATAATCAAGCTGCGCGCAGTGGCCCGCTCAAGGATCGTCGCGACTTCGAGCATCTCCATCATGAACGTGCTGACCCCAGCCACCAGCATGTCGCTGGCGCCAACCCGAGCGAAGACGCGGTCCACGAGCGGCAGCACGGCCCGAGTCGCAGGCACGAACGAGCCCACTTGGGCCATGATCGACATCAAGGCGGTCTGACGCAGGTAGACCGACTTGCCAGCCATGTTGGGTCCGGTGAGGATCACGAGGTCCTGTCCTGCCGAAAGGACCAGGTCATTAGGAACGAACTCCTCGATCCGTTCGACGACCGGATGGCGGCCGGCGGTGATTTCCACGACGTGCCGATCAGTGAACGACGGCCGCGTGTAGCCATGGCGGTGTGCCACATCTGCCAGCGACTGAACGGCGTCCAGTTCGCTCAGGGCATCCGCCAGCCGTTGCAGGCGTGGAAGCTCGCCACGAAGCACCTCGACCGCGTTGTCGAAGAGCTTCATCTCCAGCGCAACGGATCTCTCCTCGATGCTGGCGATGCGCTCCTCGCAGCCTCGCAGCTCCTCGGTTACGAACCGCTCGGCGTTGGCCAACGTCTGCCGGCGCATGTACTCCGGCGGAACCTTGTCGAGGTGGGTTCGTGTGACCTCGAAGTAGTAGCCGAAGACGCGGTTGTAGCCGACCTTGAGCGACGAGATTCCAGTGCGGGCTCGCTCTTCGGCCTCAAGGTTTGACAGCCGATCGCGCAGGAGGCGCGCCTCGTCCCGCAGACGGTCAAGCTCCTCGCTGTGGCCGGGGCGGATGATCCCCCCGTCGCGCGCGTCGGCAGGAGGCGGATCGACGAGCAGCCGCGAGAACTGCTCAGACAACAAGCCAAGCTCCGGCTCGCGGACGCAGCGGCCGATGTCCTCGAGGAGGCCCGATGCTGTCCCCGTGTCTAGAAGCTCAGCCAGGCGAGGCGACGCGTCGAGCGACCGGACGAGCTGGAGCAGGTCGAACGGGCGCACTCGGCCTGTGCCGAGCTTGCCGAGAAGGCGCTCGAGATCGTGCACGTCGGCGAGTCGCGCGCGGACGTTCTCGCGCCGCAGGCTGTCCGTAACGAGTACCGTGACCGCGTCAAGCCGACGTTCGATCGCCGTTCGGTCCGCGAGTGGCGACAGGATCCACCGGCGCAACAGCCTCCTGCCCATCGGGGTGACGCTTCGGTCCAGGGCGGCGAGGAGTGTCCCGCGCTCCTGGCCCGGCCGCATCGGGCGTACCAGTTCGAGGCTTGCCACCGTGAAGGGATCCAGGGTCATGAGTTCGGCGGTCGCGTAGCCCGCAACGGGCCGGATGTGGGGCAACGCAGTCCGCTGGGTCTGCAGTACGTACGCGAGGATCGCGCCGGCTGCCCGCAACGCGCGCTCCCCGATGTTCATGGCGTCCGCGGGCAGGGCCGCGGCCGAGAAGCTGGTCGCAGGAACCCGAGTCACCGTCCGCCCTTCGAGCGGGACGTCGCGCGCCTCGGGCGCGTCGGGAAGAAGGACCTCGCTGGGATCACGTCGCGCCAACTCGACATGCAGCGTCGCCAGGTCAGCCGCCTCCGTGGCCGTGAACTCGCCGGTTGACAGGTCGAGAAACGCCAGTCCGGACCGCTCGCCCGTCGGCCCGAGATCCACGGCCGCGAGGTAGTTGTTCACCCCCGCGTCGAGCACCGCATCATCGACAGCGGTTCCTGGAGTGACTACCCGCACGACGGCGCGCTTCACCAACCCCTTCGCTGTGCGAGGATCCTCAAGCTGCTGACACACCGCGACCTTGTATCCCTTGCGCAGGAGCTGGGCGATGTACGCGTCGCCACGGCGAAGCGGAACCCCAGCCATCGGGTGGCCATTCCGCGCCGTCAATACGATGTCCAGCTCGCGCGACACCGTCTCGGCGTCCTCGAAGAAGGCCTCGTAGAAGTCGCCGAGGTGAAAGAGCAGAATTGCGTCCGCGTGGTCCGCCTTGAGGCGCAGGTACTGGTTCATCATCGGCGACGCGTTCGCCTGTCCAGGCATGGTGGCCAGTATAGGAGTCAGCGCGCGCGGCCGCAAAGCTCCTGCATGCTACAGATCCGCATCGTGCCCACCCGCTTGACATCCAGACCTATGGTAGACATAATGTGCGAGCGTCAGGGAGTCCGATAGCCTGAATCAGGGCAAACCCACCGCGAGGTGGGGGCGCAAAGCCACGGACCTCGAAGAGCGAGGTGGCCGGGTTGCCAGGGAACTGGGACCCGGTTTTTCTTTTGCCGGGGACGGGAGAGCAATGCAGACGACAATCTACTACAGCGACGACGACGCCTACCTGATCAAGCAGGTGGATGCCAAAGGCAAGAGGGAACGCAAGAGTCGTTCGAGCGTCATCCTGTCCATCCTCGAGCAGTACTTCGAGTGCGAGAAGAAGCTCGGCGAGATCCTGATCGATCTTGGCGTGATGACGCACAGCGACCTTGCCCGAGGCCTTCAACTGCAGCAGACCAAGTTCACGAAGAAACTGCTCGGCGATATCCTTCTCCAGGAGCATCTCGTGTCTCCGGAGGCTGTGGAGAGAGCGTTGATGATCCAGGCACGAGGCCGCACGTCGGAGGCAAAGGACTCGTAAGAACCAACCACGGGGATCGGCTGAAAAAGGCAACCCGCTTGCGAGGGCGGGACGCAAAGCCACAGACCTCACGCAGGACGCTGGGCTGCCAGCCTCAGTAGGAGGCGGACATGGCGAGGGCCATGGGGCAAACCAGCGAGATGGGGCGCGAGGGACGTGGCGTCTTCTTTTCGTGGCGCTGGCATGTGGCGCGGCGCCTTCGGCTCCATAGGGGCTTCGCCGCGAGCGCGCCGACCTCACAGGAAGGTGTACGTCATATGGTGTTGGGAATGCAGAAACCCGGTAGGCAGTTCCTCGGCGCTGGAGTTCTTCTCACCGTGGCACTGCTCGTGGTGGTCGCGCTCGGCGGCGCAGCGCAGACGTACCCGCGCTGCATCACGGGCTGCACGGCAAACGACGTGAGCCTTGTCTCCGTCTGGGTCACCTACCCCGGGACGTGCACGCCCGGGAGCACGGTTGACGGTCAGCTCTGGGTCCGACTGAACTTCAACCGCAACAACAGCTACTGCGTCCGCTTCGTAGCCGACGTCTACATCAACGGCCTGCTCTTCGAACAGGACAAGGTCAGCGCGCCTCAGATCTACACGTCCAACGGGATCTACGACCTGATGGTGGGTCCGCTCACGTGGACGTGTGGGGCGTCGCTGGAGCTAAGGAACATCCAGATCTTCTGGTCGGTCGACAACAAGCTCAACACGGTCGACAAGTGCGTCGGATGCACCGACTACGGGCCAGGCTCGAAGTGCGCTGGGTACGCGCTGGTCGTAGTCAACTCGCCGCTCGTTACCGACTTCCTAGGCATGCCAGTCACAGGATGCGCGCCGCTGACCGTGCAGTTCACGGACAAGACGACGGGCGGCGATCGCAGCGTCCCCTACACGTACGATTGGGACTTCGGCGACGGCTCGCCGCACTCGAGCGCCCAGAACCCCCTCCACACCTACACGAGCCCGGGAACCTACACCGTGACGCTGACCGTCACGGACGTCGCCAGCACGTCGGATGGGGAAACGAAGGCAAGTTACGTCACCGTATATGCCTCGCCTCCGTGCTCGATCACGGCTCCGCCAAGCGTCTGTGCGGGCAGTGTCGGAAACGTCGCGTCGGTGGCCGACGCGGGGGCTGGCGCCTCGTACACATGGTCGATCGCCGGCGGCCAGATCACGGCTGGACAGGGAACACGCCAGATCACGTGGGCGGCGGGCGCCGGGGCTTTCGTCACGCTCACTGCGACGGTGACCAACGGGAGCGGTTGCTCGGCGACCTGCTCACGCGATGTGACGGTGAACGCCCTGCCTACACCCACTGCGGCCAACAGCGGCCCAGTCTGCGTCGGCCAGCCCTTGACGCTCATCGGCGGACCGGACGGAATGGCCGGCTACTCGTGGACTGGCCCCAACGGCTTCACGTCGAACCTCCAGAGCCCAACCGTCTCGCCCAGCGCGACCCTGGCGATGGC
>JBFYQX010000102.1:0-17018 GCA_041302525.1 Candidatus Bipolaricaulota bacterium | reverse complement strand
GGCGCTGGGATCTTGACCGGGCTCCGTCCGGACCGCGCCGCCCGCTTCTCGTTTCTCCTCGCGATGCCCGCGGTGGCCGGCGCAGGCGGCCTCGCGCTCTGGGACGGATTGACGACGGCCGCGCCGCGCGTGGAGCTCAACGTGGGCGGTCTCATCGTCGGGACGGTGGCAGCGTTTGCTGTCGGCCTTGCCGCGTTGCGCGTGCTGCTTGCGCTCGTTTCGCGGCGAGCCCTCTGGCCGTTCGCCGTCTACTGCCTCGGCCTCGCCGCGTGGGCGCTGGCCCTCGCGGCGTCGGGAGCGGCCTAGGGCTGGCCGTCGGCCGAGAGGAAGATCGCGCCGGCGACGATCGACAACGCGACGAGGAGCACGAGGAGACTCGCCAAAGGGCTGGTCGAGACGGGCGGGGTCGGCGTCGGCGCGGCGGGCGTCGGCGCAGGCGGCGACGCGACGTCGGGAAGGCTGTTGAGCGAAGATGCATCCCCCGGCGTCGGGGCTACCACGACGAAGCGATCTATCGTGTAGGCACCGAGAGAGCCTGCGTCGAGCGTCGTGCGCACGCCGGCCGGGTTCGTGCGGTCGGGATTGTAGGGATCGACGATCGTGTACGTGTCTCCGACCTTGCCCGTCAGGATGACCCAGTGGCAATCCTCCGTCTGTGATGAGCCACTGCGGCAGGCCGCCGCCCAGTGGACGCCGGCGACGACCGGGTGGCCCTGCCGGAGAGCGTGGTCGATCACAAGCTCGGCGACCGGGTTCAGGCCCACGTTGTTGCGGTTGGCGTGGAAGGTCAGGGTCACGCCGCGCGGCAGCGCGCTCCATTCGAGGCAACAGGCGCCCACCGGGTCGCCCGCGCATTGCCCGTAGCCGCGGCGCGCGCGCAGCCAGTCGTTCAGGACGCGCGGGTTCATCCCGACCTGGAGCGTGCCCGTGGAGGAACTGGCGGCCGGCACGACGAGATCGATCTCAAAGTACGCGAGGACCGACGCGAACGCGGTGATCAGGCAGCCGGTCGTGCGGAGAACGTCGGGGCAGCCGCCGGTCCCAAGCGGTACCTCGCCCCACGCGCCGGATCCCACCGTGTACGTCTGATTGAACGACGGCAGGGTCCGCGGCAGGAGGATCGCCTGCGCCGCGGCCCTCTGCACGAGGCCGGCGGCCAGGAGCGCCAGGCACAACAGGCTCATGGCGGCGCGACTCCGGGTCACAGGACGACCTCGCGGAGTTCGAGCACGCTCTCCCAACCGAAGTCCGGCACCACGTCGCCCGGCGGGCAGGTTGCGGCCGGGCGGATCCAGGCGGTGGACATGCCGGCCCCATGGGCCCCTACGATATCCAGCTCGTACGAGTCCCCCACGAACAGCGCGGCGGCGGGACGGGCGCCGAGGCGATCGAGCAGGCTCGAGAAGGCGCGCGCGTCGGGCTTGTAGAGGCGGAGGTCGCCGGCCACGGCCACGGCGTCGAACAGGGGCTCGACGCCGAGCGCGTGGATCTTCTCCCATTGCCCCACGCAGCCGTTCGTCAGCAGGCCCAGGCCGAACCCGGCGGCGCGCAGGTCGCGGAGGAGCGCGTCTGCGCCGTCGAAGAGGCGGATGCCGCTGGCTGCCCGCAGCAGCCCGTACGCGTCGGCCACGCGCTCGGCGAGTCCGGGCGCGGGCTGGCCACGCTCGGCCAGCACGCGGTCCCACACCGCGCGTCGCAGGGCGGACACCGACGCGGCCTCGCGTTCGAGCTCTACCCAGAGGTCGTCGTAGCGGCCGCCCAGCTCGGCGGCCGAGCCCCACGGGTCGAGCGGGAGCTCGAGTCGCGCGAAGGTCTGCGCGACGATCTCGGCGGTCGGGAGCGGGTAGTACGCCAGGGTACGGTCGAGATCGAAAAGGATGTGCGAGAACGGGCTACGGTCCGGCATTGGTTGATCGGTCTGGGCCCCTCTCTTATGCTCTTCCCAGGACGCACCTCGGTCGTCGATCTTAGCCGAGGCGGTTCCGGACCTGCAAGGAGAGCGCATGCGGATCATCGCGGGCGAACGGCGCGGCCGAAAGCTCGTCGCGTGGGAAGACGAAGCGATCCGCCCGATGCGCGACTTCGTCCGCTCGGCGATGTTCAACATCCTGTCGGACTTCGTGATCGATGCTGCGTTCCTCGACCTGTTTTGCGGAACCGGCAGCGTCGGCCTCGAGGCGCTGTCGCGCGGCGCGCGCGCGTGCACGTTCGTTGATCGCTCGGCCGGCGCCTGCGGGATCGTGCGCAGGAACCTCGATCTGCTCGACTTCCTCTCCCGCGGCGACGTCCTCATGTCCGATGCGTTCGAGGCGATCGGAGCGCTCGAACGGCTCGGACGCCGTTACGACCTGCTTTTTGTCGGGCCGCCCTACTACCAGGATCTCGTGCCGCGCGCCCTGACCGCGCTGGGGGCGAGTCGTCTCCTGTCAGCAGACCCGGTCGTGGTGGCCGAGATCCACGAGACCGAGACGATCGGCGAGACGTACGGGTCGCTCGACCTCGTGGACCGACGTCGGTATGGCGACAACCAGCTCTGGTTCTTCCGCGCGCGCGAAGAGGCCCGTGCGGCGAGAGGAGGCGACGCATGACGCGCGAGACGTCTCACGTCATCTTGATCACGAACGACGACGGGATCACGGCGCCCGGTCTCTTGGCGCTCAAGAAGGCGCTCGACACGCTCGGGCGCGCCGAGGTGTTTGCCCCCGACCGGAACTGGTCGGCCGCCAGCCGGACGCGGACGTTCCATAAGCCGCTCCGCGTCGATCGCGTGCCGCTGCTCGATGGCGGCGTTGGGCACGCCACGAGCGGCACGCCCTCCGACTGCGTGTCGCTCGCCCTGCTCGGACTGCTCGACGTGCGTCCCAACCTCATCGTCTCGGGCATCAACGCTGGGCTGAATCTCGGCCGCGACGTCTCGTACTCCGGGACCGTCGCTGCGGCGATGGAGGGAGCGCGCTCGGGGGTTCCGTCGGTTGCGGTGTCGTACGACACGCTGCAGGCGCCGAGTGATGACCTTGACTACGACCGCGCGGCGGCGTTCGTGCGTCGCCTCGCGGCGTTCCTGCTCAGCCGGCCGCCCCTCCCCACCGGCACCTTGCTCAACGTGAACGTGCCCTACACGCCCGCCGGGCGGGCGCTGCGCACGCGCCTGACGCGCCTCGGCGGCGAGGCGTACTCCAACTACCTTGTGACCGGCAAGGACCCGCACGGGCGCGAGTACTACTGGGTGACCGGCGACCCGCTGACCGGCACCGCGATGCACGAAGAGGGGACCGACATCGAGGCGATCGCGCAGGGCTTCGTGTCGATCACGCCCATCCATCTCGATATGACCGAGCACGCGCTCCTCGGCGAGCTGCGCCCCTGGGAGACAGAGCTCGACCTCCTGCCGTAGCGCGGGCCGCAGTTGTCTTTCCTGCGAGGAAGAGATACGACATATCCCGAGATGTCCCTAACGCGCGAGCAAGAGCGGGGCTTGGTGATGCTTCTCGCGGTGAGCTTGTTGGCCGGTGGCGCGCTTCTGCTGCGGCCCGCTCGAGGTCCCGATCCGACGCTGGCGCCTCGTCCAATCACGCTGTACGACGTCGCCGTGATCGTGCCGCGATGGGTCGAACCGAGACGCATCGACATCAACCAGGCGTCCGCCGTGGAGCTGACCGAGCTGCCGGGCATCGGCCCCGCGCTTGCAGCGCGGATCGTGGCGCACCGCGCGGAACGCGGGCCGTTCAGGACCGTCGACGACCTCGACGCGGTGAAGGGCATCGGCCCCTCAACGGTCGAGGGGTTGCGCGACCTTGCCGTCGTCAGCGAGGCCGTGCAGACAGGGCCCGCGTCGCTCTAGTACGCCGTGGTGAGGGTCCGGTGGCGCGGTCGCGCCTTGTAGGTGGCCGAGCGGCCGCGTTCCCAGAGGGCGATGTCCAGCTCGCGTGCAGTCAGCCGGTGACCGCCGACCGCGTCTCCGGAGAGCGCCTCGACAACGAGCTCGACCGCGTGCACCGCGCAGGCGCGGATCTCGATCTCTTCCTCCGAGCCCGGAGCGATCGGCTCGCCGCGGTCGATGCGCGCCGCCAGGTCGGGCTCGTAGGCGAGAAGACCGTCCACGCGCAAGACGTGGGGCACCGCGTTGTCGGCGAACACGGTCAGGCGGTCGAGATCGCGAAACCTCCCCCACCCAGTGTCCTCCAATGCGAGCGCGAGGTCGGACGCCAGGATCTGGGCGCGCTTGTAGAACGGGACCGGCTCGCCGCGATAGACGGCGACGTCGCGGAATAGGGGCTGTCGCTGGAGGCGCTCGACCAGACGAGCTGCTGACTCCTGCGCGCTCTCAATGAGCGCGGTGAAGGCGCCGTCGCAGTGCCGGAGCAGGTCGTCGCCCAGGTCGTTCCACGCGCGGGCGAAGAGGTCCATCAGCCGAGCGATCGGCGGCACGGAGAGGCTCTGGCCGAAGATGCGCGCGCAGTCCTGGGCCGTGGCTGCAGCGAGCTGGTCTGCGCGGAACGGGCCTTCGCGCTGGAACCAGTCGGTGAGCGCACGCGCCACGGTGCCGTAGCCCGAGGTCTCGGGCCGCTTGGCGAGGTGGGGAAAGTAGCCGGAGCCGAAGTTCACGCTGTCGAGCGTGACGAGATACGCCACGACGTCCTCTGCGCGCCCGTCGAAGTGCAGGGTCCGGTCGTACACGGGCCGCGGAGGGTCGAGGGCGAGGAACTCACCGGCGTAGCTCGTGGTTCGGTCGGGAACGACGCGCACCGAGCGGGCCTCGTCGGCGACGGCGCGACAGCGGGCGCGGACTTGCTCCAGAACGTCCATACCGGAGAGAGTACCCGAGGTGGGCGGGAGGCCGCCCAGGGGAGAGGGAGGTCGCATGAAGTGGATCGTGCTCGCTTGCGTTCTGACCGGCATCGCGGTGCTCGGGATCGGGACGCCGCCGCCGAGCCGGCTCCTGTCTGTGGGATGGCTAGAGCGGGTGGCGCCCGCGTCGGAGGCCCCGCGCTACGTGGTCCTCTTGCCCGGCGGTGCGGCTGTCGTTCGCGCCTTGGCGCACGCGGAGTGGGCATCGTACCAGGTGCGCGCCGAGTCTTGGCAGCACGTCGAGGCCGAGATGCTGGCCGCCGCCGTGGTCGAGCCGCCACTCACCGCGGCCGAGGCGGGGTCCCTCCCGAAGGCCGTGGCGCGCGCGCTGCGGCAGGCCGTCAACGCGGCCAGCGGGTTCGCGGCGTTCTCCGAGCCGGGGACCGAGCCCGCGCGTTAGCTGTCGCAGGGCGCGTCGGGTGCCTTCTCTTGGCGGCGCCGCTTGGCGCGCCGCAGCGGATCGAACGCTGGCCCCAGCGGATCGAAGTTCGGGCCCAGGGGGTCGAGGTCCTCGCTGGGTCCGTGGCGTCCCCTGCGCGCCCCCATCTCGGCCTGCGTCTGGCGGTCGAGGGTCTCGAAGTGGCGCTGGGTGATCTGCGCGGCCAGGGCATCGGGAACCCCCGACTCGGTGAGCTTCTTGTAGAAGGCGGCGTAGGACGCCGCGGTCGCTTCCAGCCGATCGGGCGCATAGACCGTCTCGTGGATGCCGCGCAGGAGGTGCGGCAGGCGATCGGACACGACGTCGAGCATCTCGCGCACGCCCTCGATGCCGTGAACCTCGATGTCCTCAAGGTCCTCGAGCTCTGCGGCCGCCTCGTCGAGGGCCTCCATGCGGTCCTCGAGCGCGTCCTCGAGCTCCTGCAGTCGGTCTTCCTGCTGCGCCAGACGCTCTTCGAGCGCCTCTTGCATCCGGTCGAGCCTCTCCCTTTCACGCTCGAGCTTCTCGCGCTCGCGTTCCGCCCTCTCGCGCTCGCGTTCCATCTTCTCCCGCTCGCGGTCGAGCGCCTCTCGTTCGCGGTCGAGGCGCTCCCTCTCCCGCTCCCGCTCCGCTGTCCCATTCGGTCCGGAGCCGCCTTGCGTTCTTGGATCCGTCATCGTTCTTCCTCCCTTGTCTCGCTCTGCTAGCGTGCACCCGTCGGCGGCGCGCTCCGAGCCGTCGTGCCCTTCGGCCAACTCGGCGCAGACTCCGGACACGGCGTGCGAGGGCGCGCGCGCCGCGCGTTCGAGCAGCGCCAGGGCGGCGTCGCGCGGCAAGCCGCGCGCGTTCAAGCGCCCAAGCAAGTCCGTCAGCGCCGCGGCGTGGACCTCGGGTGAACCGATCGCGGTGTCGGCGAGCGCGGGCACGAGGGCGTCGAGTTCCCTTGCCGTGAGGCCGCTGGCCGCCAGCTGGCGAACGACGGTCGCCACGGCCATCGCTTGACCTACCGAGAGCGGCCGGTCCCGTGCGGCGAGCGAGCCCAGGCGGTCTGTCGAGATCCCGGCGGCACGAAGCACGCTCAGTCCTGCTGCGGCGCTGTCGCGTCGGGTTGCGTCGCCTTGCATCCCGTCCCCCGTCTCTCGTCGACCACGCGCACGTTGCGCCCCATCACCCGCAGGCTGGCGCGCACGGGCGCTTTCGTTCGCTGGGCGTTGACGCCGAGGCGCAGCCCGACGAGCAGCGACCCGATGTCCACCGACGCCAGGTCGCGAAGGCCCGCGCGCGCCAACACCTTGCGCCAGACGCGCGCTGGCACGGCGGGGACGTCGGCCCGGTCGGCGTTCACGAGGTGGCGCACCCACACCACCTCCGCCAGCTCCTGGCGGCAGCGTTCGCACGTCTGGATGTGCGCGGCGACCGCGGCAGCATCCGCGGCGCCGAGTTTGCCTGTCACGTACCACGGCATGAGTTCGCGCAAGCCCTCGCAGTCGGTCATCTCAGCTCCTCGGCCAGCGCCTTCCGGGCGTAGAACAGGCGCGACTTGACGGTCCCCTCGGGCACGCCGAGCACGGCCGCCGCGTCGGCGAGGCTCATCTCCTCGTAGAACACGAGGTGCAGGGCCTCCTGGTGCTCGGCGGAGAGCCCGGCAAGGGCTCGCTGGACGCGCACGTCGATCTCGGCGGTCTCGGCCGGATCTGGTTCGGACGCCGGTTCCTCGGGCAGTCGCTCGCCCTTCTTCTCGCGTCGCAGGATCGCGTGCGCCTGGTTGCGCGCGATCCCGAGGATCCACGTCGTCGCCTTCGAGCGGCCGCAGAATCTGTCGGCCTGCTTCCACACGGCAAACATCGTCTCCTGCAACACCTCCTCCGCGAGGTGGCTGCGTCGCACCCGCGACAGGGCGAAGCGGTACACCCGATCGGCGTGCCGGTCGTACAGCTCACGGAAGGCCGCTAGGTCGGCCTGCCCGGTTGCCCAGAGCAGGGCTTCGTCGCTTTTCACAGGTCCATCCTCACGGCCTCCGACCTCCTCGGCGAGCCGGACGTCTACTCATGGGTGCGCGATCGCGCCCCCGGGGTTCACGTGTTGCCTGGCGAGGTTCACCCACCGCCGACCGGCGGGAAGAGCGCCACGCGGTCCCCGTCGGCCAGGCGCGCGCTGCGGTCGTGGACGATGCGCCCGTTGATCATGACGAGGTGCACGGCGTCTGGGGCGAGCGCGAGGCAGACCAGGAGGCCGGCGACCGTCTCGCCGGTGTCGACGTCGACAAGCTCCGGCGCACCGGCCGGTCGGCCGGTCGCCGCGCCGGCGAGCGTCGCGTACCGTCGGACGTCGACTCTCATGGCCGCGGGCCCTCCTCCGTCTCGCCCGGCCTCGGTTCGCCTCTCGGGTCCAGGCTTCGCTCTGGACGGAAGTACCACTTGTAGAGGAGCTGCATGTCGTCGGGGAAGAGCCCGACGCGCGCCCCATCGGGCACGGGTGTCTCGAGATCGGCGTAGTGTCCGTCGACGAACAGGTTCGCGCCGAGCTCGTCGAGCGAGATGCCGACGCGTCCCACCACAGCGCGCACGGTGTCGCCGGGGCAGTGCGTGATCTGGACGACCGACGCCGCGCGTGGGTCGGTCGCGGCGGCGTGCCGCCGTAGCTTGCCGTAGACGTGGACGTGGACCATGCGCTGTGCTGACCTTCTTTGGTCCGCCCTCAGCTCCGGAACACCTTGTCCAGCTCGCGATCGGGTACGTCCCACACGCCGTTGTGCGGCGGGAGCGGCTCCCGCGTCATGAACTCCGGCAGGCGGTCGTCGGCGGCCGTGAACCCGGCCCGACGGTTGAACTCCAGCTCCAGGTCCAGCACGGCCTTGCCGATCCGGCCGACGTCGTCCATCGTCCACGCCGTTCCCAGCGCGCCCGCGCACTCCTCGACGAGGCCCTCGAATCCGGTCGGGAGGTCGAGGATGGCGAAGGCGATGAACAGGCAGTGTCCGGTCGTGTCGATGAACGCGGTCGCGTACTGGAAGGTGCGCGCCACGTCGGCCTTCTTCGGGTCCGCCGGATCCAGCTTGCCGGACACCCCGAGGATCTCCGGCGCGATCGTGTAGCCGGAGGTGTGGTCGGCGCCCATGGTCGAGACGGCGTACGTCATGCCGATGCCCTTGATGGCGCGCGGCTCGTAGGCCGGCATGCTCTGCCCCTTCACGTGCGGGACGCGCGTCACGCCGAACGCGCGGCCGGTGAACAGCGCGCCGTTCCCGAGGATGCGCCCCAGCGGCGTGGCCCGCCCGATCTCGTGCACGAGCTCGATGGCTCGCCGGCCGTCTCCGAACGACCACACGCCGCCGTCCGCGGCGACCGCCAGCGTCCCGCCGATCTCGATCGTGTCCAGCCCATACTCGTTGCACAAGAGGTTGAGTTCGGCGATCTGGTCGAGGTCGTCGATCCCGCAGTTGGCGCCGAACGCCCAGTCTGACTCGTACTCGATGCACGAGGTGTGCTCGGAGCCGTCCTTGCGGTGCCAGGTGTTGGAGCAGGCGATCACGCAGCCGGGCGAGCAGGGGTGGTTGTAGACGTCGCGCCCGACCCGCTCGCGATTGCCTTCGAAGATGGCCTCGCCGGCGATCTTCGTTGCGCCCTCGAAGCGCCCTTCGCGGAAGTTGCGCGTCGGCAGCCCGCCGGCCTCGTTCAGGATGTTCACAAGGACGGCGGTGCCGTAGGCGTTCAGCGCGCCCTTGGGCCGAGTGATGGCATGCTCGCCAAGCGCGGCCGCCAGCTTCTTTCGTCCCTGTTCGAACTTCGCCTTGTCCGCGATCGGCACGTCGCCGGCGCCTGAATCGTCGACGACGATCGCCTTGAGACCCTTCGATCCCATGACCGCGCCGAGCCCGCCGCGTCCGGCGTAGCGGCTGGCTCGTCCCTCTCGGTCCGTGAAGCAGACGCCGGCCGCGGCCATGCGCTGCTCGCCGGCCGCGCCGATCGCGCAGACGTCGACCTTGTCGCGGCCGCCGTGCTGCGTCGCGATCGCCGTCACGCGCTCGGACAGCCGGCCGCCGGCCCAGGCATCGGCTGGCTCGAACGTCGCGCCCTGGGCATCGACCTTCAGGAGCCAGAGGCCGCTTGAGGGCTGGCCTTCGACGATGAGGGCGCGGATGCCGAGGCGGGCAAGGCGCCGGCCCCAGCCGGTGCCGGCGTTCGCCTCTTTGATGCCGCCCGTGAGCGGGCTCTTGCCGCCGACCGAGATCCGCGACGAGGTGGGCGCCGCTGTGCCGGTCACGATGCCCGGAGAGAAGACGAGCTTGTTCTCTGGCCCGAGCGGGTGGCACGTGGGCGGAACCTCGTCGTGCACGAGGCTCGACGTGAGCCAGCGCCCGGCCCGATGGATGTACGACGACGGCACGGGCTCGAACCTCACCGTGCGGTCGGTCATGTTCACGCGCAGCATTCGCTCCATGCACACTCCCGTCCTCTCCGGCTCCGCGCCAGGAAAGTCCCCAGGTCTAGCACGTTCGACCGGCTCGAGTCAACGGACAAGGCGGCCTCGGGAGTGGTAGAATCCTGACGCGGAGTGCCGAACGATGGAAAGACGTCAGCTTGTCGCCCTGATGTTGACCGACATGGTCGGGTACACGCGCTTGTCGCAGGCCGACGAGGCGCGGGCCCTGCGCCTGTTGGAGGATCACGGCGCGACGATTCGCGACAGCGTCGAGACGCACGGCGGCCGGGCGATCAAGGGCACGGGCGACGGCTTCCTCGTCGAGTTCCCGAGCGCCCTGCAGGCCGTGTCGTGCGCCATCAACATTCAACGGCGCTTCCACGACCGCAACCGCGCGGTCGCCGAGGGGGAACGTTTCTCCGTGCGCATCGGCCTGCACGTCGGCGACGTCGTGCGGCGCGACGACGATGTCTTCGGAGACGGCGTGAACATCACGGCACGCATTGAGCCTCTAGCGGCCCCCGGCGGCATCTGCGCATCCGCGGCGCTGCGCGACCAGGTGTGGAACAAGGTCAAGTCGCCGTTCGTCAGCATGGGTCCACAGCGCCTCAAGAACCTCGAGGCGCCGATCGAGGTGTTCCGCGTCGCGCTGCCCTGGGACAAGACGCCGCAGGAGGCGTCGCCCGCCAGCGTGGACCGCGCCCGGTTGGCCGTCTTGCCGCTTACGAATGTGAGCCCGGATCCCGAGGACGAGTACTTCGCCGATGGGATGACAGAGGAGCTGATCTACACCCTGTCCAAGGTGCCGGGCCTGAAGGTGATCGCGCAGACGTCGGTGATGGCGTATCGCGAGACGAAGAAGCCGATTCGCGAGATTGGGCGGGAGCTTGCCGTGGGTGCGGTTCTCGAGGGAAGCGTACGCAAGGCGGGCGAACGCCTGCGGATCACCGTGCAGCTGATCGATGCGGCGTCGGAAGAGCACTTGTGGGCGGGGCGCTACGATCGCGAGCTTGCCGACGTGTTCGAGATCCAGACCGAGATCGCGCAGAGCGTGGCCGCCGAGCTGCGCGGCGTGCTCGCGCCGCGCGCTGCGCGGCGGCCGACCGAGAGCCTCGACGCGTACAAGGAGTACCTGAAAGGGCGCCAGTTCTGGTCGCGGCGAACGAAGACGGGCCTCCACAAGGCGCTCACGCACTTCGAGGCCGCGGTCGCGGCCGACCCCAGCTTCGCCAAAGCCTACTCGGGAGTCGCCGACACGTACTCGATCCTGGTCAACCAGGGGATCGAGGCCGCCGCGGCCGCGCACCCGAAGGCACGCGAGGCGGCCGAGCAGGCGATCCGCCTCGACCCGAACCTGGCCGAGGCGCACGCCTCGCTGGGACTGCTCGCCCTCGAGTCGGACGTGGACCCCGCCGAGGCCGAGCGCGAGATGCGCCGTGCGATTGAGCTGAACCCCAACTACGCCTCAGCCTATCACTGGCTGGGCCTCGTCTTGAGCGTGCTCGGGCAGGACGAGGAAGCGCGCGTCGCCATGGAACGCGCGCTCGAGCTGGACCCGTTGGCGCACATCGTCCACATCGCGTTTGCCGAGATGTTGCTCGAATCCGGGGACGCCGAGGCGGCCAAGGTCCACCTGCTGCGCGCGCGAGACCTCGAGCCGGACTACCCCGGGGTCGCGTCGGGCCTCGCGCGGGCGGAGATGACGTTGTGGAACTGGCGAGGAGCCGAGGACGCGCTGGCCATCGGCCTACACCGAAACCCAAACAACACCGCCGCGCTGGGCGCGAAGGTCCACCTGGCTCTCGTGCTCGGCGACCTGGACGCGGCGCGCAACGCGCTTGAGCGGGCCGAGAGCGTGGATCCCGACGCGCCGGACGTCTGGACCCAGCGGGCGGTGTTCGAGCACCGGACGGGCAACACCGAGGCCGGGCTGCGCGGGTTCCAGCGCGTCGCCGAAGCCCGGCCCGAGGACCCGCTCTCGGCGATCCGCATGGCTTCCTGTCTCCTGTACGTCGATCGGCTCGACGAGGCTCGACGCTGGATCGAACAGGTCGAGGTGCACCGGACCATGAAGCTCGGCAAGTACCGACTCATCCTCGACACCTTCCGCGGCATCCTCGCCGCGCGGCAAGGCCGCACGGACGACGCGGAGCAGCTCCTGGAGGCGATCCGCGCCGCGGCCGAGAGCACGCGGCGCCACGCCAGCGCGGCGTTCGTGCTCGTGGCGGCCGGCCGCCACGAGGAGGCGCTCGATGAGCTCGAGCAGGCTCTCGCCGTCCACGACCCGTGGCTCATGGAGCTGCCCATCGAGCCGCTTATGCTGCCGATTCGTTCCCACCCACGGTTCCACCGGGCGCTCGACGTCATGGGGCTCGGCACCGGCGTGGGCGCCCCGCGCTAACACGGGCGGCTGCCTACGGCGGCGAGGCAGGCCTCTTGCGTCCTTTACAGGGTCACGTCGCTCGGCCAGGCATCGGCGACTTCGGCGTCGAGGCGCGCGCGGGGCTTCATCGCGCAGCGCCGCCGGGCGCGCGTCGCCCGAGAAAGACGACGGCGAGCGGCGGGAGGGTGAGCGCGATTGAGTGCGGCTGGCTGTGGAAGGGCGTCGCGTCCGCCTGGACTCCGCCCAGATTGCCGACGCCGCTGCCGCCGTAGACGGCGGCGTCGCTGTTCAGGAGTTCTGCCCAGAATCCTTCGGCCGGCACGCCGACCCGGTATCCGACCCGCAGAACGGGCGTGAAGTTCGCCACGACGACGACCGGGTCGCCGGCGTCGCCGCGCCGGAGAAAGCTGATCACGCTCGCGTCGGCGTCGTTGCAGTCGATCCACTCGAATCCGGACGGCGAGACATCGCGTTCGTGGAGCGCGCCCTCGGCGCGCAGGAGGCGGTTCAGATCGCTCACCCACTGCTGCAGCTGGCGGTGGCTCTCTCCTTCGAGCGCGCGCCAATCGAGACCGCGCTCGTGGTCCCACTCTCCCCACTGGCCGAACTCGCCGCCCATGAACAGGAGCTTCTTCCCCGGCTGTCCGTACATCATGCCGTACAGCAGGCGGAGGTTGGCGAACCGCTGCCACTCGTCGCCTGGCATGCGCCCGAGGAGCGAGCCCTTGCGGTGAACGACCTCGTCGTGCGACAGGGACAGGACGAAGTTCTCGTGGAACGCGTAGAGGAGTCGGAACGTCAGCAGGTTGTGGTGGAAGCGGCGGTGGATCGGGTCCTTGGACATGTACAGGAGCATGTCGTGCATCCAGCCCATGTCCCACTTCATCCCAAAGCCGAGTCCGCCGGCGTACGTCGGGCGCGACACCATCGGCCACGCGGTCGACTCCTCGGCGATCGTTTGGACGTCGGGATGATGGAGGTAGACAGCCTGGTTGAGCCGCCGCAGGAAGTCGATCGCCGCGAGGTTCTCCCGTCCGCCGTACGGGTTGGGAATCCATTCCCCCTCGCGCCGCGAGTAGTCGAGGTACAGCATGGAGGCGACGGCGTCGACGCGCAGACCGTCGGCGTGGTATCGGTCGAGCCAGAACAGCGCGCTCGAGCTGAGAAAGGCGGGCACCTCGCTGCGCCCATAGTTGAAGATCAGGCTGTCCCAGTCAGGGTGAAGACCCTGACGCGGGTCGGCGTGCTCGTAGAGGCAGGTGCCGTCGAAGCGCGCCAGGCCGTGGTCGTCCTTGGGGAAGTGCGACGGAACCCAGTCGAGGAGGACGCCGATGCCGCGTTGGTGCAGGAGGTCGACGAGCGCCATGAAGTCCTGCGGCGTGCCGTAGCGACTGGTGGGCGCGAAGTAGCCGGTGACCTGGTAGCCCCACGAGCCGTAGAACGGATGCTCCATCACGGGCAGGAATTCCACGTGCGTGAAGCCGAGCTTCTCCACGTAGTCAGCCAGGCGCGGCGCCAGGTCGCGGTAGGTCGTCGGACGTCCGGCGGCGCGCATCCACGAGCCGAGATGGACTTCGTAGATCGACATCGGCGCGCTGAGTTCGTTGCGCGCCCGACGTTCGGCCATCCAGGCCTGGTCGTGCCACGCGTAGTCCAGTGCCCAGACGATCGACGCCGTGCCGGGCGCGATCTCGGCGTAGGTCGCGAACGGGTCGGCCTTGTCGAGCCACGCCGTCGTGCCGTGCGGGCGCAGGTGGTACTTGTATCGCGCGCCCTGCGTGACCCCCGGCACGAAGCCCTCCCACACGCCCGACGTCCCATGCGGGACGAGGCCGTGGACGCCGGGCGTCCACGCGTTGAAGTCGCCGATGACGTCGACCTCCTCCGCGTTCGGTGCCCAGACGGCAAACAAGACGCCCTCTGCGCCGCCCTCGCTCGTGAGGTGAGCCCCCAGCTTCTCGTAGAGGCGAACGTGCGTGCCCTCGCCGAAGAGGTAGACATCCTGCTCGCTCAGGCGGTGCGGTGAGAGCCGGACCTGCTTTGGCGGTGTTCTCCCTGCGTTCATCGTCCCTCCGCGTCCCGCTCAGTGTAGTCGGCGGCGCGGCGCGACTCCACGGCCGTTGACCAGAGGGCGCAAATCCGCTACCGATAGAGTTCGAGGAAAGGAGCGGACCATGCGCGATGTCCTGACCTTCATTCTCGCCGGCGGGCGCGGAGAACGGCTTCACCCGCTCACGCGCGATCGAGCCAAGCCGGCCGTGCCGTTCGGCGGCCACTATCGGATCATCGACTTCGCCCTGTCGTCGTGCGTCCATTCCAACCTGCGGCGCATCTTCATCCTGACCCAGTACAAGTCGCTGTCGCTCGAAGAGCACATCCGCGACGGCTGGACGGTGCTCAGCCCGGCGCTCGACGAGTTCCTCCAGACCGTCCCGCCCCAGCAGCGGACGCGCACCGACTGGTACCTGGGGACGGCCGACGCGATCCACCAGAACTGGTACTGCGTCGATCGCTTCGCCATGGAGCACAGCATGCCGTCCGCCGTGCTCATCCTGGCCGGGGACCACGTCTACAAGATGGACTACCGCGCGATGATCGACTTCCACCGCGACAAAGACGCTGACGTCACGGTGGCCGTGATGCGCCTGGGGCGCGAGGAGGTGCGCGCCAAGCTCGGCGAGCTCGTGGTCGACGCCGAGTCGCGCGCCGTGGCGTTTGAGGAGAAGCCGGCCCGTCCGACGGGCATGCCCGGCGAGCCGGACGTCTGCCTCGCGTCGCTTGGCATCTACGCCTTCCGTCCCGAGGTCCTGCGGGACGAACTCGATCGCGACGCGTCGAGCGAGGCGTCGAACCATGATTTCGGTCGCAACCTCTTGCCGTCGATGATCGGGCGGCGGCGCGTGTACGCGTTCCCCTTCGAGCTGGGGAACCGCAACACGGGCGTGTACTGGCGCGATGTCGGGACGATTGACTCGTACTTCGACGCGCACATGGACCTCGTCGGCGTCGTTCCGCGCTTCGACCTCTACGATCGCACCTGGCCGATTCACACCGTGAACCGCCCCAAGCCGCCCGCCAAGATCGTGCGTGGCGACGGGGACGCGACCGGCGCAGCCTTCGACTCGCTCCTCTCGTCGGGCGCGATCATCTCTGGCGGCACCGTCGTGCGGTCGATCCTCTCGCCTGGCGTGGTCGTCCAGTCCGGCGCGCACGTCGAAGAGTCCGTGCTCCTGGACCGCGTCGTCATCGGCCGCGGGGCGCGCGTTCGGCGGGCGATCCTCGACAAGCGGGCCGTCGTTCCCGACGGCGCGTCGATCGGCTACGACCCCGAGGCGGACGCCAAGCACTACACCCTCTCAGAGGGCGGAATCGTCGTCGTGCCCAAGGATCCGTTCGTTCACTAGACGCGTTGCGGCTTCGCGATGGCGGCGATCTCGATGCAGCCAAAGTGGGATCGCTCGATGCTTGATGCCTCGAGGCCCAGCCTGCCGAGGAGACCGCGCAGCGACGCCTGGGCCACAAAGTCGGCGAACCCCGTGCGGTGCTCGACGCCCGACGCGCCTTCGATGGCGCGGATCACCCGCCACGGGAGATTCGAGCGAGGGTTCCGCGGCTCGGCGAAGTCGGCGATCAGAAGCTCCCCGCCGCAGCGCAGGACGCGCAGCGCCTCGCGAACCATCGTCCGGCGTTCGTCTTCTGGGTGCTCGTGCAGTGCGAGCGACAGGATCACCGCGTCGAACGCCTCGTCCGGGAACGGCAGGGCGAGCGCCGAGGCGCAGACGAACGGGACCGACGGGCAGCGCTCGGCCGCCGCGGCCACCATCGCCGGGGACAGGTCCAAGCCGACGACCGACAGGTCGCAGCGCGCGAGCAGTCGGGCTTGTGCGCCCGTCGCGCAGGCCACATCGAGCACCGCCCCCGGCTCGCCGCGGCACAGGCGCGCGGCGATCCGAAGCCTCAGGGGGCGCACGATGGGATCGATCGCGAGGCGGTAGAAGCGCGCTGCCCCGCGCCCGTAGCGTTCATCCGGCGTCATGTGGGCCACGGTACCGACGGACGCCGCGCGAGGCAAGCGCCGCGTCGTGTGGTCCGCGGATCGCCGTTCCGCCAGAATAGGGCCCGGTGCGCGTGCCGGCGTCGGGGCGGTGGCTGCGACTGGAGGTGCGCTGCGACATGAAGAATGCCCTGGTCGCGAGGATTCTGTACGAGATCGCCGATCTGCTCGACCTTGACGGCGTGCCGTTCAAGCCGCGCGCCTACCGCCGCGCTGCCGAGGTCGTGGAGTCGCTCGGCGAGCCGATCGAAGACCTCGTCGCGTCGGGTGCGCACGCTGAGCTGCCCGGCGTTGGCGAGGCGATCGCCAAGAAGATCGCCGAGATCGTCAAGACCGGCAGACTTGCTTATCACGACGAGCTCCGCACCAAGCTGCCGATTGACCTCTACGCGCTGACGCGCGTCGAAGGAGTAGGGCCGAAGACGGCGAAGCTTCTCTACGAGGCGTTGGGAGTCAGATCGCTGGCTGATCTTGAGATCGCAGCGCGCGAGGGCAAGGTGCGGACCGTGAAGGGTCTCGGTGAGAAGACCGAGGCCAAGATCCTCCGCGGGTTGGCCGAGACGCGCGGCGTCGAAGGCCGCATCCTCCTCGGCGTCGCGCTGCCGCTCGCCGAGCGGCTGATCGAAACCCTCAAGGCGACGGGTCTCTTCAGACGGCTCGAATACGCAGGCTCGCTTCGTCGGGGGCGCGAGACGATCGGCGACCTCGACCTCCTTGCGGTGAGCGAGGATCCCGGTGCGGCATCTGCGGCGTTCGTCAATCTTTCCGACGTTGCCGAGGTTCTGGCGCACGGCGAGTCGAAGACCTCGGTGCGGCTCGCGAGTGGACTCCAGGTCGATCTGCGCATCGTACCCGAGGCGTCGTTCGGGGCGGCGCGCCAGTACTTCACCGGC
>JBFYQX010000097.1:0-12370 GCA_041302525.1 Candidatus Bipolaricaulota bacterium | reverse complement strand
CCGGCACCGAGCAAGGAGGATCTCGTGGCTCTGAAGGATGTACGAATCGTCGACCTGCCGCCGATGAGCGACGCAACCTCGCTCGGGTTCGGCAAGGAACCAGAGGACCAGGCGTGGAAACAGATGCATGCACTCGCTGCATCCGCGGGCATCCGGCTCGGGGAGAAGGGCGGCCAGACGTACGGATTCAACAATCCCGACCCCGCTCCGGGGAGCGAGAGCTACGGCTACGAGCTTTGGCTTCCCGTGGGAGCGGACGTCGAAGCGAAGCCGCCCATCCAGATCAAGCAGGCGCCGGGGGGCAAGTACGCGGTAACCCGGTTCACGGGACTCTCGAACATCGGCCGCGTCTGGAAAGAGCTTGCTGCCTGGTTCGAGGACAGCCCGTACTCCTGTCCACCGAACTTCGGCCAGTGCCTCGAGGCGCTCCAGAACCCCTATGAGAGCGACCCAGAGAAGTACGTGTTCGACCTCTATCTCCCGATCGCAAAGTAGCAGCACGACAAGGGGAGGAGACCCAGATGAAAGTCTACATTGCCGTTGACCTTGAAGGCGTGGCTGGCGTTGTCAGCCACGGTCAGCAGTGCCAGTGGAACGCGGGCAAAGGCTGGATGGCGAAGGCCCCAGAGTCGCCCACGGGCTGGTACGCTCACTACTATGAGCAAGCCCGCCGACTCGCCACCGAGGAGCTGAACGCCGCCGTACAGGGAGCGATCGACGCGGGCGCGACCGAGGTCTGGGCGTGGAGCGCGCACGGTTCGTTCCCGGGTGCAATCGACGTGGAGCTCGTGCATCCAGAATGCCGGGTCGTGTACGCCGACGAGGGCGGCCCGATGGGGCATGACCGCTCGTTCGACGCGCTGTTCATGGTCGGCCAGCATCCGATGGCTGGAACGCGTTTCGGCCGGCTCGCGCACAGCTTCCACGGAGGCATTGTCGAGTTCTCGGTGAACGGCCAGCCGTGGGGAGAGACCGCCGCGACAGCGTTCGAGTTCGGCCGGTTCGGCGTGCCATTCGTCCTCCTCTCCGGCGACCAGGCGGCATGCGACGAAGCCGCGGCGCTCGTGCCTGACGTCGTCACCGTGCCGGTCATGCGTGGACTCACATCGCAGCCGAACCTGCTCGAACCCGCGGCCACGGTCTGCCTCTCTCCACGAAGAGCGCGCGAACTGATCCGCGAGCGAGCTGCACGCGCGGTCGAGCGTTGTCGCACGATTCCACCGTTTGTCGTCGCGCCTCCCTACACGATCCGAACACAGTTCGAACGCTCGGCCTTCGCCGACCGCGCAATGAAGACATACGAGGGTCTCTCGCGAGTCGACGAGACGACCGTGGAGAAGACGGCCGACGAGCTGGAAATGATCCTGTAGGCGCATCGGCTCACCGACAGACGGCCGCTCGGACCAAGTAGACTGCCGCCGGTGTGCGAGGAGGAGGGCGATGACGACTCGTTTCCAGCACGTCGACGCATTCACGGATCGGGCATTCGCGGGGAACCCTGCCGGGGTGTGTCTCATGACCGAGGACGCACCCGCGGACTGGATGCAGGCCGTCGCCGCGGAACTCGGGTTCTCCGAGACGGCCTTTGCTCGGCCGCGGGCGGACGGCGCCTTCGATCTTCGCTGGTTCACGCCAACCGTCGAGGTCGAGTTGTGCGGTCACGCGACCCTCGCAACCGCACACTCTCTCTGGGAGCTCGGCGCCTTGGACTTCTCTCAGACCGCTCGCTTCTACACCAGGAGCGGCATCTTGACCGCCATCCGTCGCGGCAACTGGATCGAGCTCGACTTCCCGGCCAGCGCGATCGAACCTGCGCCGCCGCCAACCGGACTGCTCGACGCGCTCGGTGTCCGCAGTCTCTTTCTCGGCAAGACGCGCTTCGACTACCTCGTCGAAGTCGAAAGCGAGGACGTCGTGCGCCACGCAACCCCGAATCACGCCGCGCTGCGAGATCTGGGTGTCCGGGGCGTGATGATCACGGCACGCAGCAGCCGACCGGAAGCCGACTTCGCGTCTCGCTTCTTCGCGCCAGGAGTCGGCATCGACGAAGACCCTGTCACCGGGTCCGCCCACTGCGCTCTCGCTCCGTACTGGCAGAAGAAGCTTGGCAAGGACGAACTCATCGGCTACCAGGCCTCGTCCCGCGGCGGGACAGTCCGCTGTCGCGTCGCGGGAGATCGCGTCAGACTGCGCGGCCAAGCCGTCACGGTCGTGCGCGGCGAGTGGTTGGGGGCCCAGCCAGGCTAGACCGCGCCATCTCGCGGTCCTCGCACGAACGCAGCCGTGTGGCGCTCGTACTCCTGTTCCATGAGCGGGCTCGACAAGACGAAGTCCGCTGTGGATCGGTTGCAGGCAATCGGCGTGTTGTAGACGACGGCGATCCGAAGCAGCGCCTTCACGTCCACGTCGTGCGGCTGCGGCTCTAGGGGATCCCAGAAGAAGATGACGAAGTCGAGGCGCCCTTCGGCAAGCGCCGCACCCACCTGTTGATCCCCGCCAAGCGGCCCGCTCAGGAAGCGCGCGACCGAGAGCCCGAGCTCGGCCTCGAGGAGCGCACCCGTGGAACCTGTCGCGTACAGCTCGTGGCGTTCGAGCGTCCCGCGGTTGTAGCGCGCCCAATCCAGCAAGTCAGCCTTGCGGTTGTCGTGCGCGATCAGGGCGATGCGCTTCCTTCGTTCCATCGTGCGCCCTGCGTCGACCATGTCGCCCTCCCGGGGCCAGAGCGTACCCGACCCCACCCCGACCGCCAACGCGTGCCGGCCCGATCTCGCGAACTGCATCCCTGGTGCGGACGGCGACCTGGAGGTTCTCGACGGAGTTCGCGTAGGACAGACGCAGGATTCCCTCCCCGTGGACGCCGGACGCCGTGCCGGCGAGCGTCGCCACCCTGGCGCGCTCGAACAGGTGCTCGGCGAGGTTGCTCGATCGCCAGCCGAGGCGGCGGCTCTGTCGCCTCCCGGCCTCGAATGCCTGCGCCCGCGCCATGGCCCTAGACGCCGTCTCCGTGCCAAGCCGTGCCAACCGAGTCGCCAGCCATGTCATCGTTCCCTCCGGAAGACCCTGCCTCTGAAGGACGCGCGACGTTCGCGTCGCGCCGGACGTCGGCCTCGCTCGCAGGACGGCCGGGGAACCAGGCCGGTCAGCCGACCTCTCGCTGGGATGCAGGACAGGCGCTCTCTGGCACTCGCTTAGCGCGCCGCCTCAAGATCCGCGCGAAGGCGCGACAGGCGCTCATCCCTCTCCTTCACGAAGCGCGTGAGGCCGGCCAGAATCCAGTCGGGCGTCAGACGCGCCTCGTCGAGGGTCTCCTCGAGGGTCCCGCCGGTTCGCCAGCGGTCGTCCCAATCGGACGAGATCGCGTACTCCTCAGCCACGCTGTGGAATAGCCAGTCGTGCATCAGCCACCGCGCCTGGGTCGTAATGACCGTTGAGTCGGCGCGATCGCCGGGGGACAGGACGCGGTCGCGGTAGCTCGCCGGCTGGCGGGCGAAGAGCTGCGGGCTGGTCGCGCAGACGACCTTCAGGTTTAGGCGCTCGAGTTCCGGCAGGATGCGGACGACGCCCGCCACGGCGCTCGACCCCTGCACGATCACCGTCCCCCCGCGAGGCCGCCCGCCCTCTCGGTCTCGTAGCACGTACGCGCCGCGCGCCGCCTCAAAGTGGGACGGCATCCGCAAGCGCTCGCGGTCCGGGACCTCGATCGGAGGCCGCGTGAGGTGCAGCGCCACGATCGGCACGTCGAGCGCCAGTCCGGCAGCAAGCAGCACAGGCACCTCGTTGTGCTCCCACGGGTGCAGGTTGACGACCTTGCCCCGCGGAAACAGCTGTGTCACGCCGGGCGCGAAGATCCCGAAGTGCGTCCGGCTGTCGTCGGCCGTCTCCGGACCCGAGTGGCCGGCAATCCACAGGACCTTGCCGACCTTCCACGGGCAGTCCTGCGCCAGCTGGCTGAGCAGGCGGAACATCCCGTACTTGAGGTACGAGAAGGCCCCGTACGTCGAACAAGCGCCCCAGAACCCCTCGAAGTCCCTCTCGGGGTCGGAGGCGAAGTTCACGGTCACCGCGCCCGCAAGGATCCCCGCGTTGGTGAACTCCGTGATCTCCTGTGGCAGGAGCACGCCCTCCGCGCCGCCGTAGCGCTCGTACCAGCCGTAGCCGGGAAACGCGCCGTGCGGCTTGCCGAATCCGCTCGCCCCCGTCGATTCGGCAAGGTCGGCCGAGCAAGCGAGAAAGAGCGGGCGGCCGTACTCGCGCGCACCGAACGCATTGACCCAGGCGCCCCACGCCGCGAGGGCCGTCTTGTTGGGGACGGCAGTCCCCGGAGCCACGTAGAGGTCCTGTGGATACGACCGCGCGTCGAGCAGGCGGGCGTCGCGAAACGGGTTGCCGCGCCGCGCGAGGCGGAGCGAGGGCAGCTCTCGCGGCACGCTTTCGCCAAGGCGAACGAGCGTGTCTGCCAAGTAGTCCACGAGCGCCGGGTCGCGCAGCAGAACGTCGATCACCGCCTCCAGGTTCGCGGCGAACTCCGCGCGCTGCGCCTGCGGGTCCTTTGGGGCCGGCCCCCCGAAGTTGCGGAACGCCGCGCCGTACGTCTCGGCAAACGGGCGCTTGGTCTCCCAGAAGAGCTCGGAGTTCATCTTGTGCGGCGACCCGTGCGACGCGGCATCGACCTTGAGGTATCCCCGGCCCTTGCGCGTTCGCACCCAGAGGACGGTCGGCGCGCGCGTCTCGTTGGGGGCAGTCATCGCCTGGAGAGCGCACGCCACGGAGGTCCAGTCGCTTCCTTCCTCCGCGCCGAAGACGCGCCACCCGTGTGCGGAGAACCAGTCTCGCGGCGTGCCGTAGACGACGCTGCTCACGGGGGGCTCGTCGATGCCGTAGTTGTTCCAGTCTACGATGGCGTAGAGGTTGTCCAGCGCCAGACCCCAGGCGGAGTTCCACGTCTCGTGGTTCGCGCCGGGCGTGAGCCCGCCCTCCCCGTCCAGGGCGAACACCTTCACCTGGCCGGCGCCCGCCCGTTTGAGCGCCAACGCCTCTCCCGCAGCCGCAGGCGCGCCGTGCCCGGACGGCCCGGTGTTGAACTTGAGGAACAGCGTCTTCCCAGTCATCTCGGCGTGCCCCGACAGGCCGCCTCGCCGGCGGAAGCCGAGCAGGTCCTCCCAGGTAAGGGCGCGCGCGAAGGCCTGGGAAACCTCATAGCGCGGGTCAGACGTCTGACGCCACTTAGCGCGCAGGGCTTCGTTCAGGACGGCCAGCGTGCAGTACACGACGGGCGCAGTGTGCCCGCCCACCAGCACAAATCGATCGCCGAAGGGCTTCTCGGGATGGCGGAGATCCCAGCGCATCGCGCCGCCGAGCAGGAGCGCCAGCAGCACGTGGACCTTCGACCGCGAGCCGCCCGGATGCCCGCTCTGGCGATAGTTGAGCACTACGTCGATCAGCTGATCGACCAGGTCCTTGGTCTTCTCCCAATGGGCGAGGACGTCAGGAGACGGCTGCGCGCCGCGTGCGGACACTCCCCCATCTTCCGTGTGATTCATTCGCCCCCCAGAGAGGACATCCATCGTACTGGGTCCGAGGACCCGCCTCCACGGCGATCTCGCACGGATTCCCCAAAGCGGGCCGATCGAGGTACGATAGGCGCGACCCAAGAAGGAGAGACCATTGAGTGAGACCGAACGCGCCTTCTACGAAGCCGTCGAATCCTTTGTGGAGAAGCTCCTGGCCGAGAACCCCGCCGCCGCCACGCAGTTCGGCGATCATCGGTTCGACGACCGCCTAGGGGAGTACACGCCCGAAGCGCTCCGTCGCCAGGAGGCGGCGCTCCGAGACGCAGAGCGAGAACTGGCCAAGGTGGACCTCGCGGCGCTGGGCCGAGATGCCGTCATTGACCACGCGGTCGCGACGCGCTTGGTTCGTGTGTTCGTGCGAGAGATCGTCTCCCTTCGCGCCGCGCAGCGCTCCCCGGGCCAATACCTCGACGAGTGCCTCGGGGGCGTCTTCCTGCTCTTGATCCGCGACTTCGCGCCGTTTGGGAAGCGCATGCGCTCGGTGCTTGGCCGCCTGCGTGACGTGCCTCGCGTTCTGGCCGAGGCCGAGCAGACCCTCGTCCCCGCCGAGGTGCCGCCCCTGTGGGTCGACATGGCGCGTGAGAGCGCGAAAGAGGGCCGCGCGCTGTTCACGCTCCTCGTCCCGCTCTTGGCGCTGCGCACACCCGGGCTCTTCGTGCCGGTCGCCCTCGCGTCTCGGAGGGCCGCCGCCGCCGTCCATCGCTACGCGACGTTTCTCGAGACCGAGGTTGCACCGCGCGCGCGGGGCGAGTTTGCTGTGGGCAAGGCCATGTTCGAGGAGATGCTGCACGATCAGCATCTGCTCGACCTCTCCGCCGACGATCTCCTGGCCACCGGACATCGCCTGTTCGACGAGACCCTGCGATCGATGGAGGAGTTGGCGCACACGATCGATCCGAAGCGCAGCGCCCGCGAGATTCTGGAAGAAGCCAAGGGCCGGCATCCGAACGCCCGTGGACTCCTCGAGGCATACCGCCGCGAGGTGGCACGCGCCCGCGCGTTCGTGATCGACCGCGCCATCGCGACCATCCCCGCGGGCGAGTCCCTGCGCGTCGAGCCGACGCCCGCCTACCTGCGGGGCCTCTTGCCGTACGCCGCCTACATGATGCCCGGCATCCTCGATGCCAAGCAGGAGGGCGTCTTCGTCGTGACACCCGTCACGCGCGGCACGTCGGCCAAGGCGAAGGAGCAGAAGCTCCGCGGGCACAACACCGCGAAGCTGCCGATCACGGCCCTCCACGAGGGGTACCCGGGACACCATCTGCAGCTTGTCTGCGCCAACCGCACACCCACCTTGCCGCGGAAGCTCGCGTCGGCCCTATCGAGTCTGTTCATCGAAGGGTGGGCCTTCTACTGCGAGGAGCTGATGGAGAGCCTCGGCTTTCTGACGGATCCCGTTCAGCCCCTCGCCCGGCGCAAGGACCAGCTCTGGCGGGCGGCTCGGATCATCCTCGATGTGTCGCTCCACACCCGCACGATGACTGTCGAGGAAGCCATCGCCTTCCTCGTGGAGAAGGTCGGGCTCGAGCCCGGAGACGCCCAGGCCGAGGTTCGCCGCTATACCCAGAGTCCTACGCAGCCGATGAGCTACCTCATGGGCAAGCTGGAGATCCTGAAGGTCATCGAGGCGTACAAGGCCCGTCATCCGGAAGCGCCGATGCGCGAGATCCACGACGCCATCTTGGCATGCGGCTCGCTGCCGCCGAAGCTCCTCGCGCAGAGGCTGATCGACGCGTAGGCGACGTCCCTTCTGACGACTAGCGGCCTGTCCCACGCAGCGAAGCAATATGACGCGTTGCCCAGGCGAACATGTTCGGCGCGCCGGCAGTGAGGACCGCCCGACCCTCGGATGTGACCTCTCGCGCGTAGGATGCAACGGCCAGCTCGATCAGGCGCTCCCACTGCGGAAAACACGCGCGGCCCCACACGGCGGCCGCGGCCTTGGACGTCACGACGTCGCGCGTCTCCCAGCTGTAGAGAAGCCGACACAGGTTCAGCACGCAGTAAGCCGGGTATTGCGCGAGGTGTTCGCCAACGTAGCGCAGCTCTCCCTGCAGCGCATCGTCGAGCTCGGGCCACGTCGGGGGAACGTAGATCGTCTCCGGGTCCGGGCCGTGGAGGACCTTCACCCGCCCGGCGAGCATGTGTGCGCGGTGCAGGGCCCACGAGTCGTCCACAAGATGCGGCAGGAGAACGTGCAGCGGCGGCGCAGATGCCCGCGCGTCGCGCTCGAGGATGTAGTACCCATCGAGCTCTGCGCCGAGCGGCGGGTAGGCCGCCGCAAGGTTGTCGTGCAGCGCGAGCACGGCCGCGCGCTCCTCATCCGTGGGCACAGTCGCTAGGATCACGTGGAAGTCAACGTCCCCCGCGTGCGTGGTCTCGGGAAACGTCACCGCGCCGTAGATGTAGACAGCCACGAGCTTCTCGCCGAGGAGGGCACGGAGGCCCGACGCCAACGCGTTGCACAGGTCGTGGACCTGATCCCGCAGACTCATCTCGCCTCCTCGGTCTGTTCCATCCCCTCGCACCCGACGCAGAGTGTGAGGAACGCGCGCGAAACGACCCGGTACGCCGGCCGGTACAGGAACGCGAACTGCCGCGAGTGATGAAGGGCCGGGAATCCCTCTCGGCTCGCGTGCAGATGGAGGCTGCGCATCTCGTCCTGCCGCGGACCGAGTGTCTCCTCCGCAGCCAGTTGCTCCGCGACCCTAAGAGCTTCCTCAAGGGACGCCACCGAGCCGCGGACGTCCGCTGCCGTGCGCAGGAACGCCGCCAGAAGAAGCTCCTCGTCAAGGTCCCGCCGAACGAACGGGCGCAGGTGAACGCGCACGATCGCGCCGTCGGGGGCAATCCGGTCGAGGAGCGGCTCGTCCGGGCCTGTTCCCAGCTCGGCCAGTTCGCGCGCGAGCCACGCGCGAGCCGACGCTTCGTTCGGCGCCGCATGCTCGCTGCCCATCACCGCTTGGTGCAGCAGCTTGTAGACATCCTCCGACCGCCACCCCGGATAGCGCCGCGCGTGATCGACAAGGATGGATGCCCACTCCGTCTGCAGGGCCATGCTAGCGACGCCTGGCGAACAACAGCCGTCCGACCGGCTCCGCCACCCGGGCGAGGATAGGACCCAAGAGCGCGGAGAGCAGGATGTAGGCAGCAGCAAGAGGGCCCAGCCCCGACTGAAGCCCGGCCGACACACCTAGGCCAGCCAGAACAATCGAGAACTCACCCCGCGCCACGAGGACGGCGCCGGCGCGCAGACGCCCTATGGGCGCAATCGACGCGCGTCTCGCGGCCCACCAGCTTGACGCCATCTTCGTCGCCGCGCTGAGGATGCCGAGGCCGACAGCCGGGACCAGCACCGGGAGAAGCGAGGAGGGCTCGATCTGAAGTCCGAAGAAGAGAAAGAAGACCGCCGCGAACAGGTCGCGGAGCGGACCCAGTTGCCGTCGCGTCTGCTTGACCATCGGCCCCGAGATTGCGATGCCGACGAGGAACGCACCGATCGCCGCCGAAACCTGCACGCGCTCGGCGAGCCCCGCCACAAGCAAGACGAGTCCCAGCACGGCGAACAACGTGGCCGCCTCCGATGGGTGTGCGACGAGCTTGCTGACCGCCTTCCCGTAGCGAATCGCGACAAAGAGCGCCAGACCGACCGCGACCAGCGCGATGAGCACCGACACCGCGGCCGTCGAGAGTTCCTGGCCGATGAGCAGCACGCCCATCAGCGGCACGAACACGGCCATCGCCAGGTCCTCGATCACGAGGATCGACATGACGCACGGCGTCTCGGGGTTCGACATCCGCCCCAGGTCGCTCAGGACACCGGCAGCCACGCCCGACGACGAGATATAGGTCACGCCGCCCAACAGGACCGCGGCCAAGGGCTCCCATCCAAGCATCCATCCGACCATCAGGCCAGGCGGAAAGTTCAGAACGAAGTCCGCAACCCCGCCCGCCCACCCGGAGCGAAGGCGCCGGTTCAGCTGCTCGCCCGTGTATTCCAGGCCGAGCATGAACAAGAGGAGCAGGACGCCAATCTCGCTGCCGATCTTGACGAAGTCCTCGCTGACCATGAGGGGGATGACCCCGCCGCGCCCCATCGCGAGACCCGCCAGGAGATAGAGCGGGATCGCCGAGAACGCGAAGCGGTTGGCAAAGCGCGTCAGCATCGCGAGTCCGATGACGACCGCGCCGAGCTCAATCAGCACCAGCGACAGGTCGAGCGTTCCCGGGTCTCCCATGGCGGGAGACTACCACGTCCCGCAGCGGGGAGCCACGGCGGGCGCGCTGCCCTGTCCTGGCTCGCAGGACCCGGCTCCGGCGTGTACACTCGCGACGCGCGACACAAGGCCGGACGCAGACGGAGCCCAAGGAAGGGAGAGCCGTTGACGGGATTCCCCATCGAGTACCCGCTGTGGGCGCTCGCCGTCCTCCTGCTCCTTGGCGTTCTCACCAGCAAGACGTCGGAGAGACTCGGAGTCCCGGCGCTTGTCTTCTTCCTGTTCGTTGGCATGCTCGCCGGATCGGAGGGCCTCGGAGGCATCGAGTTCGACAACCCCACGATCGCCTACGCCCTCGGGATGTTCGCGCTCACCTTCATTCTGTTCGCCGGAGGCTTGGACACCGCATGGAACCTGGTTCGTTCTGAGCTGCGGACGGCTCTCCTTCTGTCAACCCTTGGCGTGACGCTCACCGCGCTCCTCGTGGGTCTCTTCACAGTCTACGTCCTCGGCTTCCCGTGGCTCGAGGGCCTCCTTCTTGGCGCGGTCATATCGTCAACCGATGCCGCGGCGGTGTTCGCCGTCCTCCGCTCTCGGAAGGCCCGGCTCAAGGGACGGCTGCGGCCGCTGCTCGAGCTGGAGTCAGGCAGCAACGATCCGATGGCCGTGTTCCTCACGGTGACCATCGTGGGGCTGATCGGCGACGCTACGAGGTCCTGGACGAGCGCGATCCCGGTCTTCTTCACCCAGATGCTCCTGGGAGGGCTCGTGGGCCTGATCGCGGGGCTCTTCGCACTCGTCCTGATCCGCCGGATCCGGCTGGAGACGTACGGCCTGTACCCCGTTCTGACCATGGCCGTGGCATTGCTTGGGTTCTCCGCCGCGGCGGCCATCGGCGGCAGCGGGATCCTCGCGGCCTACATCGCGGGCATCGTCTGCGCGAATCACACCATGCCGCGGCGCAATCTGATCGTCGGATTCCATGACGGACTGGCTTGGCTGATGCAGATCATGATGTTCGTGGCTCTGGGACTCCTCGTCTTCCCGTCCCGCCTGGTCCCGATCATCGGCCCCGGGCTGGCCTTGTCGGCATTCCTCATGTTCGTCGCCCGTCCCGCCTCCGTCGCGGTCAGCACGCTGGGAAGCGGCCTGCGCCCCAGAGAGAAGCTCCTCGTTGGGTGGTGCGGCCTCCGGGGCGCCGTGCCGATCGTCCTCGCGACCTTCCCTCTGCTTGCCGGAACCCCGCTTGCAGATGTGACCTTCAATCTCGTCTTCTTCGTCGTCCTCACGTCATCGCTCTTGCAGGGCTCGACGATCGGGCTCCTCGCCCGGTGGCTCGGTCTCGACGAGCCTGAGCCCGCCGCAGACCCCGAGCACGCCTCCCTGTAGCGCCGACGGGCAGTCCGTACTTCGGGGAGCGAGTTCCAGACTCTCGACCTAGGCTGCCCGCCGCGCCGGCGCTCGACACCCTCTTCACGCATCGCTCGACAGCGCCGAGAGGGCCGTACGCGCGATCTTGCCGACGATGCCACACGCCGTTGGATCAGGGCAGCAGACGAGCTCGCTCGTCACACCGTCAGCGTCGATGTCCTTCGCTCACGGCGTGCCGCGATGGCGTCACGGGAGCGTTCCGCGGTTCTCGAGTACGCGCAGGAATCCGGAAAGGCTGTCGACGAGCCACAGGAAGAGAAGGCCGACCTCCTCGGGGCAGCGGAACTCCTGGCCCCTCTCGTAGCTGCCATACACCCAGGCACGGATGCCTTCTCTGACGAGGTCGGGATGCGAGCCGTCGGCGTGTGGCCGCCCGCCCTTGCCCTCGCAGATCTCGGGTTCGATCTTGTGCTCGCGCGTCGCGGTCTCCTCCCTCACGGCAGTTCGAGCGGCTTGCGAAACCAGATGTCGGTTCGCTCGGTCACGTAGCCCATCCGCTCATAGAAACCGAACGCGCCGCTGTCGTTCTCCGAATCGACACCCAGCTCCGCTTCCTCCATGCCCTCCTCTCTGAGGACGTGCAGGCTTCGCACAAGAAGGGCCTTCGCGAGGCCGCGCCCGCGCCACGGGCGGCGGACGAAGACGTGCTCGGTGTGGCCGCGTTTCATCTCTCGCCCACGGTTCGCCGCTTCGCCGATCCGCGGAAGCACCATCCCAGCCACCTCATCGCCGTCCCACGCCACCTGCCACAGACGCGGCGTGTGCGACGCGTCAGCGAGCCATCCTGCGTACCGACGCTCATCCCACTGCTCGGCAACGTACTCGAACAGCTCCTGATTCACTTCCGCTTCGGCTTCCCAGATCTGGCGCATGGAGTCCGCCGCCACGGGCCGAGCTTCGAGGCCCTCCGGCAGCGGCGCGGACTCGGCCTCTGGAACCTCGTTCAGCCGGCGCGCCATGTTCCGGAAGTGGCGGACGGCTTCGTATGCCTCGGCCTTGAGTGCATCGATCCACTGGGTTTGGCGCTCGGTTACCCACCCCTGGAAGAAGCGCTCGGGAAGTGAGGGATGCCCGGCTGCCATCGCCCGAATCCGTCGATCCCCCTCTCGGACAAGCGCCACCCACACGCCAGGCTTGCGCCACTCCGGCAAG
>JBFYQX010000067.1:0-10376 GCA_041302525.1 Candidatus Bipolaricaulota bacterium | reverse complement strand
GCGGGAACGCCAGTGGCACAGCAAAGGGTTCTATGCCATCGGGCTTCTGGCGCAGCCAGAGCACCAACGCGCGGCGAGTCTCCAGATCCATGCGCTCGGCGCGCGCCGCGAGCAGCGTGATTGCGTGCCGGTTCGACAAGACGAGGGCACTGCCCGCCACCGTGGCTCCGGTCAGTTCCTGGTGCGCCGCGGCTTCCGCGTCGGCATCGTAACGTCCCCCTGCCAGAGCGCGGGCGGCAATCTCGTGCCACAGATTCCACACCCGATCCAGCGCGGGATGCTCCGCGTCGATGCGCGCCAGTGCGGCCGCGGCGAAGAGGCACAGCCACGTCTCCCAGCGGTCATTGCGCTCCGCGGGATCCGGCGGCCGACTCGTCCCCTCGACGATCGCCGCAAGCTCCGCGGCCGCGCGTGCGAGGATCGTGTGCCGCCGGTCGAGTCCGAGAGCCAGCGCGCGTTCGACGGCCCACTCCGTCGTTGGGACCGTGAGCTTCGCGCCAGACTCCCGCGAGTGCAGTCGCCCCCAGCTTCCGTCCGGCTGCTGCGCCGATCGAAGCCGTGCCACGTGGGCCGAGTCTTCAAGCGCGGCCCGCGCCGCACGCAGACGGTCGTCGTCCGACGCGACGCGCAACACGTCGCGCAGGAGGCGGACTTGGGCCGCCGGATCCGGTTTTCTGCGAAGGATCTCGAATCCCAACGCGCGCGCGTCGTCAGGCGTCAGTCGGCTACTCATACCTCAGCGCGTCCACCACCGGCATGCGCGCCCCGCGGCGCGCCGGCCACAGACCCGATACGGCCCCGATTGCGAAGGCTCCGAGGAGTGTGACGACGATGAGACCAGGGCTGGCCACAAACGGGAAGCTGACGCCTCCGGGCATGTTGGCAAACGTGTTCAGCGCCCAGCACACCACCGCGCTGAGCCCGAGCCCAAACACCGTCCCAACGAGGCCTCCGAACATCCCGATCAACCCTGACTCGATGAGGAAGATCGCCAGGATGTGGCGGTTCTTTGCGCCGACGGCCTTCATGACGCCGATGTCCTTCGTCCGTTCAAGGACGGATGTGAACATCGTGTTCATCACGCCCACGCCGCCGACAACGAGCGAGATCGCGGCGAGCCCGCCGAGGAAGATGTTGATGTAGCCGAGCATCTCGTCAATGACATCCGTGATGTCGCCCGACGTGATCGCCGTGACGCGCGATCCCTCGGCCTTGAGTGCCACCTCGGCTCGATCCGCCACATCATCGACTTCGTAGCCGGGCAGGGTCTTCACCGCCGTGACGAGGAAGTCGTTCCCCTCGGGCCAGAGTCGGTCCATGGTCGCGTAGGGAATGTAGACCGTGTCGCCACTCGCGCTGCTCATGCCGCCCGAGAATCCCCGGTCATCTCCCCCATCCTCCTCCGAGGCAGCGAGAATCCCGATCACGGTCGCGCGGATCTCGTTCTTGCCCTCTCCCGCCACCAGGAAGGAGGCTCCCACGCCCACGCCGAGGCGCTCGGCCACATCCGCTCCAAGCACGGCGACTTCGACGTCTCCGACCTGGATGTTCCGTCCACCCGGCTCAAGCGCGAGGTCGCCGGTGAAGGCCGAGAACTCCGTGAGCAGCTCGGGCGACAACCCCATCACAGGCATGAAGCCCTGCGGCATCTTTCCCTCCGCGTTCATGCCACCCTGAACGAATGCCGTGCGCTGCCGCACCGCAGCCACGGTCTTCACGCCCTCGACGCCCCGGAGCGTCTCCATGTCGAGAGCGAATTCCTTCATGACTCCGTGGCTCTGCCGGTTCATCATGTCCTGGTCCATGATGACGAACGTGTCGACACCGAAGACCTTCGAGACTTGTCCCTTCATCATCGCCTGGAGGCTGAGTCCGATGGAGATCAGGCCGACAACGGCAGCAATGCCGATGCAGACCCCAAGCACGGCCAGGAAGCTCCGCAGTTTTCGGTGCAGGACATTCTGCGCAGCAAGTCGAAGAAACTCCCTAAGCATTGCGCACCTCCTGGACCACGCGGCCATCTCGCAGTCGGACAACGCGATGAGCGATGGCGGCCGCGTCAGGGTCGTGCGTGATGAGGATCATCGTCTTGCCTTGATCGACGCTCAGCCTCTTCAGGAGGTCGAGGATCGTCGCGCCCGTCTCCGAGTCGAGGTTCCCCGTCGGCTCGTCCGCCAGGAGGATCTCGGGATCGTTGGCCAGCGCACGCGCGATCGCCACGCGCTGACGTTCCCCGCCCGAGAGCTCGTTCGGCCGGTGGGCCACTCGGTCCCCCAGCCCTACCTTCTCGAGCAAGTAGCGAGCGCGTTCCAGGCGATCCCGCCTCTTGACCCCGAGGAAGATCATCGGCAGTTCGACGTTTTGCTGTGCCGTCAGCGCTTGGATCAGGTTGAATGTCTGGAAGACGAACCCCACCTTCCTCCCGCGCAACGTCACCAGGTCGTTTTCGCTGAGCTTGAGCAGGTCGTGGCCCTCAAGCGAGGCCGTGCCGTCGGTCGGCGTGTCCAGCGCGCCGAGGATGTGCATGAGCGTCGACTTCCCAGACCCAGACGGACCCATGATCGCCAGGATCTCGCCCGTCTCGATCGAGAGGTCGAGTCCGCGCAGGGCTCTGACGATCGTCTTGCCCAACGCGTAGTCCTTCGTCACACCCTCAAGATGGAGAAGCCTCATGGTTAGCTCCCGCTCACGGTGTACTCGACGAGCTCGAGTGAGAACACGAGAGTCCACTGTCCGCTGCGCAGTTCCTCGACGCGAATCAGCGGCGAGATGTAGGCGGGTTGCGACAACGCAAACGCGACCGTCGTGCGCGTGTCCGGGTTGTCCGGATCGATCAGGACGCCCTGAAGACACCACACTCCGGCCACGGTCACGCCCGTGATGCTCACAAACGACCCGCCGCCTGGCAGGAGGTATTCCTGCCCCTCCTGCAGTCGGCTTCGCTGATCCATCAGGGCCTGGAGCGAGGAGTAGCTGATGTCAGAGCCGCTGCCGGAGCTTACCCTCGTCGCGCCGAAAATGAACCCGAACGCTTCGAGCTCGTCCTTCGTCCCCGTTCCTTCCGTCACCATGCGCACGGTGTACGTCCCTCCCGCGTGGACGGTGACGGTCAATTCGAGCGGCTGCGGCTGCGCTACATCTTCTGTCCAGATGTTGTAGACCATCTTCGTCGCCCCTGCTGGGAAGGCGTCGAGGTCGGCTTGAGCGAATGCCGCGAAGCCAAGACTGCACACGGACAACCATCCTACTACCATCGCGATCCTCTTCATGGTGCTCCTCTCACTTCCTATGCATTCGGCCAAATCGTACGCCCTAACCTTGTGCAACCTGTGAAGCGCCGCGGCGCGTCATGCCGGGGCGCGAGCTTGGTCGCGGAACTGACTCGCGTAGAGTCGATAGTATGCGCCGCCCGCCGCCATGAGCTCCTCATGCCTGCCACGCTCCACCACCTCTCCGCGGTCGATCATGATGATCTCGTCGGCGCCACGAATCGTCGACAGGCGGTGCGCGATGACGAAGCTCGTCCGACCCTTCATCAGCTCGAGCAGTGCCTCCTGGATGTGAACCTCGGTCCTCGTGTCCACGCTTGACGTCGCTTCATCGAGAATCAGGATCCGCGGGTCGGCCAGGATCGCGCGCGCGATCGCGATGAGCTGGCGCTGTCCCTCCGAGAGGTTGGCTCCGCGCTCGGACAGCACCGTGTCGTACCCCTCGGGCAGCCGCCGGATGAACCCGTCGGCTCGCGCCAACTTCGCCGCAGACTCGACCTCGTCGTCGGTCGCGTCGAGCCGCCCGTAGCGGATGTTCTCGCGGACGCTCTCCGCGAACAGGAACGACTGCTGCAAGACGGTCCCCAGGTTCCGCCGCAGACTGGCTCGGGTGACCTGGCGCACGTCGACGCCGTCCACGCGCACGGCGCCAGATTCCATGTCGTAGAAGCGCGACAGGAGGTTCACCATCGTCGTCTTGCCGGCGCCGGTCGGACCGACGAGTGCGATGCGTTGCCCGGGCCGCGCGTGCAACGAGACGTTTCGGAGCACGGGGGTTCCGGGCACGTAGGAGAACGTAACATCCTCGAACTCCACGTCGCCGTCGACGCGCCCCAACTCGATCGCGCCCTCGGCGTCGGTCTGATCGGGAGCCGTGTCCAGGACCGCGAAGATCCGCTCCGCGCCAGCCACTGCCGCCTGGACTTGGTTGTAGAGATCTCCTAGCATCCGCAGGGGCTCGGCGAACCGACCCGAGTAGCCGATGAACGAGGCAATCGTCCCGATCGTGGCCATGCCGGCAACGGTCATCCATCCCCCGAGCCCCGCCACGATGGCGATGTTCGCGTTCGACAAGATGCCCATCATCGGCATGACGAGCAAGGCATACGTCATCGCGTGCGTCCCGACCTTGCGTACCGCCGCGTTCGCGGCGTCGAACTTCTCGAGGACGGCGTCCTGCTGGCCATACGCCAGCACCACGCGTTGCCCGCTGTAGGTCTCCTCGAGGATCCCGTTCAGCGTGCCCAGGTTCGCCTGGTAGCCGCGGAATGCCTTCCTCGTCTTCGATCCGACGAGCCCGACAAGCCCGACCATGAGAGGGAACGCGACGAGCGACCCGAGGGCGAGGAGTGGGTTGAGGACGAACATGATGACCAAGACGCCGACCACCGTCAGAACGCCCGAGAACAGCTGCGTCACGTTCTGCGAGAGGACGCGGCTCACGGCGTCGATGTCGTTGGTCAGCCGGCTCATCAGCTCGCCCGACGCGCGCGCGTCGAAGAACCGCAGCGACAGGATCTGCATGTGGCCGAACAACTGCGCGCGCATCTCGCGCATCATCCGCTGGGCGACTGACGCGACGATCCATCCCTGGGCAACCCCGGCGCCCCACGCCACGGCGTAGACGCCGATCATCCAGAGGATGATCCGAACGAGCGCGTCGAGGCTCGCCTCGTGCCGCGCGATCCGCAGGATGGCATCAATCCCCTGCCCCATAAGGTATGGCCCAGCCAAGCCCATGCCCGTGCTGACCGCCGCGAGGCTGACAACCCAGATCAAGGCCGTCCGGTGCGGGCGCGCGTAGCGAACCAGCCGCCGGAGCGTGCGCCGGGAGTCCTTCGCGCGCTCCATGGCCATCATGCCCCCGTGCCCGCGTGGCCCAGGCCCAGGCATCCTCGGCGCGCCCACCGGCTTGCCCCGTGCGTCAGCCACGGTGCGCCCCCTCGCTCGTCGTTCGCCCATCCCCGAGCTGCGACTCGTAGATCTCTCGGTACACGGGGCTCGAGGCCAAGAGCAGAGCATGGGTCCCCGCCGCCGCGATCCGCCCGCCGTCGAGCACGAGGATCTTGTCCGCAAGGAGGACCGTCGAAATGCGCTGCGCGACAATGAACCGCGTCGTCGCACGAGCGGACTCGGCAATGAGCCGGTCCATCGCATCCTGCAGGCGCACCTCCGTCTCGATGTCCACGGCGCTCGTGGAGTCATCGAGAATCAGCACCTTGGGCCGCACGACGAGGGCTCGCGCGATCGCCAGCCGCTGGCGCTGGCCGCCGGACAAGGTCATGCCGCGCTCGCCGATCACGGTGTCATATCCGTCGGGAAGCGCAGCGATGAATTCCGCCGCCTGCGCGGCCTCGGCCGCGGCTTCGATCTCGTCCTGCGAGGCCCTCGGCCGACCATAGCGAACGTTGTCGCGCACCGTGCCGCTGAACAGAACCGCTTCCTGTAGGGCGATCCCAATATTCGATCGCAGGGAGGCGAGCGTCAGGTCGCGCACGTCGACGCCGTCGAGCGTGACCCGTCCGGAGGTCACGTCGTAGAACCGCGGGATGAGGTGGATGAGCGTCGACTTCCCCGAGCCCGTCGCGCCGAGGATGGCCACCGTCTCGCCGGGCTCGGCCACAAAGCTGACGCCCTGGAGCACGGGGTCGCGGCCATCCGCCGTGTAACTGAAGCAGACGTCCTCAAAGGCGATGCGCCCGCGCGGCGCCTCGAGGGCACGCGCGCCGGGGCGTTCCTTCACGTCCGGCTCGCCGTCCAGAACCTCGAGAATGCGGCTCGCCGAGGCGTCGGCCGCCGCAAGCGGCGCAACCATGCCGGCAAGCATCATCAGCGGGAAGAGCGCCATCGACAGGTAGTTGACCGAGGCGACAACCTGTCCCACCGTCATCGATCCCTCCACCGTCAACTGGCCGCCAAACCAGAGCGCCACAATGACGGCGGCGTTCAGGATCACCATCATCAGCGGCATCAGCAGGGCCAACAGCCGGTAGACGCGGATCGACTGCGCGGTCAGGGCCTCATTCGCCGCGCCGAAACGTTCGATCTCGTGGTCCTCGCGGACAAAGGCCTTCACGACGCGCACGCCGGCCAGATTCTCCTGCAAGACCGTGTTCAGTCGGTCAAGCCGCTTCTGGACCGCGAGGAACATCGAGCGCGCCGGGCCGGCGAACAGGAGGACGAAGGCAATCACGACGGGGAAGAACGCAAGCACGATCCAGCCAAGCTCGATGCTCGTCGCGAACAGGAACCCGATCGCGCCGATCATCCAGATCGGCGCCCGCGTCAGGATGCGCAGCGACATCTGGATGATCATCTGGACGAAGTTCACGTCGCTCGTCGAGCGCACGATGAGCTGCCCCGTCTGCAGTCGATCGAGATTGGCAAACGAGAAGCCTTGCACGCGGCGCACGAGCGCGCTGCGCACGTCGGCGGCAAACGCCTGCCCCACGCGCACAGAGAGCGCGTTGTTCACAATCGCGAACAGCGCGCTCGCCAGGGCGGCGCCGAGCATGATGAGCGACGTCGTCCACACCACGTGCAGATCTCGCCGGGCGATGCCCTGATCGATGATTCGCTGCGCCAGGCGTGGGATCGCCAGGTCGGCGGCAACCATCCCAAACAAGAGGACGAGGGCCGCAAGCGCCTGGCCGCGGTACGGCCGAACGAACCGGTACATCCGAAGAAGCGCCCTCAAGCGTCTTCCTCCCCTGCCCCGCCGCACGTCGGGTGGCCGTGCGCCCCGGAAGCCAGCCGCGCGTGCACCTTCTGCAGCAAGGTGCGTAGTTGCGACCGCTCGGCCTCGCTCAACGCGGCGGTGAGTTCACGTTCGAGCTCGTGGAAGCAAACGTGGGCCTCGCGGTGAAGCTCCTTCGCCTTCGGCGTCAGGTAGACGCGCGAGACGCGCTGGTCGGCGGCGTCCGTCTGACGCACCACCCACCCGTCGCGCTCCATCCGCTGGAGCATGCTGGTGACCGACGCCGCCGAGAGATGCAGACCGCGGGCGATCTCCGACTGAGGCATCCCTTGTCGATGCCCAAGGTAGAAGAGCGCGAAGCCCTGAGCCCGGTGGAGACCGATCTCCTCCATCTTCACGCGCATCCGCTCGGCAGTCAGCCGAGACACGTGAAGCAGGAGCTGCCCAACGGTCAGCGGCCCGTGCGACTCTCCTCGGAGTTCGTTCGCCCCCAAACCTTCAGCCTCCTAACCTTCAGGGTACGAACTATAAGGCGCACAACCACCCGCCGCAAGCGCTCGCCGTCACGTGGGAACGACCGCTACGTATCCTTCCTCTTCAGCGCCTCGTGGATCCCGAAGACCGCCATGATCAGCTCGCAGGCGACGCGGACGAGGATCGGCCCGACAATCAAGGTCAAGATGCCGGTGAAGATCCCGTACCCCCCGCCGCGAGACGCGGAGAACGCGATCGTGGCAATCCCGTTGGCCACGCACAGACCGACACCCAACCAGAACAGCAACTCGATGACGATCGGCGTCACGAACTTTCGAAACAGCAGGTAGTCGCGCATGATCCCTCCATGCCCATTGGCTGCGACGACAGTACCGAATCGCCGCCAGCGCGCCAAGGCCGCCCCGCGCCCCGCGTCGGGAGACGACGGCGAGACGTCGAGGCGCGAGGATCCAGCCCAGCGGGATGTCCGCGGAGGGACCCAGGATGAAGATCGTCGTCTTGCACGGGAGCGCACGCCGAGGCGGGAACTCCGACACGCTCGTCGATCACTTCCTCGAGGGCATTGGCGAGCCCCAGGCCCACGAGGTCACCCACTTCCACGCGATCGAGATGAACATCGCCCACTGCCGTGCCTGTGGCGCCTGCGCCTTCCCGCAGGGCACAGGATGTGTGCTCGAGGACGACATGCAGCGCGTGTACGCGGCGTTCACCGCGGCCGACGTGGTCGTCATCGCGGCGCCGATGTTCTGGGGCTACATGACGTCGCAATTGAAGACGCTGTTCGACCGCCTCGAGGCCGTGGCCTCGCCGCGCAACTTCGGCGGCAAGGACTTCGTCTTGTTCGTCACCTACCGCCACTACTTCGGGTCGATGGTCGAGTGGCTCGGGCGCATCGCGCGGGCGTTCGGCTTCACGATGCGTTCGCTGACGTGCCAGACCTACGATCCCGCGGCCGATCGCGATATCCCGATCACGGAGCTTCCCGATCACCTGGCCGCGGCGCGCCGTCTCGGGCAGGAAGTCGCCGTCGGCCGCCGCATTCGCGGCACGCGCGCTCCGGCCAGCTAGGCCCAGAACGAGACGAGCAGCACGGCCGCGGCCGCCAGTCCGATCCCGATCAGGGCACGGCGCGACGGCCGCTCGCGGAGAAACACGGTCGAGTAGGCGAGGCAGAAGACGAGTGTCGCCCCGCGGACCGGCGCAACGACGCTCGCCGGCGCCCGCTGGAGGCTGAGCAGCCACAGGAGCCACCCGACGCCCGCACCGACAATGCTCGAGAGGGCGATGTAGGCATAGCCCTTCGGTTCGACGCGACGTGGGATCTTGCGCCGCAGAAACGGCAACAGGGCGGCCGCGCCCACGCAGCCGGAGATCGCGAACACGACGAGAAGGGACTCCGGCGACAACCCCTCGGCCAACGCGAGTTTCGCGGGCACGGTCTCCGCAACGCCCCACAAGACGCCGGTCGTGAGCGCCGCCGTGGCGCCCGAAGACGCTCGCGTTGGGCGACGGCTCACCGCGGGCACGGTCGCTCTCGATGCGTCCACGAGGAACCACGCGCCGCCGATCGCCAAGACCGCCGCCAGGGCGACGCTCCACCGCAAGGGCTCGCCGAGGAAGAGGACCGCGCCGAACACGCCCCACAGCGGCGCGGTGCTCGACAGCGTGGTCGCCTGGTAGGTCGCGCCGCGTTCGAGCGACAGGACATAGAAAAAGCCGCCGGCCGTGGCGTCCAGCAAGCCGGCGGCCACGGCCCAGAGGGCCGCGGTTGCGGACGGAATGGCGAGCCGGCCCACGGCAACGGCGTAGACGAGGGCGAATGCGGCCACGAGCCCCCAGCGAACGACGAGGAACGTCAGCCGGTCGACATGGCGGAGCGCCGGAGTCGCCGCCGTCATTCCGATCCCCCACGCCGCCGACGCCGCCAGCGCGAGGACGATGGCCGGGCTCCACATTGTCGACCTCCCAAAGACGAGGGTACGCGTCGGGCGTCACCCGTTCACATCCGCGCGGCCTTCAAGCCGGCGCCGCCTCCATTCCATCGCCGCGCTCGATGCTGACGACTCGTTGTGAGGAGAAGACATGAGGCAACGGATGCCTGTGCCGGCGGTTGCGGCCTGGCGCTCGTCGAGTGGAGTCAGGCGAGGACCCAGTCGGGCGCAGCGGACACGTTCCGCGTGACGATCGTCCCACTGGAGGGGAGCAGAACAGCGTACTGGATTCTTCGATCACTGCCGTCGCTTTCGACGTCCTCGGCTGGTGGACGACGCGCGCCGCCCGGCTCGGGCAGACGCCCGCGATACCAACGCGCGGAACGCGTTCGTGGTCCCTCGCTGCGGCGACCATCCTACGTCTACGCACTGCTGCAGGGCGCAGCTGGACACGCGTGCAACCTGATCCGTAGCGCCCGAGGGCTCGCCGCACACCTCGTGCCCGACCTCGGATACAGCGCAGAGAAGGCTGCGGAGGGCGTCCTGGAGTGGCTGACCTCCGCGCGGCCCGACGACTACATCGCCGCAGCCCTCGCCGAGCGAGGACTCGTTCCGGCGCAGTTCGGGCTGACGACCAAAGGGTCCTGCTACCGGGGTCTCTGCAGCGAGCCGATCAGCCAAGGGGGTGGGCGGGATGGACGAACTGATCGAGCCGTCCCTCGCGGCCGTCGGGGCGTAGCGTAGCCTACTCCCACATGTCGCGCATCCGCTGGCGGATGTCGGCGTCGGGGTCGTAGAACGACCCCGGGTCGTCCTTCTCCTCCGGGCGCGTGAGGGTGACCTCTTCGACGGTGGCCAGCACGTCCTGGGTGAAGAAGCGGCAGAGCTGGGCGTAGCTGTGCCCGTCGCCGAGCGCGTACCACTTGTGGTAGTAACGGAGAGGCCACGCCACGTAGAGGTAATCCTTGGCCCGCGTCAGCGCCA
>JBFYQX010000052.1:0-69894 GCA_041302525.1 Candidatus Bipolaricaulota bacterium | reverse complement strand
GCACAGACCTTCCGTCTCTCCGGGTTGAGAACCGGGATGCTCTTGGCGCGACAGCCCCTGGGCCCTTGCGCGCCCCGCGTCCTCTGCGGTGTGCTTGCCGGCTCTGGCTCTAGAGCAGTCCGTTCGGCGCGGTTCGCGTGAACTCGGTCACCAGCCGAATCGTGTTCTCAAAGTCCGCAACCCGCAGCGTCGACACCGGCGAGTGAATGAACCGGCACGGCACCGAGACGATGCCGACGAGTACGCCGCCGCGCGACAGGTGAATGGCGCCCGCGTCCGTTGACCCGTAGGTCGGAAGCTTGTACTGGTACGGGATCTTGTGCTTGTCGGCGAGCGCCTCGATGGCGCGCACGACCTTGGGCGAGACGACGATCGAGCGGTCGGCGACGCTGACCGCCGGCCCGCGGCCCAGCCGCGTCGGCTGGCTCTCTTCGGCGATCCCGGGCATGTCCGCGCCGATCGTGCCTTCCACGGCCAGCGCGAGCACGGGGTCGATGTGGAACGAGGCCGTCGTCGCGCCACGAAGGCCGAGCTCCTCGCCGAACACGAACGAGAACGCTGTGGTCATCGGCAGCTTGACGTCCGCCAGCCGCCGTGCCGCCTCGATCAGCGTCGCGCATCCGGCGCGGTCGTCGAGCGCCTTGCCCGTGACGTAGCCGTCGGCGATCTCGGCGAACGGGTAGTGGATCGTCATCGGGTCGCCGATCTCGACGCCCAGGGCGGAGGCCTCTTGGCGAGACGTCGCGCCGACGTCGATGAACATCTTGTCCATCGGGATCGGCTTTGAGCGTTCGTCGGCCGAGAGGATGTGCGGCGGCGCCGAGCCGATCACGCCGAGCCGCTTCGCGCCCTGGCGCGTTCGCAGCACGACGCGATGCCCGCCGACGATGCGTTCGTCCCAACCGCCGAGCGGCGCGAACCGAACGTACCCCTTGTCGTCGACCCACTTGACGATGAACCCGACCTCGTCCATGTGCGCGTCGAGCATCAGCACGCGTTCGTCCTTGCCCTTGCGCACGGCGATGACGTTGCCCAGCGCATCGACGACGACGTCGTCCACAAACGGCGCGACGCGTTCCTTGATCAGGTCGCGAACCTCGTCCTCGAATCCCGCGACGCCGAAGGCGTCGGACAACTCGCGCAAGAGATCGACTGGCTGCATGGTCTTGGCCTCCCTTGAATGCTGGCGAGTATATGAGTGGCTGCCTGCCGCCTCCATATCAGGTCACTCCTATGGCCAACGGGTCTCGCGCGCCGCAATGGCGTGACCAGACACGACGCATCTGAGCCCGCCCCGAGCCGTTTCGAAGTACGCCAAGAACGATGTAGCATGGTGATGCGGACGCCGCGGAGGGTTCCTCACTACTCCTACCATTGGCGCGACATCGTCCTGACGCAGACGTCCCAAGGGACAGGCGCGAAGGTTCCGCCTGCCGAGATGCGCCGCGCCCTGCGGTGTCGAGAGGACTGGCTTGAAAGACATGGTGAAGACGCATAGCGAATATCTCGCCCTGCAACTAAAGGACCGCGCATTCGCCGAGGGGTTTCAGCGCGAGAAGGCGAGGCTTCGCATTGCTTACGATATCCATGCCGCTCGTGTGCGTCTCGGCCTGTCCCAGAGCGACCTCGCGCAGAAGGCGGGGGTCACGCAACAGATGGTGTCACGCGTCGAGAGTGCGGCCCAGCCCAACATGAACCACAGGACCCTCAGCCGGATCGCCGAGGCGCTGGGGATGGATGTGGGCCTTGTGCCCCGACGCGACGCGTAGGCTCGCGCTGCCGCGCAGTCGAGAGAGGCCTACTTCTTCGCCACGCCAGCGAGCGTCGCCTTGACCCGCTCGGCAAGCGTGACAGACAGCCCGGCTTTCTCGGCGATCTCCGCGGGCGAAGCGGCCAAGATGCGGTCGGGCGACCCAAACGCCTTGACGAGCGCGCTCTTTCGCTTGGGTCCGACGCCTGGCACGAGGTCGAGCGCCGAGCCCAGGCTGCGCCGCGTCCGCAGCCGGCGGTGATAGCTGACCGCGAAGCGGTGCGCCTCGTCGCGCACGGCGCGCAGGAGCAGGAGCGCGTGGCTGTCGGCGGCGAGCGAGACCGGCTCGTCCAGGCGCGGCACGTAGATCTCCTCCTGCCTCTTGGCCAGGCCAACCACGTCGAGGCCCTCGACGTTCAGCTCGTCGAGCGCGGCCAGGGCGGCGTTCAGCTGCCCTCGTCCACCGTCGACGAGCACGAGGTCGGGCAGCTCCGAGAACTTGCCGCGTGCCACCGTCGGATCGGCCAGCTCGGCCAAGCCGCGCCGAAAACGCCGGCGCACGACCTCGCGCATCATGCCGACGTCGTCCGACTTCCCCGAGATGTGGACCTTGAACCGGCGGTAGGCATCGCGCCGCGGCCGTCCGCCTTCGAACACAACCATCGATCCGGTCGCCTCCTGGCCTTGCGTGTTCGAGATGTCGAACGCCTCGATGCGTTGCGGGTACGCGGCGAGTGACAGCGCCTCGGCCAGCTCGACGAGCGCCTCGGCCGCATTCGCGCGCACGAGGTCCTCCTTCTCGCTCGCCTTGAGCGCGAAGCGTGCGTTGTCGGCTGCGAGGAGGACGAGCGCGCGCTTGTCGCCGCGCTTCGGGACCACGAGTCGCACCGCGCCCGCTCGTAGCGACCCGAGCCACGCCGCCATCGCCGCCGCGTCCTCGATCTCGGTCGGCAGGAGCACCTCGCGCGGGATCGTCGTCGCCTGCGCGTAGTACTGCGTCAGGAACGAGTCAAGGACGTCCGCCTCGCTCGCAGCTGCGGGAGTCCGCAGGTGAAAGGTCTCCCGCGCCGCCATCCGCCCCTCACGCACAAGGAACACCTGCGCGCAGGCGCGGCCCTCTCCGAGCGCGAGCCCGATCGCGTCGCGGTCCGCAAGGTCGGCCAGGACGACCGACTGACGTTCAGCCGTCCGCGCCAGGGCGTCGAGCCGATCGCGCAGACTGGCGGCGCGTTCGTACTCCTGACGGGCCGCGGCATCGTCCATGGCCGCGCGAAGCTGCCGGGCCAGCCCGTCCACGCGCCCCTCGAGGAACAGGGCTGCTCCATCCACAGCGGCCTCGTACTCCTCGCGCGACACGTTGCCCGCGCACGGTCCCAGACAGCGGCCAATGTCGAAGTTGAGGCACGGGCGCCGTGGCGTCTTGAGCGGCAGGTCCAGCGCGCAGGTGCGAATCGGAAAGAGCTTCTGGGCCAGCTTCAAGGTCGCGCGCATCGCCTTCGCGTTCGTGAACGGGCCAAAGTAGCGGCCGCCGTCCGACTGCCGCCGGCGCACGATGAGGACGCGCGGGAACGGCTCGTCCGTGATGCGCAGGTACGGATAGCGCTTGTCGTCGCGCAGCCGCACGTTGAACCGCGGCTGGTGGCGCTTGATGAGCGCGTCCTCGAGCAAGAACGCCTCGGACTCCGTCGCCGTGTGGATCACCTCGAAGTCGGCGATCTCGGCCACGAGATCCTGAATGCGCGGCGAGAGGCCGTCGGGCGACTGGAAGTACGACCGCACGCGCGAACGCAGCGACGCGGCCTTGCCAACGTAGAGAATCGCCCCGGCGGCATCCTTCATCAGGTAGACACCCGGCGTCGTCGGCAGGTCGGCCAGCTTGCGGTCCAGGAGGTCGCTCATCGCGACAGGATGGTAGCGGCGCCAGCCGGCCCCTCAAAGCGCCATCCAGCGAAGCCCCACCGCCGCACCGCGCGTGGAACACGGGGCGCCGATCAGTATAATAGCGTTCCTGACCCGACTTGGGGGCGTAGCTCTAACTGGGAGAGCGTCCGCCTTGCACGCGGAAGGATGGCGGTTCGAATCCGCTCGCCTCCACCAGAGTCTGGCGATGTTCGTTTCTGACGGGCTCTACTCAGCCAGCCCTAGGAACAGAGCCAGTCGGCTCAAACGTCGGAGGAGCGTCCCGTCTGGTACGCCTGGCGGGACTTGAACCGGCCAGCTCGGAGAGACTGGAGTTCCGGGCCTGATCGCAGGAACGGCGACTGACTTCTCACGATCAGTGGCGCTGATTCCCCGGCGCAGGCGTCCTCCCGCCTCCCTCGCGTGGCTCTTTCTTGCTGCGCGAATCTGCAGTTGACAGCGAACGAGCCGGACAGTGAGACGCCGCTGGCGCGGGGATGAGCCTGTCCCAGGGCTCCTCGTCGGTTGGACCTGTCAGTCTCTCACACTCATCAATGGGCAGCTGCCTGCGCTTGGTGGGGGCGGGGCATAGTCGGATCGCCGGACGGCGAGTCACAGCGCCGAGAACGGGGATGGCCGTGACGCTGGGAGCGAGCGGCCAGGCGGACTTGGCCGGGTGGACAACGTAGCTGGGTCCAACGCGATCACCGAGGTCGCGCTTGAGGCGCAGGATGGCGTCGGCCATCGCCGGGCGTGACATTGCGGACGGTCTGGCCTCGATGGCGCTGAACGTGCGTCTGGTTTCCACTCTGTCATCTGTGTGCAATCCTGCATTTCGAATGCAGGATTGCATGATGCGGCGATCTACGGGGCACGTGCTCCGCTGCAACGCGCGGCTGCTCCCGTAACGTGCTGGAATCCGCAAAGCGCGCGGCCACGGGCGAGCGCAGGCGCTGAAGGAACCCTCAGCTCCACGCTCGGAGGCGTCTAGCTGAGCGCGGTGACGAGTCGTCGCGCCTTCTCGGTCAGGGTCAACCACTCGCCGCGAGCGATTGCCTGTGCGTCGACGAGCCACCCACCGGCGCCGACGGCATCGGCTCCGCAACGGACGAACTCGCGGATCGTCGAGTCGTCAACTCCGCCGGTTGGCATCAGGCGAAGGAACGGCATCGGCGCCTTGAGATCCGAGATGTACTTGGGGCCAAGCCGCGCGGCGGGGAAGACTTTGATGATGGGGACGTCCAGCTGCCACGCTGCATAGGCTTCGGTCGGCGAGTAGGTGCCGGGCGAGAAGAGCAGGCGAAGCTCCTGAGCACGGCGAACCACGACGGCGTCGAGGATGGGCGAGACGGCGAACTCCGGCTCTGCCGAGCGAAGCGCCTCAAGATCGGCGATCGTGAGTACCGTGCCCGCGCCGACCATGGCCTGGGGAACGGACTTTCGCAACCGCGCAATGAGGTCCACGGCGTCTGGCGTCGTAAGCGCGATCTCGATGAGCGTCACGCCGCCGGCCACGAGCGCTCGCGCAACGTCGAGGCCTTGGTCCGCGTCGTCGAGCCGCACGACCGCGACGATCCGCTCCCGCAGCATGCGCGCGAGAGCCTGTTCGCACCCTGTCGCAACCATCCTTCACGCCCCTCTCGAGCTTGTCGCTGGCGATGACGGGAACGGGGCGCCGCCTCTGGGCCGGCGAGCGCCCCACGGGCTAGCACGACCAAGCCTATCCCAGCGGCTTGGGTCGCCACATCAGATGGAGCAGATTCCCCTCGGGGTCCTCGAAGAAGACGACCTTCTTGACTCCCTTCTCTTCGTCGACGGGCGAGACGAACTTCACGCGTTTCTCTTGGAGCTTCGCGTAGTCGCGGTCGAAGTTGTCGGTCCAGATGGCGAGATGGATCAGCCCTGCGTCCTTCATCGCGCGGTCCTTGCGCGGCGCATCGCTGGCTGGCGTGATCTCAAGCAGGCTGCGGGCGCCGTGCTTGACGAACTGCGTTCCCGTCTTCGGATCGCGATAGGCGACTTGGTAACCCAGCACGTCGACGTACCACTGCGACAAGGCAGCGACGTCCTTGGCGGCGATTCCTACGTGTTCCAGCTCTCCAAACATGCGACCTCCTTGCTGTTCGTTCTTTGCGCGCGAGTGGACGTTGCCCTTCGCGCCCTCGTCACGCTCATCCGCCCATCAGCAGGTTCGGCAACCACAGGGAGAACCAGGGCACGAGCGTGATCAAGATCAGGACGATGACGTTCATGATGATGAAGGGCAAGGCGCCCCGGAAGATCCTGAAGATATTGATCCCCGAGATGACCGACGCGACGTTCAAGCACATGCCCACCGGCGGGGTCACGAGCCCGACGGCCATTCCCGTGATCATCATGGCGCCGAACTGAATCGGCGAGACCCCGATGGCGGTCATCGCCGGGAGAAGAATCGGGCAGAGGAGAATGATCGCCGGCCCGACGTCAACGAACGTGCCAATGGCCAAGATCACAAGATCGACGATCAGCAGAATCGCGAAGACCGGAAGGTCGAGACCCGAGATAAACGAAGTGACCATCTGAGGCACCTTCTCGATTGCCAGGATCCAGACGTAGAGCTGCGAGAACCCAATGATGATCATGACCGCGGCGCTCATGCGCACGCTCTGGATCAGGAGCCGCGGGATCGCCCGAAGCTTGAGTCCGCGGTAGAGAAACACGCCGACGATGAGCGCGTAGAGGACGCCGACGCCGGCCGATTCCGTCGCGGTGGTGACTCCGAGCACGACGGCCCCGACGACGAACACCGGCATGAGGACGGCGGGAAGGGCAGACACGATCCTCCGGGCGGCCTCTTTGAGGGTGAGGCCGGCGGCCTCCACCGGGTACTTGCGCCGTGCCGAGATGCCGATGGTTAGGGCGAACATGAGGACGCCCACCAAGACCCCGGGAATCGCCCCCGCCAGGAACAGCTTGCCGACCGACTCCTGTGAGACGAAGGCGTAGATGACCATCGGGATGCTTGGCGGGATCATCATGCCCATCGTGGCTGTGGCAACGGTGATCCCGGCCGCGAACTCCTTCGGATACCCCCTCTTCTCCATCGCCGGGATCATCACCGTCCCGAGAGATGCGACGTCGGCGACCGAAGACCCGGAGATGCCTCCGAACACCATGCTGTCGAGGACATTCACGAGCGCGAGGCCTCCCGGAAGGCGTCCGACGAAGACCATGAGGAAGTTGATCAGCCGCGTTGTGATGCCTGACTCGTTCATCAGGAGCCCCATGAGGCAGAAGAGCGGTAGAGCGATCATCGCGTACGAGTCAAGGCCCGAGAACACCCTTTGCGGCAAGACGAGCAAGAGCTGAGGCCGCTCGACCAGGAAGTACAGGAGGGCCGAGAAACCGAGGGAGTAGGCGATCGGAACGCCGATGACAAGCAAGACGAGGAGGCTGGCGAGAAGGAGTATCATGCGCAGCCTCCGTCCGCGTCGCGGCGGGGCGCGGACCCGAGGATGTTGAGCAGGCCATACAGCACCGTCAGCCCACATCCGATGGGCAGGGCGATTTCCACCACCCACATGGGAATCCGGAGCATGGTCGACAGGCTTCCCCCGACGCCGGCGATCCACTTCTGGCTCAGGATCAGCATGTACACGTTCAGGACCATGATCACGAGGTGGTTGGTCGTGTCGAACGCCTTTCGCGCCCAGGGCTTCATCCGCTGCCAGAAGACTGGAATGCCGACATGCTCGCGTCTTGCCAGCACCACGGCCGCGCCGATCGTGCTCGTGTAGATGAACAGGTATTCGAGAAGCTCATCGCCTCCGAAAAGACCAGAGGAAAAGAGGTAGCGCTGGATCACCAAGACCGCGATGAGCACGAACATCGCCAAGAAGACCAGGGCGATCAAAGCCTCCAGAACCTTGGTCGCCGCTGTGTTGATGCGGTTCAGCCACGCAATCACCAGCGCCCTCCTTCGCGGATCGAAGAGAGGCGCTGCCGCGCATGGCACGCGCGCGGCAGCGCCGAACTCCTGCTAGATGCCGGACGCGATCGCCACCGCGGCGTCGACTTCCGCTTGGGTGAAGTACCCCTTGTCAATGAAGTACTGCCACACAGAAGCCACCTGGTTGATGAACAGCGGGCGGTTCTCATCGGTCACGACGTTGGTCTCGAGTTGCGTCTCGAGGAAGGCCCGATACCCGTCCTCCTTCGCCAACCAGATCGAGTCGCTGTAGGCCATGGTCGCGGCCGCCGCGGCGTCGAAGATGGCTTGGAGATCAGCCGGCAGGCTGTTGTACCAAGCCGGGTTCACGAAGAAAGGATCTGGGTGAACCTGGTAGTTGACGACCGTCATGTAGTTCTGGACTTCATAGAACTTCATCTCGACGATGTTCGAGCACGGGTTCTCCTGACCATCGGCGACGCCGGTCTTCAGCCCCATGTACGTATCGTTGTACGGGATGCTCGTCACCACGGCACCGAGGGCCTCAAACGTCTTGACGATCGACTCGATGCCCGGAGCGCGGATCTTCATCCCGGCGATGTCCGCGGGCGTCTCAATCGGCCGAACGACGTTCGTGATCTGCCGGAACCCGCCAGCCAGTCCGAGGGCGGGGACGTAGTAGCCGTTCGCCAAGGACGCCTCGTTGATGCTCGCCCCCACATCACTGCGAACGAGCGCTAGTGCTTGATCCACATTGGCGAAGAGGAAGGGCAGCGTGATCAGGATGTACTTGTTGCTCGCCTTCTGGAACGCGCCGCCGCGTGTTCCCTGAATCGTGCCCAACTTCACCATGTCCATGAGCTCCGCCTCGCTCCCGAGGACGGCCGCCCCGAACAGCTCTACCTGGATTCTCCCCTGCGACGCCTCCTCCACGAGCTGCTCGAAGAACAGCATGGACAGATGCCGCGGATGCGTCAGCGGCTGCGCGTGGCCAAACGTGAACGTGTAGGTGTCAGCCCACGCCGAGAAACCGACCAGCCCGACCACAAGACCGACCAAGATTGCGAAACCTAGCCCCTTGCTCCGAACCATCTTTGACCTCCTTGGGAGTTCTGCTCTCCCGTACCGACACATGCGTCGCATCCTGCGTAGCGGGCTCCGCTTGCGGGCAGACCCGCTTCGTTCGAGCTGGGATCACCTCCCCCACGCGCCGCCCTGCACGGTGCGACGCTCCGTTGTGTTATGAGTGCTGGCATGCGATCGCCCAGTTCGGTTGCTCGCGACGGAGGGCCGACCCGCATCCGCACGTCGGCCGTGCCTCTGGGAGCGCCGTTCTCTGCTGACCGCGCGATCGCTCGCTCATCGTTGGATCCTCAGATCGCCACTCTGCAGCAACCGTTCCACGTCCTCGCGCGATGCGTAGACGATGTCTCCCGGCATCGTCTGTTTGAGCGCGGAGAGCGCGGTGCCGTATCGCAGCCCGGCCTTCGTTCCGCTCGTCAGGTACCCGTAGAGAAATCCCCCGGCGAAGGAGTCGCCCGCGCCGATGCGGTCGACAACTTCGATGTCGTAGCGCGGGCCGCGGCAGATCTCGTCGAGCTCAGCGTCGTAAGCTACCGCGCTCCACGTGTTGTGCCATACGGAAGGCGTCTCGCGCAGCGTGATCACGACGACGCGCAGGTCAAACTGCCGCCCCAGGCGGCGCGCCACATCATCGTAGGACGTCTCGCGGATCCCGAAGACCCGCGCGGTGTCCTCCTCCGTCGTGAACAGGATGTCGGCCTGCTCGGCGATCTGCGTCATCACCGCGCGGGCGTCCCTCTCAGACCACAACCGCGCTCGATAGTTGAGATCGACAGAGACTGCGACACACAGCTCCTTGGCCGCCTTGACGGCGGCGAGGGTTGTGGAGGTCGCGCTAGGCGACAGGGCGGGCGTGATGCCCGAGGTGTGGAACACCCGCGCTCCAGCCAACGCGCTCTTCCAATCGACGGACTCCGGCGTGATCCCGGCGATGGCCGAGTGCTTCCGGTCGTAAAGCACCGAGTTAGCCCGCGGGGCCGCGCCGAACTCCGTGAAGTACAGGCCTACTCGGTCGCCGTCCGTCCAGGCGATGTGCGATGTGTCGACGGCACAGGAGCGGGCAACGCGCTCCACCATCTTGCCCAGCGCGTTACGGGTAAGGCGCGTCACGTAGCGCGTCGACAGTCCCAGGCCCGCAGCAGCCACGGCCGTGTTCAGCTCCGATCCGCCGACGTGGACATCGAGCAGGGAGGCAGACTCCAGACGGGCGCAGTTCGGTGGCGACAACCGCACGAGGGCCTCGCCGAACGTTACCAGGTCCATGACTCCGCTCATCGCGTCAGCCACCCCCCGTCCACGCGCAGAATCGTCCCGGTGATGTAGTCGGCCGCGCTCGAAGCCAGGAACACGGCGGCTCCCTGCAGGTCGTTGGGCTCTCCCCAACGCCCCAGGGGAACCCGGCCGAGAATCTCTTGGCTGCGACCGGCATCTGCCCGGAGCGGCGCGGTGTTGTCGGTCGCCATGTATCCGGGGGCAATGCCGTTCACGTTGATCCCGTAGGGAGCCCACTCGTTCGCCAGCAAGCGCGTGATCCCGGCCACGGCGCTCTTGCTGGCCGTGTACGGAGCGACAAACACGCCGCCGGAGAACGAGAGCATGGAACAGACGCTGATCACTTTCCCCGGCCTCTTCTCGGCAATCAGCGCGCGGCCGAACGCTTGGGTCAGAAAGAACAGGCTCCGCAGGTTGACGTTCATCACGAGGTCCCACTCCTCGACAGGAAACTCGTGTGCCGGGTGGCGGCGGATGATCCCCGCGTTGTTGACCAGGATGTCGTGGTGGCCGAAGGCGTCCTTTGCTGCACCCAGAATGCGAGGGATGTCGGCCGTCGTAGACAGGTCGGCCTTGACCTCCACGAAGCGCCGACCGGCGGCCTCCACGAGCTGGTGGGTTTCGGCCAGGGGTGAGAGCACATCGACCGCGACGATGTCGGCGCCTGCTTCAGCCAGGCCGACCGCCATCCCTTGACCGAGTCCGCGTGCCGCTCCTGTGACGATGGCCACCCGGCCGTCGAGACGGAACCGATCGAGGATCATGAGAGGTTCTCCTCGATGTTCCGAATCATGGGAATCGTCCGCCCGACCCAGCTCAGATGGGGGTCTTCGAACGCCGCCTGCACGCGCGTGTTCCCGCCGAGGAACCACAGGTAGTAGGTGGTGTACCCGGGCGTAGAGGTCACGGTGTGGTACCCGTTCGGCATCATGAGGATCGTGTTGTCCTCGATGGTGTACGCATCATCGATCCGGCGGTCGTCGGTGTAGTACCGCGCGAGGCCCCAGCCGTCGGACGGAGCGACGCGGAAGTAGTACATCTCCTCCATGTACGCTTCGCGCGGCGGGTCGTCCTTCTCGTGCCGATGCGGCGGGTACGTCGACCAGTTGCCTGACGGCGTGAACGTCTCGCCCGCGATGAGTCGACTGACCTTGTGCCCAGGATGCTGCCCGTGGACGAGGATCTGGTGATACGTTCTGGAGAAGTTGGAGATTCCCCACTTGCCCGAACGGATGGCGTCTGGTTCGACGTGAAAGGGTGCCGATCCATCCTCCGCCTTCGCCATGGCGAGAGCGGCATCGAAGCCCGGTCCTCCGCTCGGGACATCCACCTGATATCGACAACGAGGCGGAAGGTAGACTGCGTGCGGCTTGCCCGCGAAGACGTTGGCCCGCCCTCCGACGTTTGGGAAGTCCGCGCCGGCAGCACGCACGCGCGCCTGGCCGGACAAGACCACGAACAGCGCCTCGTGTCCTGCGGTGTCGCCTTCGTACGATCCGCCGGCAGGGAGCAAGATCCTCATGAAGTCGAGGAGCTGGCAGGGATTGTCTCGCAGTTTGTTCGCTCCGTCGGCGGAGCCCACCTTCTGGAAGTACTTTGTCACCATCTGGCCTCCTCTGCCTGCGGACCTAGTTTGGGCCTCCACTTCCGTATCGGCAGTCAGCGCACTTTGGATCCTCCGCCTGCGATCGCGTGATGGGGTGCCCTAGCCTCACGGAGATCGCGTCGGCGGCGTCCGTGACCGCCTCCACGACGCGAGGCAGTTCCTCTCCACAAGCCCGCGACGCAAAGACCGACGCGCTGATGGCCGCGACCACCCGGCCGCTCGAACTGCGAATTGGAGCTCCGACGCACGCGCTGCCCGGCTGCAGTTCCTCGATCTCCAGTGCGTAGCCTCGCTCTCGGACGAGAGCGAGCTCCGCGCGCAGGCGGTCGCGGCTCGTGATCGTGTGTTCTGTGATCTGGGGCAAGGGCAGTCCCGCGAGGACGGACGCCTGGTCGCCCTCGGGAAGAAACGCGAGAAGCACTTTGCCGAGGGCCGTGCAGTGGCTCGGCACGCGGAGTCCCACGACCTCTCTCAGAACCGCATTGGCCGCCGGGCCGCCTTCCTCTTGCTCGAGGTAGAGCACTTCGTTGCCGTAGAGGACGCCGAGACGCGCGTTGGCCGCGATCGACCGACTGAGCTTCGTCATGTGCTCCCGCGCAACGCCGCGGACGTCGTAGACGCTCTCAATCTCTCCCACGCGTTCGAGCAGCTTCAGTCCCAGGCGGTATCTCTTGCGGTCGTCCATCTCCAGGTAGCCGTGGGCGACGAGCGTGTGGAGAAATGGGTAGAGGGTTGTCACGCCGATGTCGAGCTGCTCCGCGATTTCCTTTGCGGAGAGCGCGGGAGCGCTGCGGCTGTAGAGATCAAGGATCCGTAGACCCCGGTCAAGGGATTGATTGAAGTGATGAGGCTTGGCCGCCTCGGGGAGTCGCGTCTTCGTATATCTCGACATCGAGTCAAAATATACGAATAGGCACGACAAGTCAAGGCCCCTCTGGCTGAGTGTTTATGGGAAGACGTTCTCCTGCGTTCAGCCGCTCCCATGCCCCGGCGGGCGGCGAGGCCAGATGCCAACGCAGGATCAGACTGTGCCAACAACGAGGCCATGATGGGGCCGCGCCGCCAGAGCGCGCTAGAACGCGAGCTGCGTGGCATTGCCGCGATGCACGGAGATCCCTCTCCGGCCCACGGTCGTCTCGCCGAGCCCTCGGTGGCTCCGTTTGCCAGGACCACGGTGGCGCGTTCGGCGTCGCGAAGCCCGGCGAGGGCGCGGACGAAGGCCGAGAGGAGCTACGCACCCGCCATGTTCTGTAGGGATCGCGCACCGCGCGCGAGATATGTCGGAGCGTGGCTCCCGTACCCCCGCGAGCCATCGCGGTCGGGCCGCCCGGCGGGTCTCTTGCACCCGCCATGAACGAAGCGCCCGCAGATGTCCGCCGCGGGCCAGGGCGGATCAGAAACCGCGAAGCCGTGCCCCGCCGCCGCCAACTGAGTTGACACCTGAAGATCCGAGCAGTAGGATGCTGCCTCACGGAAGGATGGACCTACCACAGAGCCCACCCGAGGGTGGGCTCGTCCTCTTCCCAGGGTCGTCAAGGAGCCACGGTACGCGCGCACACTGGGCGGGTACGTAGTCTCGATGCCGGAAAACCAAGCTCTCCGTCCTTACACGCTTCAGATCTCGGACGTCTACGCGGCGGCAGGCACGTCGGAAGACGGTCTCTCGACCGCCGAGGCGACCGCGCGTCTGGCCAAGCACGGTCCGAACGCGATCCAGACGATCAAAGGGAAGCCCCTGTGGCGGAAGTTCCTCGCCAACTTCACGCACCTGATGGCCCTCCTCCTGTGGGCAGGCGGGGCGATGGCGTTCATCGGCAAGATGCCGCAGCTCGGCTGGGCAATCTGGGCGGTCATCGTCATCAACGCGATCTTCTCGTTCTGGCAGGAGTTTCGCGCCGAGAAGGCGGCGGACGCGCTGAAGATGCTCTTGCCGCAGTTCGCGCGCGCCGTGCGCGACGGCCACGAGGCGAAGGTTCCGGCCGAGGAGTTGGTGCCCGGCGATGTCATCGTCCTCTCGGAGGGCGACCACGTGAGCGCCGACGCGCGCCTGGTCGAAGAAAACGAGATGCGCGTCGACCTCTCGACCCTGAACGGCGAGTCGACGCCGGCGCGGCGCACGGCGGAGGCCTCGCTGCGCGAGGGTCTCTCGATCATGGAACGCCCGAACTTGGTGTTCGCCGGGACGGCGGTCAGCGCCGGCACGGGTCGTGCCGTGATCTTTGCCACGGGCATGAACACGGAGTTCGGCAAGATCGCGCGGATGACGCAGACGGTCGAGGAGGACCTCTCCCCGCTCCAGAAGGAGGTCAACCGCGTCACGCGCTTCGTCACGGGCATGGCCCTCGGGATCGGCGTCGCGCTGTTCTTCCTGTCGGTCTTCGTCATCGGTCGCCCGCTGAGCGAGGGGTTCATCTTCTCGGTGGGCATGGTCGTGGCGTTCGTTCCCGAGGGGCTCCTGCCGACGGTCACGCTGTCGCTCGCGATGGGCGTGCAACGGATGGCGAAGCGCAACGCGCTGATCAAGAAACTGTCATCAGTCGAGACACTCGGGTCGTGCACGGTGATCTGCACGGACAAGACGGGAACGCTGACGCAGAACGAAATGACGGTGCGTGAGATCTGGATCTCGGGACACCGCCTTGCGGCGACGGGCGTCGGCTACGAGCCGAAAGGCGAGTTCCGCCCGACGGGCGGGGACCAGGACGCGGCGCCGGGCGACCTGCGCGAGCTGGCGCTGGCGTCGATCCTGTGCAACAACGCGCGGCTCGTGCCGCCGCAAGGCGAGAAGGGGTGGACGATCCTCGGCGATCCGACCGAGGCCGCGCTGGTGGTTGCGGGGGCGAAAGCTGGGGTGACGCACGCGGACGCGGCCCGCGAGTACCCGCGCCTGCGCGAGCTGCCGTTTGACTCGGCCCGCAAGCGGATGAGCACGATCCACCCGCGCGGCCGAGACGAGATCGCATTCGTCAAGGGCGCGCCGAAAGAGGTGCTGTCGCTGTGCACGTCGATCCTGATCAACGGGGTCGAGGTTCCGATGACGCGCGAGCGGCGCGACGAGATCCTGGCGGCCAACGACGCCTACGCACGCAATGCCCTGCGCGTCCTGGCGATCGCGCGGCGCACGCTGCCCATTCGGCCGAACGGCTACACGATCCAGTGGGTCGAGCAGGAGTTGACCTTCCTCGGCCTCCTGGCGATGCAGGATCCGCCGCGCCCGGAGGTGGCGGCGGCGGTCGACAAGTGCCACCGCGCGGGCATCCGCATCATCATGATCACGGGCGACTACGGGCTCACCGCCGAGTCGATCGCACGGCGCGTCGGGATGGTCGAAGAGGGCGCCCGCCTCGTCACCGGCGCGGACCTCGACGCGATGACGGACGCCGAGTTGCGCGAGGCGCTCAAGGGCGAGGTCATCTTTGCCCGCGCCGCGCCCGAGCACAAGCTGCGCGTCGTCTCGGCGCTCAAAGAGCTGGGCGAGATCGTGGCCGTGACCGGCGACGGCGTGAACGACGCCCCGGCGCTCAAGAAGGCGCACATTGGCGTGGCGATGGGCATCGCCGGAACCGACGTGGCCAAGGAAGCGGCGTCGATGATCCTGCTCGACGACAACTTCGCCTCGATTGTCAACGCCATCGAGGAAGGGCGCGCCGTCTACGCCAACATCCGCAAGTTCACGACGTACATCTTCACGAGCAACACGCCCGAGGCGTGGCCGGTCATCCTGCAGATTGTGTTCAACATCCCGCTCGCGCTCACGGTGATGCAGATCCTGGCCGTCGACCTGGGCACGGACCTCGTGCCGGCGCTCGCGCTGGGGACCGAGAAGCCCGAGCCGGGGCTCATGGATCGGCCGCCGCGCGGCACGAAGGAACGCATCGTCGACCGCAAGCTCGTCCTGCGCGCGTTCCTATGGCTGGGGAGCATCCAGACGGCGCTGTGCTTTGCCGGTTTCTTCTTCCTCTGGTGGACGATGGGCTACCGCGACCTGTTCAACCTGCCGCGCCCGGACCTCCTGCCGTACGCACAGAGGCTCTTGTCGAACGATGGCATGGTCTACGTCCTCGCGACGTCGATGTTCCACGCCGGGGTCGTGACGACCCAGATCGGCAACGCTTACGCCTGCCGCACGGAGCGATCCTCGGTGTTCAAGACCGGGTTCTTCTCGAACCGTTTCCTGCTCTTTGGCTTCGCGTTCGAACTGGCGCTCATCGCGCTCATGATCTACGCGCCGCCATTCCAGGCGCTGTTTGAGGAAGGGCCTCTGCCGCTCAAGTACTGGGGGATTCTCTTCCTCTACCCGCCGATCATGTTCCTCGCGGAGGAAGGGCGCAAGGCGGTCGTGCGCGCGCTCGACCGCCGGCGGGCGGCGCGCCTGGCGCTCGCCGAGGCGCACCCGGAGCCAGGAGGTGGGACGTGAGTCAGACTGGTAGACCTGGACACGCGCGCGGTAGGATGACGCGGACTGTTTCCGTGGCCGGCGGGACGGGCGGGCGTCGCGGAAGGGGAGAAACGCTCTACTGTAGCGAGTATCACGCGCCGAAAGGCAGGCGCACGTCTCGCGTGAGGAGGGTGCGATGAAGGTCATCATTGTTGGCTGCGGGCGGATGGGTACCGAACTCGCCCACCAGCTCATCGACGACGGCCAAGACGTGACCGTGGTCGACGTGGACCCTCGCGCCTTCGAGCGCTTGGGCCCCTCGTTCCGCGGCAAGGCGGTGACGGGAACGGGCCTCGACCGTGACGTCCTCGCCAAGGCCGGCGCCGATCAGGCCGACGCCCTGGCGGCGGTCACGGCGCGCGACAACCGCAACATCGTCATCGCGCGGGTGGCGCGCAACACGTTCAACGTGCCGAAGATCGTGGCCCGGCTCTACGACCCGCGGCGCGCCGAGATCTACCAGCGCCTCGGTCTGCAGACGGTGTCCTCCACGGCGTGGGGCGCGAGCCGGATCATCCAACTCCTCGGACATCGCGAGCTGAACGTCGTGCAGAGCCTGGGCACGGGCGAGGTGGAGCTGGTCGAGGTGGAGGTGCCGCCGCACTGGGTCGGGCGCACGGTGCACAACGTCAACGTGCCGTCCGAAATCTCGGTCATCAGCGTGGCGCGCAAGGGCGGGACGTTCATCCCCATTTCGGGGACCACGTTCCAGAGCGGCGATCGAATCGTGATCAGCGTGCTGGCTACGGCCCGCTCGCGGCTCGAGAGCTTGATGGCCATCGTCTAGGAGAGGAGGCGACCATGTTCGTCCTGATCGTTGGGGGAGGAAAGACGGGCGCGCACCTCGCCGGACTGCTCCGGGACGGTGGGCACGACGCGGTCATCGTCGACCCGCGGCCCGAGATCACCGAGCCGCTGAAGCTGCGCTTTCCGCCGGAGATGATCGTCTCCGGCGACGGTGCCGACCCCAAGGTGCTCGTGCAGGCGGGGATCAAGAAGGCCAACGTCGTGGCGGCCGTGACCTCGGACGACGAGGACAACCTCGTGGTCTCGACCATCTCGCGGTTTGAGTTCGGCGTGCGGCGCGTCATCGCACGCGTGAACGATCCCGACAACGCGTGGCTGTTCACGCGCGACATGGGCGTCGACGTCGCCCTGAACCAGGCAAACCTGATGGCGACCCTGATCGCCGAGGAGATGTCGGTCGGCGACATGATGACGCTCCTCAACCTGCGCCGCGGCCAGTACTCGCTCGTCGAGGTCAAGGTCGCGCCGGGATCGGTCGCTGCGGGCAAGGCCGTGCGCGACCTCGACCTGCCGTGCGACTGCATCCTCGTCGCCATCTTGCGCAAGGGCGACCTCATCCTGCCGAGCGCGGACACGGTGCTCCAGGCTGTGGACGAGATTCTGGCCGTCGTCCGCCCCGAGCAACAAGTGGAGCTTGACCGGCTGGTCGCCCGCCCGGACGCGTGAGACGTCGCGGCGCACGGCATCCTGCGTTGACGGTCTCTCGGGCCGCCCATAGAATCATCGCTACGAGGTGACGCATGCCAGCAGAGCAGGTGCAACGGGAGATGGTCGAGCACATGAAGCGGACCCTCGACGTGCTCAAGGAGCACCTCGCGAAGGTCCAGACCGGACGGGCGAACCCGGCGATGGTCGAGGACGTGGTCGTCGACTACTACGGGGCCCGCATGCCGCTGAAGCAGCTCGCGACGATCGCCGCGCCGGACGCGAACCTCCTCGTGGTCCAGCCGTTCGACAAGACACAGATGGGGTCGGTTGAGAAGGCGATCCTGTCCGCGGACCTGGGGCTCAACCCGGCGAGCGACGGCAACGTGCTGCGGATCAAGGTGCCCAAGCTCTCCGAGGAGCGCCGCCGCGAGCTGTCGAAGGTCATCAAGACGCGCGGCGAGGAGACCAAGGTCGCGTTGCGCAACGTCCGCCGCGAGGCGAACGAGAAGCTCGACGCGATGAAGAAAGACGGCCAGATCTCCGAAGACGACCACCGTCGGTACCGCGAGAAGACCGACGAGGTGGTCCATGAGAACACGAAGGCGGTCGACGCGCTCATCGACCAGAAGGCAAAGCAGATCCAGACGATCTAGCTCTGCCTCCCAACCCATGCGGAGTCTGCCGCGGCTTCCCGGGATCGCCGGCGCCCTGCGCGTCGGCGTCTCGTTCGGCCTCTGCGGAGCGCTGGCGGCGACTCTCTGCGCAGTCGGTTGGCGGGCCGCCGCGCTCGGCGTGGGCCTCGGCCTCGCCCTCTACCTTGTGAATGCGGCGCTTCTCCTGGTCACGCTTGCAACGCTCGCCCGCGGCGAAGCGCCGCGCCGGGGCGCGATCGTGGCTATCCTGTCTGGCCTCGGGCGGTACCTCCTCCTCGGGCTCTGCCTGGCGTGGATCGCCGTGGCGCTCGGACGCGAGACGTTCCTCGGCGCGGGTGGAGGATTGGCTCTGGCGCAGCTAAGCTTGCTCTTCCGGCGGTCTGCGGCAGGGGGAGGGGCGTCGTGCGAGAAGAGCTCGGGAAGCTGATAGAGCATCTCGGCAAGAAAGAGATCGCTACCTGGCACATCGGTGGCCTCACCGTCCAGGTCGACGCCAAGACGATTGTCCTGTCCGCCATCGCCTCGCTCATCGTGATCGCCCTCGCCCTGGTTCTGCGGCGCGGGCTGCGGCAGCCCGTCGAGGACAAGCCGACCCGCACGCAGGCGGCGCTTGACTTTGTGATGGAGCAGCTGGACAGCCAGCTTCTCGGGAACTTTAGCTCGAAGGAGTTCGGGCGGAAGATGTTCCCGTTCATCGCGAGCCTGTTCCTGTTCATCCTCGCGTCGAACTGGCTCTCGCTCCTCCCGGGACTCGAAGCGCCCACGACCGACCCCAACGTCACACTGGGTCTGGCGCTCATGGTCCTTGTCCTCGTCCACTTCTTCCTGATCCGCACCAAAGGACTCCGCGGATACAAGAAGGAGTTCTTCTCCCCGTGGTGGCTGTCGCCGTTCATGATCCTGTCCGAGGTTGTGGCTCGTCCGCTGTCGCACGGGTTCCGGTTGTTCGGCAATGTGTTCGCCGAGATGGTCCTTGTGTCGATTGTCATGGCCAAGCTCGAGCCGTTCGTCGTTCCCATCGCGTTGCGCATCGTCTTTGGGATCGGGTTCGGGCTGATTCAGGCCTTCGTTTTCTCGATTCTGGCGGTTGCCTACATCAATTTGGCGACCGAGAAACACTAGGAGGGTGCATGCTTCAGGAGGCCCAGACTGCAGCGGCGGGAATCAGCGGCGCGGACTTGGTGCAAGTGGCCAAGTACCTCGCGGCCGGGCTGTGCATGGGGATTGGGGCGTTCGGCCCGGGGCTCGGGCTCGGGAACGCCGTCTCCCACGCGCTCGATGGCATCGCGCGCCAGCCTGAGTCGCGGCCAGCGCTCTTCAGCACGATGCTCATCGGCTGCGCCTTGATCGAGACGACGGCGATCTACGCGCTGCTCATCTCGATCGTTCTGTTGTTCGTCGTCTAGAGAGGAAGGGATAGCGTGGAGTGGGGTAGGATCATTGATTTCAACTGGACGCTCGTCATCACCCTGCTTCAGTTCGCGGTCCTGTTGGTTCTCCTGCGCTGGCTGCTGTGGAGGCCGGCGCTCCAGTACCTCGATCGGCGCCGCGACCTGATTGCCGCGCGGATGGCGACGGCCAAGGCGGCCGAAGAGAAGGCGGCCGAGCTCGTCGCGGCGCGCCAAGGCGAGCTCGCGGCGGTGAAGAAAGAGTCGGCCCAGATCCTTGAGGAGGCCCGGCAGCGCGCCGAGAAGGGCCTTGTCGAGGCCAAAGAGCGCGCCAAGGGCGAGGCCGATCGCATCCTGGCCGATGCGCGCGTGCAGGTCGCCCACGAGCGAGAGCAGCTGGTCGCCGACCTCAAGGCGCAGTACGCGGAGATGGTCGTGCTCGGCACCGAGCAGCTCTTGCGGCGCGAGGTGCGGATCGACGATCACCGCAAGCTCCTCGATCAGCTCCTGGCCGAGATCGATGAGGCCGCGCTCGACGGGGTGAGGGAGCGCCGGTGAGATCTCGCGACGTCGCGCGGAAGATCGCGCAAGACCTCTATACGCTCGCGGCGCGTGAGAAGTCGACCGACGCGCTGGAACGAGAGCTGCGCGAGCTGGCTGCGGCAACCGACCGGGCACCGGACGCTGCTGATCCGGCAGGGCAGGTTCTGCGCGAGGCGTTTCCCGAGGCGAGCGACGGATTCCGCCACCTCATCGGTCTCCTCGTTCGCGACCTCGTGCTTGGCGAGTTCCTGTCCGTGCGCGCCGAGTCGGAGAACGTCGTGCGCGTCCGCGTGGTCACCGCGCAAGCGCTGTCAGACGACGAGCGGGCGCAGCTCGCCGATCGGCTCGGCCGCGCGCTGCGGATGCAGGTGAAGATCGAAGAGAGCGTGGACACAGCCGTGCTCGCCGGGGTCCGCATCGAGATCGAGGGCCGAACCCTGGACGGCACGCTCAAGGCGAAGCTCGATCGCCTGCATCAGACGCTTGGAGCATCGGGGGAGAGATGACGACGCGCAAAGACGACATCGCGGCCGTCCTGAAAGAGCACCTGCGGGGCTTCCAGTACGACTTCCAGACCCAGGAGATCGGCGTCGTCGCCCAGGTTGGCGACGGGATCGCGCACGTCTACGGGCTCGATCGCGCGATGTCCTCGGAGATCGCGACGTTCGGGAACGACGTGTACGGGCTCATCCTCAATCTGGAGGAGGAGTCGGTCGGGGTCGCCCTGTTTGGCGACACCGAGAAGGTCAAGGAGGGCGACGAGGTTCGTCGCACCGGGCACGTGCTCGAGACGCCGGTGGGCGAGGGGTTTCTCGGCCGTGTCGTCGATCCGCTGGGGCGTCCGCTTGACGGTAGGGGGCCGATCGCGTCGACCGAGACGCGGCGCACCGAGTCGAAGGCGCCGGGTGTCATCGATCGCCAGCCCGTCGACACGCCCCTTCAGACTGGTCTCAAGGCCGTCGACGCGATGACGCCGATCGGGCGAGGCCAGCGCGAGCTGATCATTGGCGACCGGCGAACCGGCAAGACGGCGATCGCGCTCGACACGATCATCAATCAGAAGGGCAAGGATGTGACCTGCGTCTACGTGGCCATCGGCCAGAAGGCGTCGACGGTTGCCAAGATTGTTGACACGCTGTCGCGTCACGACGCGCTCTCGTACACGATCGTCGTTGTGGCTGACGCTCACACGCCGGCGACCATGCAGTACCTGGCGCCGTACGCTGGCTGCGCGATGGCCGAGTACTTCACCTACCGCGGCGACGACGCGTTCATCGTCTATGACGACCTGTCGAAGCACGCGGTCGCCTACCGCGAGATCGCGCTCTTGCTGCGGCGGCCGCCCGGCCGCGAGGCGTACCCGGGCGACATCTTCTACACCCACTCGCGCCTGCTCGAACGGGCCGTGCGCCTGTCCGACCTTCACGGGCGCGTCGAGGGCTCAGGAAACGGCGCGCCGCTTGAAGACGAGCGCCCGGTGCCGTCGGCGCATCGCGGCGGCGGCTCGCTCACGGCGTTCCCGATCATTGAGACGAAGGCCGGCGACATCACGTCGTACATCCCGACGAACGTGATCTCCATCACCGACGGCCAGATCTACCTCGAGACCAACCTGTTCAACCAGGGCGTCCGTCCGGCGATCAACGTCGGGTACTCGGTGTCGCGCGTTGGCGGCGCGGCGCAGATCCGTGCCATGTCGCAGATCGCCGGCGAGCTGCGGCTCGAGCTGTCGCAGTACCGCGAGCTCGAGGCGTTCGCCGAGTTCTCGAGCGACCTCGACGACGAGTCCAAGGCCCAGCTCGCGCGCGGCGACCGGCTGATGCAGATCCTCGGGCAGGGGCAGTACAAGCCGATGCCAGTCGAGGACCAGGTGCTGTCGCTCTACGTCGCGGTCCAGAACCACCTCGCCGACATCGAGGTGGGAGCCGTTCGCCGCTTCGAGGAGGAGTGGCTGCGGTACCTGCACGAGCAACGCGAGGACCTCGTGCGCGAGCTGCGCGAGCGGCGCCAGCTGACGCCCGAGTACCGCGCCAAGCTCGATCAGGCCGTCGCCGACTTCAAGAAGCGGTTCGGAGCGTAGCCCGTGACTCACGACGTGCGGGCGATCAAAGGGCGGATCTCGAGTATCGAGGACATCGCCCTCCGCCGACAAGCGATGCCGGGCGTGGAGAGCAGGAGGGGCTAGGCGATGGCGCAGTACGTTCGCGCGATCAAAGGGCGGATCTCGAAACTCGAGGACATCGCCCTCCGCCGACAAGCGATGCCGGGCGTGGAGAGCAGGAGGGGCTAGGCAATGGCGCAGTACGTTCGCGCGATCAAAGGGCGGATCTCGAATATCGAGGACATCGCCCAAATCACCAACGCGATGAACGCGATCGCGATGACCAAGGTCACGCGGCTCAAGAAGCGGCTCGCCCACGTGCGCCCGTACGTGGCCGACCTCGAGGCGTTTACGCGAAAGCTAGTCGGACAGCAGGCGGCCGACGCTCCGCTCCACCCGCTCCGCGTCGATCGCGGCCCGGAGAAGGCGGGCGTGCTGGTCCTCAACTCCGACCGCGGTCTGTGCGAGCGCTATAAGGGCGAACTGAACAAGGCGGCCGAGGACGAACTGGTCGCGGCGGGGCCGGGCGCACGGATCCTGGCCGGCGGCGAAAAGGCGCGCGCCTACTTCGCGCGGCGTGGGATCGAGCCCTTGCGCGTCTACGCCAACGTCTACGAGCCGCCGACGTGGGAGGCCGCGGCCCGCATCGCCGACGAGGCGATGGGCCTCTTCCTCGCCGGCGAGGTGGGCCGGGTTCGCTTGGTGTACATGCGGTTTGTCTCTGATCTGTCGCAGAAGCCCACCGTGACGGACCTCCTGCCGGTGGCCGTCGCGGCGGAGCCGGGCGAGGCGCTCGTCGAGCCGGACCTGGCGACCGCCATCGCCCACACGCTCCCGCTCTACGTTCGCGTCAAGCTGTACGCGGCCATGATCGAGACGAAGACGAGCGAGGAGGCCATCCGGCGCCAGGCGATGAAGAACGCGACCGACAACGCGGAGGAGTTGCTCAACACCCTGCGGCGTTCCTACAACCGGGCGCGGCAGCAGTCGATCACTCGGGAGATCGCCGACATCCTCGGCGGCGCCGAGGCCCTGAGAGGGAACTAGACAGAGGCTGGAGGAACCGTCATGGCGGAGAAGCTCGCAGCAGGAAAGGTCACGGAGATCCGGGGGCCGGTCGTCGACGTTCGGTTCCCGAGAGGAAGCCTGCCGCGCGTCAACGATGCCTTGCGCATCGAGCGCGAGGGCGAGCAAGACCTTGTGCTCGAGGTGGCCGACCACCTGGGCAACGACATCGTGCGCGCTATCGCCATGGACTCGACAGACGGCCTGGCGCGCGGCACGCCCGTCCTCTCGATGGGCGGCCCGATCACGGTGCCCGTGGGGCCCGAGACCCTGGGGCGGATGCTGAACATCGTCGGCGAGCCGATCGACGGACTCCCCGCGCCTGCGACGACGAAGCGCTACTCGATTCATCGCAAGGCACCGTCGATGCTCGAGCAAGAGACGCGAACTGAGATCTACGAGACGGGGATCAAGTCGATCGACCTCGTCGCTCCGTTTCCCAAGGGCGGCAAGATTGGCCTGTTCGGCGGCGCGGGCGTTGGCAAGACGATCGTCATCATGGAACTCATCCGTTCCATTGCCTACGAACACCACGGGTACTCGGTGTTCGCCGGCGTCGGCGAGCGCACGCGCGAGGGCAACGACCTGTACCTCGACATGAAGGAGGCAGGCGTCCTACAGAACACGGCCCTCGTCTATGGGCAGATGAACGAGCCGCCCGGGGCCCGCTTCCGCGTCGCGCTGACCGGCGTGACGTTGGCCGAGTATTTCCGCGACGAGGAGCGCAAGGACATCCTCCTGTTTGTCGACAACGTCTTCCGCTTCGCCCAAGCGGGCAGCGAGGTGTCAGCCTTGCTCGGCCGCATGCCGTCCGAAGTCGGTTACCAGCCTACGCTGGCGACCGAGATGGGCGAACTGCAAGAGCGGATCACGTCGACGAAGAAGGGATCGATCACGTCCGTGCAGGCCGTCTACGTTCCGGCCGACGACCTCACCGACCCCGCGCCGGCGACCGTCTTCACGCATCTCGACGCGTCGATCACGTTGTCGCGCGCGATCGTCGAGAAGGGCATCTACCCGGCCGTCGACCCGCTGCAGTCCAACTCCTCGATCCTCGATCCGCAGTACACGACGGCCGAGCACTACCGCGTGGCGCGCAAGACGCTCGAGGTCCTGCAGCGCTATGAGGACCTCAAGGACATCATCGCGATCATGGGCATGGACGAGCTGTCCGACGACGACCAGCTCGCCGTGCGCCGCGCCCGCAAGATCGAGCGGTTCATGAGCCAACCCATGTTTGTCGCCGAGCAGTTCACGGGCCGTCCCGGCGCCTACGTCAAGGTCGCTGACACCGTGCGCGGGTTTGCACTGATCGTGGATGGCGAGCTCGATCATCTTCCCGAGCAGCTGTTCTACATGGCCGGCGGGATCGAGGAAGTGTTCGAGCGCGCCCACAAGGGCGGCCACGACGTCGGGATGGTCGACTAGCCGCGCGCTCGGAAAACCCAGAGCACAAGAGCAACGCAGAGCGCGCGGAGGCCGTCGCGCCGAGGGCGCAGAGACGACCGAGAACGGGCGAAAGCGCAACGTCCTCTGCACTCGCCGGGCACAGCTCGCAACACCCCGCAACGCGTAGCGAACAGAAGACGCGGAGCAACTGCGGCCGACCATCGAGTCGCCCGGACGCTGACTCGTGAGCCCGGTCACGACGCCCTGTTCGACATGCCAACGTCGCACTCACGTGCCACGCCACGGCGAACCTGTCTTCCTCTGCGCCCTCAGCGTCCTCCGCGGTGAATCAGGTTCCCGGCACTTGCCCTGCTGCGATCTCTGCGGCGCGCTGTTCGACATGCCAACATCCCCACTCACGTGCGATACCACGGCGAACCTGTCTTCCTCTGCGCCCTCAGCGTCCTCCGCGGTGAATCAGGTTCCCGGCACTTGCCCTGCTGCGATCTCTGCGGCGCGCTGTTCGACATGCCAACGTCGCACTCACGTGCGACGCTCCAGCGAACCTGTCTTCCTCTGCGCCTTCAGCGTCCCCTGCGGTGAATCAGGTTCCCGGCACTTGCACCGCCGCGATCTCTGCGGCGCCTTGCTCGACACGCCAACGTCGCACTCACGTGCCACGCCACGGCGAACTTGTCTTCCTCTTTGGCCTTTGCGCCCTCTGCGGCCTCTGCGGTGAGTCAGGTTCCCGGCACTTTTGCCCTGCTGCGATCTCTGCGGCGCCTCGTTCGACATGCCAACGTCGCAAGAAGATGCGACGCTCCAGCGTCCGGGCTCCCTCTGCGACCTCCGCGCCCTCTGCGGTGAATCGGGTTCCCGGTATCTGCGCCGCTGCGATCTCTGCGGCGCGCTGTTCGACATGCCAACGTCCCACTCACGTGCAATACCACGGCGAACCAGTCCTCCTTTGTGGCCTCTGCGCCCTCTGCGGTGAATCAGGTCCCCGGTACTTGCACCGCCGCGGTCTCTGCGGCGCCTTGTTCGACCTGCCAACGTCGCACTCACGTGCGACGCTCCAGCGACCGGGCTTCCTCTGCGACCTCCGCGCCCTCTGCGGTGAATCAGGTTCCCGGTGTCTGCGTCGCTGCGATCTCTGCGGTGCCTCGTTCAACCTGCCAACGTCGCAAGAGGATGCGACGCTCCAGCGTCCGGGCTCCCTCTGCGCCCTCTGCGGCCTCTGCGGTTTCGCTCCTCTCAGCCGGCGAGGTCGAACCGAAACTCCACGCTTGTCGCGTCGACGAAGCCGAGCCACAGGGTGTAGCGCCCGGGTCGGAAGACGACGAGCGGGAGGTCGAGCGCGTACGTCATCCCGTCATCGCGCAGCACGCCGACGCGCTCCAGGACTGGTTCGCCTGGACGCGCCGGATCCACGCGGACGAGCGAGAACGTGACCGGTGCTCGCGGGAGGCCGGCGAGCGACGCGTCGACCGCGCAGCGGACGCGCAGCCACTCGGCGAGCCCGATGCGTGGCACGGGACCTTCGCCCGCTTGGGCCGCGGGGCTGGGCGAGAGAGTCTGCTCCGCGCCGTTCGGGGCGACGCGGAGAAAGTCGACGCGGACCGCAGCGTACGTCACGACGTAGTGGACTTCTGCCGCGGCCGAGAGGCCGGTTGCGTCGGTCACCGTGACGACGAATACGTGGCGACCTGGGGACCGCGCGTCGAGCGCGCCGCCCACCAGGCCTTCTGTCCGCACCGTGCGGACGGGTGCGAGCGACGTCGACGCCCAGGTGGGCGCGATGGCCGCGCCGAGCGGGATCCGCGCCCCCGGCCGCGGGGCGTCGATGCGGACGACCGGCGGCTCGGTGTTGTCGACGAGGACCTCGATACGTTCCGTCACGGTGTTCCCGGCGCGGTCCGCGGCGGTGACCAGGACGTCGGACGCTCCAATCGGGAGTCGAGCGCCGGCGGGGACGGAGAACGCGAGGCTCGGCGCGGGGTCGAGGGCGTCGTCGGCGACGACCGCCGACCAGTCGGCGGTTGCCCACAGGCAGCCCGGGTCGTTGGGCAGGCGAAGCGTTCCACTCCATCCGCCCAAGGTCGGCGGCGTGCGATCGATGAGAAAGGGGCCAGCGTGACAGGGCGCGCTGCGGTTGCCGGCGGTGTCGACGGCCACCGCGTGGCCCCACCAGATGCCGTCCAGCGGGAACGCGTGGACCTCGCAGTTCCAGTCCGGGCCGCGGTTAGCGCTCCCGCCCGGCGCGCTGTCCGACGCCGGCGTCCACGCGACGCAGTAGCCGCCGACGCCGGACCCCGCGTCTGACGCCGATGTGACATCGAGGATGACCTCCTCGGATCGCGACCAAGCTCCCGGCGCAACCGACGCGGTCCCAAAGCCTGGCGCGGTGGGCGGGGTCGCGTCGAGGACGAGCGTCCGCCACGAGGTCCAGTCTCCCAGGTTTTCGGCGCGATCGAGCGCGTTCACGCGCCAGGTGTAGATCCCCTCGATCCCGAGCGTTGGCGTGTACGACGTCCGCGTCGTCACGTAGTCGCGCGGCTTCGGGCCGCGGATCTCGATCTCGTACTTGGCGACGCCTGAGAGGTCGGCGGGCGCGGTCCAGGCGAAGCGCGGCGACAGGTCGGAGGTCGCCGCGGCGTCTGCGGGTTCGACGAGTTCCGGCGGCGGCGGTGGCTGTCGATCGAGCGTCACGCACGGGTCGGCGCCGGCGCAGGACTCGCTCGGTGCGCCGTCGAGGCCGACGGCCGCTTCGGCCGGGATCGCCAGACAGACCTGTCCGTCCGTCGCCACGGCCGAGACCGAGACCGCGTAGGTGGCCCCGTCATGCGGCGGGCTCGCGGACACCGTGACGGTTGCGGGGATCGACAGGATGACGTCGGATGCGTCGAATCCCGTGACCGGCTCCGAGAAGACGACCGAGAAGAAGAGGGGCTCGGCGCGCGTCGGCGTCGCCTGGCCGACCGCCCGTGAGATCGTAGGAACCGGCCCGGCGCAGGCGAGCGCGCCCGCCGTCGCGACGAAGGCTGTGGCGAGAATCCACGGCCGCAGAGGTATCTTCATAAGGATCTCCTTTCTCAGGATCACCTCTGATCTTACATCCAACCTCACTAGATAGGCAAGGGGCGCGCCGCGACGTCGAGGCCTGTACGCGCGATTGACCGGGTCTTCGCGAGTCCGTATACTCCGACGGCGTGGCGGTGTAGCCAAGTGGTAAGGCAAGGGACTGCAAATCCCTGATTCACCGGTTCGAATCCGGTCGCCGCCTCAGCCTCAGGGGTGGTTAGCTCAGTTGGGAGAGCGCATGCTTGACGTGCATGAGGTCACAGGTTCGAGCCCTGTACCACCCACAGCGCTGCAGTCCGCCTGCGGCGTCGCCCCTTTTGTCACCAGGAGACGGTCGTGATCGAACGCTCTCTCTCTCTTGTCCGTCCGTACGCAGACCGCGCGGGCACCGTGGGGGCGTACCTCGTCGGCTCGGCGACGCGCCCGCAGCGCGATGCGCTGTCCGACCTCGACATCGAAGTCGTCGTCGAAGACGCCGTCTACGACGCGATGCCCGACGACGAGCGGCAGGTGTTCGCGTATAGGGACGACGAGAAGCGCGTGGTGGATTACGAGTTCTACCTTCGGCCGCGGTCTGAGTTTGAGGCGCTTCCGGCATCGACGCTCGACCTTTTCCACTACCCGTACCAGCACGCCGTGATCCTTCACGATCCCGAGGGTCTCATCGCGCGCGTCGTCGCGGCCTGCGCCGCGCTGCCGGAGGCCGTGCGCGGCGATCGGTTGCGCGTCCACTACCTCGAGTTCCGCTTCGCGCTGGGGCGGGCGCGCAAGACGCGCGAGCGCGGCGGAAGCCTCAATCTCGCGCTCCTTCACCACAACGCCCTCGCAGCGCTCGTCAAGGTCCTGTTCCTGGCGCGGGGGTCGTGGCCGGCCACGCCGCACTGGATCGAGCAGGAGCTGGCCGCGCTGGCCGTGCCCGCGAACCTCCTCGGGGCGATCGAGGCCGCGTTCGTGCCGCCGTCGCCGGAGGGCCTGAGATCGTTCGTCGGCACCCTTGACGCCTGGCTCGACGAGCGCGGCGAGACCTTCCACCGCGACAGCAGCGCGCTCGTCGCCTGGGCGTTCCACCGCGCCGAGGGCCGCCGGGCGTTCGAGGTCTGGGGAGGGCGCTAGCTCCCTCGCGCGAACGGCCCAACCATTGTGCGGATCCGTGCATCGGCCTCCGCCATCCGGTATACTGACCGCACTCTAGGGAGCACGTTCTCTCGAACGTGGAAGGGAGACGTCGAATGGTGAACAGGATCGGCATTCGGCGGGAGGACCTCTACGCGTGGGAGCGCCGTGCGCCCCTCATCCCCGAGCATGTCCGGGAACTGGTCGCCGAGCACAAGCTCGAGTGCGTCGTCCAGTCCTCAGATCGCCGCATCTACCACGACGACGAATACCGGCGGGTGGGGATCCCCGTTGTCGAGACCCTCGACGACTGCCCGGTGATCGTCGGTCTGAAGGAGATCCCGGTAGACGTCCTGCGTCCGAACAAGGTCTACGTCTTCTTCTCCCACACGATCAAAGGCCAGCCGTTCAACATGCCGATGCTGCATCGGATCTTGCAGATCGGGTCGACGATCGTCGACTACGAGAAGATCGTCGACGACCGCGGCCGGCGGTTGGTCTTTTTCGGCAACTATGCCGGGCTCGCCGGGATGATCGACACCCTGTGGGCGCTTGGGCGACGCCTTGAATGGGAGGGGATCGAGACGCCATTCGCCGAGCTGCGCCAGGCCTCGCAATACGCGTCGCTCGACGAGGCCAAGGCCGAGATCCGCGCCGTCGGCGACGCGATTCGCACGACGGGACTGCCCGACCAGGTCTCGCCGCTCGTCGTTGGCGTGACCGGCTATGGCAACGTGTCGCGCGGAGCGCAGGAGATCCTCGACCTCCTGCCGATCCGCGAGATCTCGCCCGGCGACCTGCTCGCGGGCCGTCTGCCGAGCGGCGCGGACGTCGTGGTCAAGGTCGTGTTCAAGGAAGTGGACACGGTGCGGCCGCTGATCGCCGGACGCGCGTTCGACCTCGAGGAGTACTACAAGCATCCGGAGCGCTACGGGTCGTGCTTTGGCCAGTACGTCCCGCACCTGCATGTCATGGCGAACTGCATCTACTGGGAGCCGAAGTACCCGCGACTCATTACGCGCCAGATGGTGCGCGAGTTGTACCGCGACGAGCAGCCGCGTCTGCGGGTGATCGGCGACATCACCTGCGATGTCAAGGGATCGGTCGAGGTGACGGTGAAGGCCACCGAGCCCGATGAGCCGATCTACGTCTACCAACCGGAGATGGGCACCACGTCGGCGGGCGTCGACGGACGCGGCCCGGTGATCATGGCGGTGGAGATCCTCCCCAGCGAGTTGCCGCGCGAGGCCTCCGCCTACTTCAGCACGATCCTCAAGCGATTCGTGCCCGCAATCGCCCGCGCCGACTACTCGCGGGAGTTCGAGCAGCTCGAGCTGCCGCCGGAATTGAAGCGGGCGATCATCGCCTACCAGGGTGCGCTGACGCCGGCCTACCAGTACTTGGAGCAGCACCTCAACTCGGCCTAGGGCGCAGGGAAGGAGCCACCGTGCACACCGTATTGGTCCTCGGCGCCGGCCTCGTCGCCGGCCCGCTCGTTCGCTACCTGTTGAACGTCAGGGAGTTCCACGTCACCGTCGCCACCCGCACGGTCGATAAGGCGGAGAAACTCATCGGAGGCGCCAAGAACGGCACGGCCGTGGCCCTCGATGTCGAGGACGAGACGGCGCTCGAGGCGCTTGTCGCGAAGCATGATCTCTCAATCAGCCTCCTCCCCTACGCCCACCACCCGCTCGTCGCGCGGCTGTGCGTCAAGCACAAGCGGCACATGGTGACGACGTCCTACGTGAAGGACGCGATGCGCGTTCAGGACGGCGCGGCCCGCGCCGCGGGCGTCATCTTGCTGAACGAGATCGGCGTCGACCCGGGCATCGACCACATGTCGGCGATGCAGATGATCCACCGCATCCGCGATGACGGCGGGACGCTGGTCGGCTTCACGTCGAACACGGGCGGGCTGCCGGCCCCCGACGCGAACACGAACCCGATGGGCTACAAGTTCTCGTGGGCCCCGCGCGGCGTCGTGATGGCGGGCAAGAACCCGGCGCGCTACCTAAAGGACGGGACGATGATCGACATTCCCGGCCCGGAGCTGTTCGCCAACCACTGGGCTTGCCCGATCGTCGGGTTCGGCGAGCTGGAGGTGTACCCGAATCGTGACTCGGTCCCGTACATCGAGAGCTACGGCATTCCAACCGTCCGGAGCATGTTCCGTGGGACGCTCCGCTACCCGGGCTGGTGCAACACGCTCAAGGCAGTCGTCGATCTCGGGATCCTCGATGAGGCGGAGCGTAAGGACCTAGGCGGCCTGACGTTCGCGCAGTGGACCGGACGCCTTCTCGAACTGAAGGGCGCGGCGACGGCCAACGACCTCGCGCGGCACCTCGGCCTCGCTCCCGACGCGAAGCCCGTCACCGACCTCGTCTGGCTCGGGCTCACGAGCACCGAACCTCTTCCCAAGGGCGCGACGACCTACCTCGACGTTCTGGCGCAGCGCATGCTGGCGAAGATGCAGTACGCGCCTGGAGAACGCGACATGCTCGTCATGCAGCACGAGTTCCTCGTCGAGTATCCTGGCCGAAGGGAGAAGGTCTTCTCCACGATGGTCGACTACGGGATCCCCCACGGCGACACGTCGATGTCGCGCCTGGTCGGACTCCCCGCGGCCATCGCCTCGCGGATGATCCTCCAGGGCGAGATCCGGCTCACCGGCGTCCAGGTTCCGATGGTCCGCGAGATCTACGACCCGGTGCTCGCCGAACTGGCGACGATGGGCGTGCGGTTCACGGAGAAGACGACGTCCGTGTAGTCGGCCCGAGTCCGCAGGCGGGACACGCGGGATCCCGCGGGATGGGGATCGTCGTGACCTCGATCCGTCGCGCGTCGTAGAGGTGGAGACGGCTCGTGTCCGCCGGCGCGTAGCGCGCGAGGAAGCGGAGGACTTCGCTCGCCTGCAGGAGGCCCACCACGCCGGGCACGACGCCCAGGATGCCGGTCTCCTCGGCCGGGCGGAGCGACTCCGGCGGCGGGGTGGTGGGGAAGAGGCAGCGGTAGCAGGGGGCGCCCGGCGCGCAGAGGAGGGCCGCCTGCCCTTCGAACTGAAACACCGCCCCGTAGGCGTAGGGGATCCCCAGTTCGAGCGCGACGTCGTTCATCACAGTGCGCGACGCGAGGTTGTCGGTCCCGTCGACGATCAGATCGTAGTCCGCGGCGATGCGCCGAGCGTTCGGCGCGGCGAACCGCACGGGGTGTGCGACCACGCGGATCGACGCGTTGAGGTCCGCGAGCCGCGCCCGCGCCGCCTCGGTCTTTGGGGTCCCGGCATCCCGCTCTCCGTACAGGACCTGCCGTTGGAGGTTCGAGACCTCGACGCGGTCGGCGTCGACAACCCCCAGGGTCCCCACCCCGGCCGCGGCCAGGTAGAGCGAGACGGGACTGCCGAGGCCGCCGAGACCGACGATCAGGACGCGCGCCGCCTTCAGACGAAGCTGCCCCTCTTCCCCGACGTCGGGCAGAACGAGGTGGCGCGCGTAACGCGCCCGCTCGGCGGGGGTCAGCGTCCACGGCGCGCGGCTCACGGCGCGCTCCCGGCCTGGCCGTTGCCCGCGCTCTCCCGGTCGAGCTCGTAGACGAAGACGTCGTCCTCGAACTCCGACCACGAACGCATGCCCAGCTCGCGCAGGAGTCCGAGCGTCCCACGATCGCGCTCGCCGTCCTTCGGCACCATTGCCTCCCACTTCTCCGCCTCGAGCTCAGAGCGCGCGACGCGAAGCAGCGCCGCCATGTCCTCCGGGTCGCCATCGAGGAAGGTGAGAAACGCCGCGTCAGACGGTGCGGCGGGCGGCGAGGCGCAGAGCGCAGCGACCCACGCGCCGTCGCGCAGGACTCCGATGCGGTACGGCGTCCAGCCGAGGGCCACGCGGGGCGCCCAGCGAAACGCCAGGAACTTCCAGTCGCGCGCGAAGCGGCCGCCGGCGCGCTCGAGGTAGTCGGAGTCAGCGACGAAGCGGATCGCGGCATCTTCTGGCAGAGCGTGGATCGTGCCGCTCGAGAGGCCGGCGCCCTCCGGTAGGTCTCCCTCGAGGTAGACGAACGACGCGACGCGCCGGAACCCGTACGCCTCCACGATATGCATCGACTCTGCGTTGTCGCGGTAGGTCGACAAGCCAATGCGCTGCGCTCCGTCCCGCCACGACCGCTCGAGCGACGCCTCGGTCAGCGCGCGTCCCGCGCCGCGCCCGCGCCGCGCCGTGTCGGTGCGAATCCCTTGCAGCCAGGCGTGCCTCTCCGCGAGCCACGTGCGGTAAGAGAAGGCGGCCACGCTCCCATCCAACAGCGCGACGAGGAGTTCTCCGTCCTCGCCGGACAGCCACGCGTCGAGCACGCGAGGGACGTAGTCGTACCCATCCCAGACCTGAGCCGAGATGGCGAGGATTCTCTCGCGGTCCGCCTCACGCGCGATCCTGATCTCCATGGGATTCAAGGTACCGGAGGCGTCGCGAGGCCGCAAGCAGCTACGAGCGCGCGTTGTGCATCCGGCGCCGGGCGGCTGTCACCCCGAGCGAGGCGAGGAAGACGGCGATCGCGACGAGGACGATGGCCGCGCCGGAGGCGAGGTCGAAGTGGTACGAGAGGTAGAGGCCCACCACGCCGGATGCTGCGCCGACGGCGGCGCCAAGGGCCATCACGCCGGGCACCCGGCGGACGAAGAGCATGGCCGTCGAAGGCGGCGCGACGAGCAGCGCGAGGGTCAGCGCCAGTCCCACGACCTGCAGCGACACGACAACGGTCACGGCGACGAGGACGAGGGTCAAGCTTCGGTACGCGGCGACCGGGAGTCGCAGGGTGCGCGCGTGCGTGGGGTCGAACGACACGAGGAGAAGCTCCTTGTAGAGCAGCAGGATGACCAGGAGCACGCCGCCGCCGAAGGCGGCGATCAGGATGAGGTCGCCTGTCGACACGCCGAGGACGTTGCCGAAGAGCACGTGGACCAGATCGACGGCGAACCCGCGCACCCGAGACAAGAGCGCGATCCCCAGCGCGAAGGTGCCGGCAAACACGATGCCGATCGCCGTCTCCTCGCGGATACGCTCGCGGCGGCTCACCCAGCCGATGCCGAGCGCCACGAGCACCGAGGTTCCGAGAGCCCACCAGAACAGGGTCTGGCGATCACCTCGCCCGGCGACGAGCATCCCGGTGGCGACGCCCGGCAGGACCGAGTGGGCGATCGCGTCCCCGAGAAAGGCCATCGAACGCAAGACGACGAATGTGCCGACCACCGCGCACAGGCCGCCGACCAGGACGGAGGCAACCAGCGCCCGGATCATGAATGCGTATCCGAGAGGGTCGGCGATCCACGCGAGCATCGTCAGACACCGTCCTTCGCGCAGTCGTCGTCCTGCACCACCAGGCGGCCGTTGCCTGTCTCGACCATTCGCACCGTGCCTCCGTAGGCCTCGGCGAGGGCCTCGGGCTGGAAGGCCGCGTTCGGCGTGCCGAAACGGATCATGCGCTGGCGCAGCAGGAGCACCAGGTCGAAGTGCCCGGCGGCGATGGCCAAATCGTGCAGCGCGACGACGAGCGTGGCTCCGCCGAGCCGCGCGAACAGAGCGACGACGTCGGCGGCGGCCGGGATGTCCAGCCCGGCCAGCGGCTCGTCGAGGAGCACCAACTCGGCCTGCTGGGCGATGGCGCGGGCGATGAACATCTTCTGCTGCTCGCCTCCGGACAGCTCGCTGATCTGACGGCTCGCAAGGGGCGTCAAGCCGACGCGGTCGAGGGCCGCGCGGGCCAGCTCGTGGTCGCCGCGTCGCGGCCTGCGCAGGGCGCCCAGGCGGCCGGTTCGCCCCATCAGCACCACGTCGGTCACCCGGAGCGGGAAGCGCCAGTCGACGTCGGCGCGCTGCGGCACGTACGCTACGCAGAGGTGCTCCTGCGGCGCGTGCCCGTGGACGAGGAGGCTTCCCCCCGTCGGCGACAACAGGCCTGCGATGAGCCGCAACAGCGTGCTCTTGCCCGCGCCGTTCGGCCCGACCACGGCCAGCCGCTGTCCGGCGCGCAGAGCGAAGGAGACGTCGCGAAGCGCCGCGCGGCCTCCGTAGTCGGCGGAGAGCTCGCCGGCCTCGATCGCCGGTGCGTTCGGATCATGCGGCGCGGTGCGGAGACGTCGGCGCGGGGCGATCGCGTGCGGGGTCATGGCGGGGGTACCAAGGCTGAGATGAGCTGTTCGACGTTGTACCGCATCAGACGCACGTAGTTGTCCGCCGGTCCACCCGGCTCGCTGAGCGAGCCCGTGTAGAGGAAGACGATGCGCGCGCCCGTGTCGCGCGCGACCTGCTCGGCCAGCACGTTCCGCGGGTCGAGCCACAGGTGCGGGTCCACGCCGTGCTCCTCGTCCGCACCCAGCTTGACCTCGCTCGACGGGTCGACCGCGCGCCCGCGGGCCGCGGCGAGCCGCGGCAAGAGGAAGGTCCCGAGGCCGGCGCCACTCAGGACCAAGGGGTCAGCCGTCTCGCTGGCCAGTGCGTGGGTCGGCGTCGGCTGAAGCGCGTGCGGATCTGCGTTCGGGGGTAGGAGGACCTCAACCTCCAGCGCCGAGCCCGCCACGGTACGCACCACGTTGCCGACGAGCGTTGTCGAGCAGAGGACCCCGGGTGCCGCGGCGCCCATCGCGTGCGGTGCGGCGAGCGCAAGGCACAGAGCCAGCGCAAGGGATCTCGGGGTCATCGCAGCGCCTCCTCCTCTGCATCTTATCCGACGACCGCACGACCGCGGGCGGCCTTCACAATCCTGACACAAGGGAGCGGGCCGCCATTCACAGGATTCCGGTAGGGTCTTCTGGTAATCCGAGGATGGAGGGATCCAAGATGAAGCGAAAGGCGTTGCGGGTCGGGTTGGTCCTCGTTGTGCTGGGCGCGATCGCCGCGATCCCGGCGAGCACCCAGATGACCTCCGGCGAGGCGGAGAACGTCGCCGGCCGCGACGGTCGCAATCTCTCGCTCCTCGTGGCCGTGAACCGGCTGGAGCTCTCACGCGCTCAGATGGAGACCCTGCGTGACGTCCTGCGCGGCCTCGTCGATGGGCACACGGCGATCGAGACCCAGCGGACGGCGTTTGTGGACGAGATGATCGCCTTTCGCGGCACCGCCGCGGAACTCGATGCGCGCGTCGCGGTCTTCGAAGGCGACATGAAGGCCGCGCGGGCCGCGCTCCGCGACGCGACCGCCGGGGCGGTTGACGTTCTCAAGACGACGCTGTCCATGAAGCAGGGAGAGATGCTGCTTGAGTCCTTCCCGATGTTCGGCGCCGCGCTGGGCGCGAGCCAGCCGGCCAACGAGGCAGCGCGGCAAGCCCTCGGGGTGGACGGGCAAGGCGGGCTTCGGGCATCGATCGCGATCGGCGCGGTCCGAGCCGGCGTTGCGGCGCAAGGGCGAGGCATCGTCGCGTGGGACCTGTCCGATGACGAGACGCCGGGTGCGGCGGCCCGCGCGCGCATCGCCACCGCCGTCGACCGGCTGCGCGACCGCCTTGCCGATCGTCTCGCCGACGCGTCCGCGGGCCTCGAGCCCCGGGCGATGCAACGGATGCGCGCCGCAAGCGAACGACGGGAGCAAGCGGAGACGCCGGCGAAGGGTGAGATGGTCTGGAACGCAGGCAGCATCTCGCTTGCACCGGACAAGCCGGTCGCGAAGACGGAGCGAGCAGTCGGCGTGTCCACCCAGTGGCTCGTGCGCCTGCTGGAGGTACTCGAGCTGAAGCTCGCGGCGATGCCGTAGCTGCGGATCTGCGTTGGGTTGTGCCGAGACGCCCGCTGCCCTCACGGGCGGCGGGCGCTGTCTTCCGCGCGTGTCCCTCCGCCGGGCAGGCGAACGCGGAACACCGCGCCCCCCTCCGGCCGGTTCTCGGCCCAGATGCGGCCGTCGTGTGCCTCGACGAGAGCGCGCGCGATCGACAAGCCGAGGCCGGCGCCGCCGCCCTCGCGCGAGGGGTCGCCGCGGTAGAAGCGGTCGAAGACCCGCTCGAGGTCGTCGACCGGGATGCCCGGTCCACTGTCGGCGACGCGAAGCTCGATCTCGCCTTCGCCGGTGCGTTCGACGCAGAGCTCAATCCGTCCGCCCTCTGGCGTGTGACGCAGCGCGTTCGCCAGCAAGTTCAGGAGCACCTGCTCGATCCGATGCGCGTCGAGCAGGACGGGAGGCAGGCCGGGTTCGACCCCCGTGTCCAGCGCCAACCCGCCGTCTTCCATCTGAAATCCCACGGTCTCGACGATGCCGCCCACGAGCACCGCAAGGTCGGTTGGCGCGCGCTCGATCGACAGCTGCCCGGCGTCGGCAAGCGCCAGCTGGTGAAGATCGGTCACAAGGCGCGTCAACAGCAAGACGCGGTCATGCAGCGCCGCGAAGGCCTCCGGCGTGGGCGCGACGAGCCCGTCGCGCAGGCCTTCGAGTCCCGAGCGCATCGCAGCGAGCGGCGTGCGAAGGTCGTGGGAGATGTCGGCAATCATCCGGCGCTTCCCTTCTTCTGAATCCTTGAGGCTCTTGGCCATTTCGTTGAACGCTCCGGCCAGGCGCCCGACCTCGTCGGACGATCGCACCTCCACGTGCTCGTCGAAGTGCCCGCGCGCGATGCGCTGCGATGCCGCTTCCAGTTCGCGCAACGGGTTCGTGGTCTGACGCACGAGCAGGAGCGAGAGCACAAGGGCGGCCCCGCCCGCCGCAAGGCCGGACAGCCACATGGCCGTCTGGGTCGTGCGCAGGAAGGCGTGTTCGAGGGCGTCCCGGCCGGCGAGCGTGCGGTACGGAACAACGGTCCAGAGCTCGCCGGCGGGCAGGCGTATCGTCTGGCCGCCCGCGAGATCGGATTCGCTGAGCGTTCGACCGACGAAGCGCTCGTCGGGGGCGAAGACGACCTTTCGGTCGGGATCCACGAGCAGAATCGGGAGGTCCCGCGGGCTGCGGCTCAAGAGCTCGACCAGGCCGTCGAAGCTCCCGGTGCGGTTGTAGTACTGCACGATCAGCCCGATGACGATCTGATCCTGCACGGTGAAGCTGCGCCCCGTGAAGTCGGAGAAGGCGCGGGTGATGGAGCGGTTGATCAGCAAGTACCCCGCCGCGGTGGCGAGGAGGATGACGACGAGGAACGATGCCAGAAGCTTGGCCTGGAGTGACATCCGTCGCGGTGAGAGGCTCATCCGTCCTCCGGGCGCGCGAAACGGTACCCCACGCCGAACACTGTCAGGATGTACGTAGGGTGTGCGGGGTCGCGCTCGATCCTCTGGCGGAGGCGCTTGATGTGCGAGTCAATCGAGCGTTCGAAGCCGCTGTATGCCTCGCCGCGCACTGCTTCCAGGAGTTCAAGGCGCGTGAACACGCGGCCCGGGTGGGCCATCAAGAAGGAGAGAAGATCGAAGCCCATGGCCGACAGCTCGACGACCTGCCCTCGCGCCCAGACCAGCCGTTGCTCGCGGTCCAGGCGAACGTCACCCGCCTCCTGCGTCGACGGCTCCCGGCCGGAGGCGCGACGCAGCACCGCATGCACGCGCGCCTCGAGTTCCCGCGCGCTGAACGGCTTGACGACGTAGTCGTCCACCCCGGCGTCGAATCCAGCCAAACGGTCCTGCTCTGTGACCCGCGCGGTAAGCATGATGATCGGGACCCGCGACGTCGCGCGGATGCGGGTCGCGACGGCCAGTCCGTCGAGCTTGGGTAGCATCCAGTCAAGGATCACGAGGTCCGGGGCCTCGCGGGCAAAGGCTTCGAGCGCCGCGGCACCGTCGCGAGCAGCAGAGACCTCGAAACCCGCCTGGTCAAGGTACCGACGTACGGTGTCGAGAACCCAGTCCTCATCATCGACCACGAGGATCTTCACGCGGCCCAGTATAGAGCGAGCCGGGCGGAGGAGCATCCTTTCTGCCCGGTGAACCTCACGCCCGCATCCTGCGACCCACAAGCGACGGCGTGGACGGAACCTGTTGTGGAGACTGCGGGCGATCGATACCCTCTGGAGAGACGACACAGCGGCCGCGCCGCGGACCGCCGAAAGGGGATGGGAGCGTGCTAGGAGAGAAGCGTCTAGCCGACATCGCGCAACGCGTGCTGCGCGAGGCCAACGCCGAGCAGGCGGAGGTCATGATCACGAGCAACGACTCGTACTTGACCCGCTTTGCGACGAACACGATCCATCAGAACGTGGCAGAGTCAGATGCGACAGTGCGCGTTCGCGTGATCTCGGATCACAGGACCGGCGTGGCGACGGGCAACGACCTTGGAGAGCAGGGACTGAAGAAGCTGATCGCGACGGCGGAGCGTATCGCGAGCTTCCAGGAGCGCGTGCCCGACCTTGCGCCGATGCCGACGCCAAGGCCGGCGAAGTCCGCGAGCGCGCACATCGAGGCGACCGCGCGATGCACGCCGATGGATCGGGCGCTGGGCGTGGAGAAGATCCTCGCCCCGTCGCGCGCACACGGGCTGGAGGCGGCGGGCGCATTCGCCACGGAGGAGCAGGAGATCTACATCGCCAACTCCCACGGCGTCGCGGCCTACCACCGCGGCACCGTGGCCTCGATCCTGACCGTCATCATGGGAGAGGACAGCTCCGGTTACGCCGCCGATGCCTCGATCGACGTGACCCGCATCGATCCCGCGGCGGTGGGCAAGACGGCCATCGACAAGGCGATCGCCGGGCGTCACCCGACGGCGATCGAGCCCGGCGAGTACACGGTGATTCTTGAGGAGGAGGCCGTCGCGGACATGCTGTTCTTCCTCGGGTACATGGGCATGGGTGCGCTCGCCATGCAGGAAGGGCGAAGCTTCATGTGCGGGCGACTCGGCCAACGCGTCACGGGGGAGAAGATCACCATCTGGGACGACGGACTCGACCCGCGCGGGCTGCCGCTGCCGTTTGACTTCGAAGGCACTCCCAAGCAGAAGGTTGTCTTGATCGACAAAGGGATCGCTCAGAACGTCGTCTACGACTCCGCCACCGCGGCGAAGGAGCCGGGCAAGACGTCGACCGGGCACAGCCTGCCGGCGCCGAACACGCAAGGCCCTCTTCCGATCAACCTGTTCATGGAGCCGGGCCGCGTGACCAAGGAGGAGATGCTGGCGTCAACGGAACGGGGCATCTGGGTGACGCGCTTCCACTACACGAACATTCTCCATCCGGTGAAAACGCTCATCACCGGGATGACGCGCGATGGCACGTTCCTCATCGAGAAGGGCAAAGTGGCCCGCCCGCTCAAGAACCTGCGCTTCACGCAGAGCATCCTCGAGGCGCTGGCCAGCGTAGAGGCCATCGGATCGCGGCTCAAGGTCGTCAAGGACGACTGGAACGCGCTCGGCACCACCGTGCCGGCCCTCAAGATCCGTGACTTCCGGTTCACCGGAACGACCGCGTAGGGCTTGTCCCGGGAAAGGAGAACCATGCGAGAGCTGACAGATCGTGCCCTAGAGGTCGCCCGGGCCAAGGGAGCGCGTTACGCCGACATCCGCATCGTGCGCCGGGAGACGCAGATCCTCGAGACCAAGAACGGCGTCGTCGAGACCCTGTCGCTGGGAGACGGCTACGGGTTTGGCGTGCGCGTGATCGCCGACGGAGCGTGGGGGTTCGCCAGCTCCAGCCGCGTTGACAAGGCGGAGATCGACCGCGTCGCCGCGCTTGCGGTGTCGATCGCCAAGGCGAGCGCGATCAGCAAGAACGTCGACGTCGATCTCGGTCCGCCAGAAGTCCACGTGGGCAGCTACCAGACGCCGGTCGAGAAGGATCCGTTCGGGATTTCGCTCGAGACGAAGATCGACTACCTCCTCCGCGCGGACAAGGAAGCCCGCGCCGTGCCCGGCGTGCGCGTCGTGGAGGGGACCCTGGGCTTCCAACGCGAGACGAAGACGTTTGCCTCGACGGAGGGAAGCTACATTGAGCAGACGCTCGTCGAGAGCGGCGCCGGAAACGTCGTGATGGCGGTGTCGGAAGGCGAGATGCAGCAACGGTCCTACCCAAACTCGTTTGGGCGCCACCAAGGGACGGGAGGTTACGAGTTCATCGAGACGTGGGATCTTCCCGGCAACGCGCGGCGGATTGCCGAGGAAGCCGTGGCCCTCGTGTCTGCGCCTCAGTGTCCGAGCGGCGTCAAGACCATCCTCCTCGACGGGCCGCAGCTCGGGCTCCAGATTCACGAGTCGTGCGGGCACCCCATCGAGCTCGATCGCGTTTACGGGACCGAAGCGGCCTTTGCCGGCACGAGCTTTCTCACCCCGGAGAAGTACCGCAGCTTCCGCTACGGGTCGGACCTCGTGAACATCGTCTCGGACGCCGTGACGCCCGGCGGGCTGGGGACCTACGGGTACGACGACGAGGGCGTCCCCGCGCAGCGGACGGACATCGTGAAGAAGGGGCAGTTCGTGGGGTACTTGACGTCGCGGGAGACCGCGCAGCAGCTCCGCAAGCTGCACCCGGACGCGCCGGAGAGGTCTAACGGCGCCATGCGCGCCGACGGGTGGAACCGCACGCCGATCATCCGGATGAACAACGTGAGTCTGCTCCCCGGCGAGTGGACGTTCGAGGACCTGATTGCCGACACGGACGACGGGATCTACATGGTCACCAACAAGAGCTGGTCGATCGACGACAAACGACTGAATTTCCAGTTTGGCACGGAGTTGGCCTACGAGATCAAGCACGGCAAGCTGGGTCAGATGCTGAAGAACGCGACCTACACCGGCATGACGCCTCAGTTCTGGGCGGGGTGCGACGCGATCTGCAGCGACAAGCACTGGCACGTCTGGGGAACGCCGAACTGCGGAAAAGGGCAGCCCGGCCAGGTCGCCCACACCGGGCACGGCGCAGCGCCGGCGAGGTTCCGCAACGTCCAAGTGGGCGTGATGAAGAGCTAGGCGCGCGCTGCGCCGGAATCCTGGCTGCGGGGGAGGGCGGCCGCCTTGGGGCCCTCCCTCCGGCTCAGGGTCCCGGCGACGGCCGTTCAGGATTCGGGCGTCCCCGGACGGAGGGAGGGCGTATGGAAGGGATCGCGAAGCTCATCTCCGCGTCGGCCTGGGCGCTCGTCGCCCTGATGCTGGCGGCGGGCATCCCGTTTGCCTGGCGCAAGATCCTCGCGTGGATTGATGCCAAGTCCCAGGTCGCGATGGCGGAGGCCGTGCGCAAGATGATCGAGGAGTAGCTACGCCCTCGACACGTCCATGCGTTGTGCAGCGGGCCGTGTCCAGGGCGCCGACGTACGGCTAGGGCTAGAGCTTCTCCTCGCGCTCGAGATACTGGAGGATCGCCTCGACCACGAGGTAGTTCACCGAGCGATCCTTCTTCTCGCCGATCCTCATCAGCCGCTCGACCGGCTTCATGCCCGACTTCGACTTCGGCACGTAGATGCTCACCTTGTCAACGAGTTCCTTCTTCGGCATGTCTCCTCCTATCGTCTGCGACGTCCCTTTTCCTTACACCTCACGTCATCAAGTGTGTCCTCTCCCTGTGCGCGCCGTGTGAGCAGCGTGTCGGCACGCCGTGAATCGTGCCGCGCGTCGCGCCGGGGATCGCGCGAGCGGTTGACACCAGCGAGCCGCTTCCGTACGCTTCCCGTCTGTTTTCCGGGTTGTCTCCCCTCGGGCGGCCGCGTGGCCGACGAGCCCAGCGTCGCGTCTCGAGACGCAGCGACGTGCCCCGTGCGCACCGCCCACTCCGCGGGATCTCCAGAGGGACAGACGTTGGTCGCGGAAAACGGGGAGGGCACTTGAGCACATCGACACCCATGGACCGGATCCGCAATGTGGGCATCATGGCCCACATCGACGCCGGCAAGACCACCGTGACGGAACGGATCCTCTTCTTCACCGGGAAGCGCCACAAGCTGGGCGAAGTCCACGATGGCGAAGCCAAGATGGATTGGATGGTCCAGGAGCAGGAGCGCGGGATCACGATCACGTCGGCCGCCACGACGACCTACTGGCGAGGTCACCGCATCAACGTGATCGACACGCCGGGGCACGTCGACTTCACGGCCGAGGTGGAGCGCAGCCTGCGCGTCCTGGATGGCACTGTGGCGCTGTTCTGCGCGGTCGGCGGCGTGCAACCTCAGGCGGAGACCGTCTGGCGGCAGGCCGACAAGTACGGGGTTCCGCGCATCGCGTTCGTGAACAAGATGGACCGCACGGGGGCCGACTTCTGGCGAGTCGTCGAGGAGATCCGCCAGGAGCTGGGCGCCAATGCGGTCCCGGTGGTCATCCCGATCGGCGCCGAGTCGGACTTCCGCGGGATCGTCGACCTCATGGACATGAAGGCCCTGTACTACGACGAGTCGCCGCACGGCACGGACGTGCGCGAGGAGCCGATCCCGCCCGATCTCCTCGAGACGGCGCGCGCGGCGCACGCCGAGTTGATCGAACGGATCAGCGAGCAGGATGACCTCTTGATGGAGAAGTTCATCGAGGGCGTCGTGCCGGAGCGGGACGAGATCGTCGCGGCCATCCGCCGCGCCACGATCGAGGGGCGGTTCATTCCCGTCTTGTGCGGCGCGGGGTTCAAGAACAAGGGCGTCCGGCGGCTGCTCGACGCGATCGTCGACTTCCTCCCGTCGCCCGTGGACCTTCCTCCGGTCATTGGGGTCAGCGCCGAGACGGACGGCGAGCTGATTCGCCACCCGCGCGCCGACGGGCCGCTTGCGGCGTTGGCGTTCAAGATCCAGTCGGACCGCCACATGGGGAAGCTGACCTACGTGCGCATCTACTCCGGCCGCCTGGAGAGCGGAGCCCACCTCCTCAACTCGTCGATCGGCAAGGCACAGCGCGTCGGGCGGCTGTTCGAGATGCACGCGAACGATCGCGAGCCGATCGAGGCTCTACAGGCCGGCGACGTCGGAGCCGCCGTCGGGTTGAGCGATACGCTGACGGGGCACACGCTGTGCAGCCCCGATCACCCCATCGTTCTCGAGTCGATCGAGTTTCCCGCGCCGGTCATCGGCGTGGCCGTTCGCCCGGAGTCGCGCGACGACCGCGACAAGCTGTCGCAGGCCCTGCATCGGTTGGCCGACGAAGACCCGACGTTCATCGTGCGTTCGGACGCCGAGACCGGCGAGGTCGTCATCTCGGGCATGGGCGAGCTGCACCTCGAGATCATCGTCGACCGGTTGCGGCGGGAGTTCGGCGTTGCGGTGACGTCGGATCGCCCGCAGGTTGCCTACCGCGAGACGATCCTCGCCCCTGTCGAGCACGAGTACCGACACGTCAAGCAGACCGGCGGGCGCGGCCAGTACGCGCACATGGTCTTCCGCATTGAGCCGAGCGAGCCCGGCTCCGGGTTCCAGTTCGAAGACGAGGTGTCGGGCGGCAAGATCTCGCGCGAGTACCTCGCAGCGATCGAGCGGGGCATTGTCGAGGAGATGACGAGCGGACCCTACGCGGGGTTCCCGATGGTCGACATCCGCGTCACGATCACCGACGGCTCGATGCATGAGGTGGACTCGTCAGAGCAGGCGTTCCGAACGTGCGGGCGCATGGGATTCCGCGAGGCGTGTCTCGCGGCCGGGCTCGAGCTCCTCGAGCCGATCATGAGCGTGGAGGTCACCGCCCCAGAGGAGTACACCGGGCCGCTCACCGGGAACCTCTGCAGCAAGAGGGGACGGATCGCCGGCATGGACTCCCGCGCCAACGCCGTCATGCTGCGCGCGTCCGTGCCGCTCGCCGAGATGTTCGGCTACGCGTCGGAGGTCAGGAACCTGACCAGCGGGCGGGGCACATTCACCATGCAGTTCGAGCACTACGAGACGGTCCCCTACAGCATCTCCGAGAGCATCGTCGAGGCGCGTCGGGCGGCGCGCGCGTAGCGAGCGGGGCGAGTGCGAGAAGGGGCTCCGCCACTTCCTTCCCGCGGGCGGCGCGCCTACACTGCCAGCCAGGGGAGAGAAGGAGGAAGAGGTGATCGGGAAAGTCTCTGGAGTGGCAGTGCTCGTTCTCGCGTTGGGGGTCACGGGAGTCTACGCCGGCCCCGCCCAGGACGTGCTTGACGATCTTGCGGCGTCCGCGCGCGCCGAGCGCGTGGCGTCGGGCTGGGTGAGCCTCGGGATTGGGGCGGCGATCGGCGTCGCCAGCGCCGTGCTCCTCACGGGCACGGACCTCTTGCTGTATGGCTACCTCGCTGCGGGCGCGACGGCCCTGCCCGGTGCGATTCTCCTGCTCGTTCCAAGTCCTGCGGAAACCGAAGCGAAGCAAGCAGACTCGGAGGTCGCCGCAGCCCTCGCGCTCGGGCGGCTGGCCGACCAGGGCCGACGTGACCGCGTCTTGTCAGGCGTAGGAAACGTGGCCGCGGGCATCGCCACGATCGTGTACCCGATGAACCTGTTCAGTGCGTACGATTGGCTCTACTCCGCGGTCGCGAGCTTCGGGATGGCCGCGTACGACTTCCTCGTGCCGTCGCGCGAAGAGGCCGCCTACCAGCGGTACTTGGTGTTGGCCGAACAGGGCGCCTGACGGGCTCTTACGGGCGAGCGTCCGCGCCGCGGCCGGCGTGGATGCGGCCCGAACGCCGGGACGGCCGGGGATCGAGGTCATCGAGGACGCCGTCGTGCCATGCGTAGCGTGACGGATCGCCGGGCAGCGGAGGCTCGGCATCCCGACGCGGGGCGTGGGGCTTCGCGCGCGGCCGCACATCGCGGCGCAGTGCGGTGAAGTGCGAGTCACCGAACGGTCGCTCGTCCAGGTCTCGGTCTTTTGGCTGACGCTCTTTGGCTTTCATCGCCCCTCCGCTCAAGAGATACTCGCTGGACGGGGAACGGGCAAGGACAGGGAGGATGCCGCCCGCGCGCGATCGAGCACCTGCGCGCGTCGCGTCTGACCCCGGCGCCCGAGAGGCGTTTCCCGCCAAGCCGGCCCGCCGCGCCGCGCCGGCGTATACTGCCGACGGATGGGAGGTCTGGTGACGCTCAAGGTGAACGAGTACCACGAGGGCAGCGTGAAGTCGATCGCGTTGGACGGCGCGCACGGTCGGGCCACGGTCGGGGTCATGCTGCCGGGGGCGTACGACTTCTCGACGACGAGCGTCGAGGTGATGACCGTCATCGACGGCGAGCTGACCGTGCGGCTGCCGGGAACCGAGCGTGACCGGACGTTTCGCAGCGGGCAGTCGTTTGAGGTGGGCGCAGGCCAGAGGTTCCACCTCGCCGTGCGCGTCCCGACAGCGTATCACTGTCTGTACAGGCCGTAGCCGTGCGAACTGGCCGCGGTTTGTGAGGCCGGTCGATCGACCCTTGACATGCCTCGCCCCGGCGACGTATATAATAGGTAACGCGTCGCCTCAAGGGCGGCGCGTCTCTTTTTGCCGCCGCGCGGCATGAGGTGTTCGCGTGCAGCGGGTACTCTTACCCTCCGGGTGTCGGGCGCGCCGCGGCGCGGAAGGAGACAGCACGCATGTTCGAGAAGGTTCTGGAGGCCTTGGAGACCGTCCGTCCGATGCTCGTGGCCGACGGCGGCGACGTTGAGCTCGTCGAGGTGACCGAGGGCGGCGTCGTTCGCGTTCGGCTTCAGGGAGCCTGTCACGGCTGCCCGATGTCGATGATGACGATCAAGAACGGGATTGAACGCATCGTCAAAGAGCGCGTGCCGGGCGTGGTCACGGTCGAGGCCGTCTAGCGGCCGCGGCGGAGCGCTTTCGATGGACGCGACGCCCGAGATCCTCGTCAATCGCGCCCCGTTCCTCACGTTGTGGGCGTCCGTCGTGGCGCGGCGCCTTGGGTACGCGCCCGACGAGGCGCTCACGTTGGGGCGGGCAATCGCCGGCCAGACGGCGGCCGCGAAGGCGGTGCGCCTGGGACTCGCCGCGCGCCGTCCGGCGGCCGTGCGCGACGAGATCGAGAGCCGACGGCGGGACCTTGGCGTGCAGACCGTCGAACTCATGGGAAGAACCGTCCCCTGCGTGCGCACCGCGGAAGGGCTGCGGGCGCTGGCCGACGCCGCGCCGATCGACCCGGCAAGCGTGCGGCGAACCCTCACGGCGAAGTTTAAGGAGTCCCAGGGCCTGATCGAGGCCAAGCTCGTTGCGCTCGCCGCGACCTACGAGCCGGACCGGCTCAACGCACAGGCGATGGACTTGTACATGGCGATGCGTCCCGCGGCGACCGCGGGCCGGGCGGGCTGGGGGCAGGCCGGCCGGCTCGATCTGGCGACGATCGACCGGCTCCGCGCGGGCCGAGATGTCGCGAGGGAGGCTTCCTGATGCGTCGCGTCCAGGAGTCGATCGTGCTGGTGACCGGAGCCTCCTCCGGCATCGGGCGCGCCTGCGCACTCGAGCTCGGGCGGCGCGGGGCGCTCGTCTATGCTGCGTCGCGTCGCCCCTCTGACGAACTCGGGGCCGACCTGCGGCGCGACCTCGGCCCCGGGGCACGCATCGAGGCGGTTCGCCTCGACGTCGACCGCGCCGACTCGGTCCGCGAGGCGGTCGCGTGCATTTTGGCCGACGGCCGTCTCGACAGCGTCGTTCACTGCGCCGGATTCGGGATCGGCGGGGCGCTCGAAGACGCGAGCGACGACGAGGCTTGCGCGATTCTCGAGACGAACCTGCTGGGCGCGCTCCGTGTGTGCCGCGAGGTCCTGCCGGCGATGCGCGCGCAGGGCGGCGGCACGATCGTCCTCGTCTCATCGATCGGCGGGCGGATCGGACTGCCGTTCCAGGGGCTGTACAGCGCGACCAAGTTCGCCCTGGAAGGCCTTGCCGAGGCGCTGAGCCTCGAGGTTCGAGCGCACGGCATTCGCGTCGTTCTCGTCGAGCCCGGGGATTTCCACACGGCGTTCACTGACCGGCGGACGCGTCTGCGCAACGCGGGCGCAGGAAGCGCCTATCAGGAGGCCTTTGCCCGCGCCCTGGAGGTCATCGAACGAGACGAACGCGGGGCTCGGACGCCCGAGCCAGTCGCTCGTCGGGTCTGCCGGATTCTGGTGGCCCGTCGGCCGCGCCTGCGCTACACGGTCGGGCCGGCCATGCAGCGTGCTGCCTTGCAGCTGAAGAAGATCCTGCCCAGTCGGGCCTTTGAGGCGATGCTCGCGGCCACGTACCGCGTGGACGACCGGTCGGCCCCGCGGCGAGGGAGGACGACGTGACAGACCTGTTTGCCAAGTGCCGAGCATTCTTCTCCGACCCCCGCGTGGCGGAGAGCATGGGATATCCAGCGAGCCCCAACCGGTTGAAGGAGATGAGCGTCTACCCGTTCTTCATCCCGCTGGACGAGACCGAGGGCACCGAGGTTCGGATCCAGGGGCGGCGGCTCGTCATGCTCGGATCGAACAACTACCTGGGTCTGACCACCCACCCCGAAGTCCGTGAGGCGGCGATTCGCGCGATCCGTCAGTTCGGCACGAGCTGTACAGGGTCGCGGTTTCTGAACGGCACCCTCGCCCTGCACGGCGAGCTCGAAGACCGACTGGCGCAGTTCGTCGGTAAGGAAAAGGCGCTCGTCTTCAGCACGGGGTATCAGGCCAACCTCGGCGTCCTGTCCGCGCTCGTCGGTCGCAGCGACATCGTCGTCTGCGACAAGGAGGACCACGCGAGCATCGTCGACGGCTGCCGCCTGGCCCTCGGGCGCATGGCGCGGTTCCGCCACAACCACCCCGAGGACCTCGACCGCGTGCTCGCGGCTTGTCCCGCCGGCGCGGGGAAGCTCGTCGTGGTGGACGGCGTGTTCAGCATGGGCGGGGAGATCGTCCGGCTTCCCGACATCGCGCCGGTCTGCCGTAGGCACGAGGCGCGGCTCCTGGTCGACGACGCGCACGCCGTCGGCGTCCTCGGCGGCGGGCGCGGCACGGCGGCCCACTTCGGGATGACCGGCGACGTCGACCTTATCGTGGGCACGTTCAGCAAAGCGTTCGCCTCGATCGGCGGTTTCGTGGCCGGCGACGAGGCGGCGATCCATTGGATCCAGCACCTCGCCCGCTCGCTCATCTTCAGCGCCAGCCCGCCGGCCCCCAACGTCGCCGCCGCGCTCGCCGCGCTCGACGTGATGGAACGAGAGCCTGAGCGCGTCGACCGCGTGAACGCGATCGCGGCACGCATGCGTCGGGACCTCCGCGCGCTGGGATTTGACATCGGCGAGAGCGAGACGCCGATCATCCCGATCTTCATTGGCGACTCGCTCGACGCGATGCGCGCGTGGCGCACCTTGTTCGACGCGGGGGTCTACGTCAACGTGGCGATCCCGCCCGCCGTTCCACAGGGCAAGGCGCTGTTGCGGACGAGCTACATGGCGACGCACACGGACGAGCAGATGGATCGCGTCCTCGAGACCTTCGCCACGGTCGGGCGCGCGCTCGGCCTGATTGGCTAGGCCGGACTACGACAGGCTACGCGACGTCCTCGGGGAGCACGATCGCGAACCGACACCAAGGATCTCCGGCGAGGACCGTCTCGAGGACGTGGCTCGCGAGCCGTCGTCCGAAGATCACCTCGTACGGCCGGCGATGAAAGGCGCCGCTGCAGGCGCAGAACGAAGCGGGAACTGGGTTCTCGTCGGTCTGAAGCAGCTCGCGAGCCCACGGGCAGTGGCAGTACAGGTAGGCCTTCCTCCGCGGGTCCCGCTCGTGAAGGTACGCGTCGGCCATGTACGGGATCTTGGCCTCGTAGAGAACGTTGCCGACGCGCACGCCCTGGCGGATCTCGGGGTGGCTCTCGACGTAGGCGATGACCGCGTCGGTGACCGGCTGAGAGAAGTACAGGTCGCCTGCGTCGCGCAGTGCCTTGAGTTCAGCGATGAAGCGATCCCCCTTCCGTCGCAGGTACTCGTCGACGCCGCCGGCCTCCTCGTACTCCGCCTTGTGCCCGGCGAAGCCGTCGTCAGGGAGATCGCGCAGACCCTGGCCGATGAGCCGCGCGGCCCCATCGCGGCCGACGAGGGCCTCGAGCCGCTCGACGACCGCGCGCATGCGCCGCGCGCGGTCGAGGTTCGAGACGCCGAGCGGCGGGACGTCGACTCCGGCGAAGACCTCGTCACGCGCACGGGCGCCCGCCTCGTGCCCGACCTTCTCTTGCAGGTTGCCGAGCGCTTCGTGTCCGTCCAGGATCTCGAGCGCGGCGATGAGAACCTCGTGGTTTCCGACGAAGCGACCGAACCGCGCGACCGCCAGCAGGTTATCGAACGTGTTCTCGCCGGTCGTCATCAACGCGCGCGCGAAGGACCGCGCCGCTTCGCCTGAAGCCTGCTGCGGTTCGGCGCCGTAGGCCTCGCGCGCGTGGGTCGCGAACCGCTCTGCCAAGGCGATCGAACGCTGGGTCAGTTCCTCGTCGGCATGTCGGGTCGCGAGGTACGCGCGGAACCCCGTCTTATCCATGACTCCTCCTCCCATTGGTGGACAGGGTGACCGGGTGCCGTCTCGCCAGCGTCCCTGCGGGTACACTCGCCGGCATGTGCCGCATGATGGCCGCCCTGCCCGGGATCGACGGTGCGTCCGCCGTCCCACCGTTCCTGCGGATGGCGCGTGGAGAGAACGCGCTGCACGAGAAGAACAGGGTGCTCGGCGCGTTCGCGCATGGTGACGGCTGGGGCGCCGTCCTCGACGACGGCGAGACCCTGCGCCGCGTCCGCGGCGCGCGGCCGTGCTGGGACGATCCGGCGTTCGCCGACGTGCGTGCGGGCCGCGTGCGGCTCCTTCACGCGCGCCTCGCCTCCGTCGCCGGGCTCGGCGTAGACAACGCCCACCCGTTCTCGCTTGAGATCGACGGCGCAACGTGGCATTTCTGCCACAACGGGACGCTGCGCGACGAGCCGGATGACGGCAGGGGGCGCACGGACTCGGAGCGGTTCTTCCGCCGCATGGCGGCCAGACTCGCTGGGCGCGACCCGGTCGAGGCGTTCGAGGACGCCGCGAGCGCCCTGCGTGACGTCACCGCGCTCAACGTCCTTCTCCTCGGGCCGGGCGGGCTGTGGGCGTTCTGCGCGTGGGGCGACGTCACGGCGCGCGCGTACTACACGCTCTGGTGGACGCAGACGCCCCGGGGCGCGATCGTCGCCTCCGAGCCGCTTGCCGACCTTGCGGGATCGTGGACGCCGATGGAGAACGGGACCGCGCTTACCGTTGCGGGATCGGTCCCTCGCGTGGCGCGTCTCCGCCTTCCGTTCGTCCCTACGTTCGGGGCGGCGTGAAGCGGACGATCACGATGTCGCCGTCTTCGACCTCGTACTCGCGCCCTTCGAGACGCCGCCGGCCGGCCTTGGCGACCGCGTCCTCCGATCCGAGCTCGGTGAGGTCCACGCAGCGAATGACCTCCATGCGCACGAACCCGCGCTCCATGTCGGTGTGGATCCTGCCCGCCGCGGTCGGGGCCTTGTCTCCAGCGCGGCACGTCCACACGTGAACCTCACGCTCGCCGGCAGTGAAGAAGTCGACGAGCCCGAGCTCGCGGTATGCGGCGTGGAGGACGCGCTCGATCGACAGCTCGCGCAGCCCCAGCTCAGCGAGGAACGGGGCGCGCTCCTCAGGTTCGAGCTCGCTCACGTCGGCCTCGTCGCGGCCGCAGACGGCGACGGTCTCCGCTCCCTCGTCCAGGGCCCACGCGCGCAGGGCGACGACGGCCGGCCCGTCCATGGCGTCGGCGGAGGCGACGTTGGCCACGTAGAGGACGGGCTTCTGCGACAGGAGATTGCACTCGCGCACACTCGTCTGCTCGCGTTCGGAGAGCCCTTGCCGTCTGGCCGGGATGCCGTCGTGGAGCCGATCGCGGACCCGCTCGCAGTCGTCCAGTTCCGCGGCGGCGTCCTGGTCGCCAGAGCGGGCGCGCTTGACGATGCGGTCGCGCTTTCGCTCCAGCGTCGCGGCGTCCGTTGCCATCAACTCGAGGTCGACGAGTTCGACGTCGTGGACGGGACTCGGCGCGCCGTCGGCCGAGCCGAAACAGCGCACCACGTGAATCAAGACGTCGGCCTCTTTGATGTGAGACAAGAGGCGCGAAGCACGTCCGCCGCCCGCCGCGTCGCCGGAGGCGAGGCCGGGGATGTCCGCCACCTCAACCGCCGCCCGGACGACCTTCTTCGGCTGGTAGAGCCGAACGAGATCCTCGACGCGCGGGTCGGGAACCTCGACCGTCGCGCGGTGCAGTTCCGCGGCGTCGAACGACGACGCTCCGGCGGACGTGATCGCATTGAACACTGTCGTCTTGCCGCAGCCGGGGCGGCCGATGAAACCGCAACGTAGCGCCATGTGAACCCCCAAGACAGAGACGACCGCGGAGGTCGTCTGCCGGCCTGATCTTAGCGGCTCGAACCGCCTGCCTCCAGCGCTAGGCAGCCGGCGGCAAGAGGTAGACGAGGATCGCGACGTAGTGGCAGATGCTCCCGCCGAGGACAAACAGGTGCCAGATCGCATGGTTGTACGGCAGCCTCTTCCAGGCGTAGAAGGCGACGCCGGCCGTGTACGAGAGGCCGCCCGCAGCGACGTAACCGATGGCTGCGTGCGGCACACGCAACCAGGCCTCGCGAGCCGCAACGACGATCATCCAACCCATCAGCACGTAGAGGACAACCGACGCCTTCTTCAGACGGTGGATGAAGAGGCTCTTGAAGACGACGCCGGCGATCGCCAGGCTCCAGATGGCGATCAACAGAGTCAGTCCCCAACTGCCCCACAACGACAGGAGGAGAAATGGCGTGTATGTCCCGGCGATCAGGAGGTAGATCGAGCAGTGGTCGAAGACGCGAAACACCTTCTTCGCGCGCGGCGGGCGCAGGGCATGGTACAGGGTCGACGAGAGGTGCAGCAGGAACAGGCATGCGCCGTAGATGGAGAAGCTGACGACGTGCAGTGTCGTGCCTGAACGCACTGCGCGATAGAGGAGGAGCGTCGTCCCGAGCAGGCTGAGCAGCGCGCCGACGCCGTGCGTGGCGCTGTTGGCGATCTCCTCGCCGAGCGTGTACTCCGGAAGCTGATGCGCGCGAGGTCTCACCTCACTCATGCCCCGATCGTACCCGCATCGGCGCTCGCCTTCAGATCGATCGGGCACGCGCGTAGCGGAGCGCGTTGCCCGACTTCCCGACGACGCAGAGGACGCCGACGGTTCGCAGCACGTAGGCGATCTTCTGCGCCATCCAGCGTGGCTGGCCGATGGCGCGCGCGAGGTCCGCGGTCGTGAAGCCCTCGGCGAGCGACGCCGGCAGGACGCCGAGGTAGTCGGCGGGATGATGGAAGGAGACGCAATCAAGAACCTCGACGAGGCGCCGCTCCGCGACGACGAACCTCTTCCGGCGCGGCGATGGACGGCGGACCTCCTCCGCATGAACCAAGACGACGTCCACCGTGAGGTTCGAGTCCCCTAGCAACTCGCCGAGCGTGACGAGATGCCGGAACACGTCCATCGGTCCGAGGTGTCGCGACGAGACCCGCCGTCGGGTCTCGCCTCCATCGTCCCCCGTGCAGACGATCGTCTTGCGCGCCGCGACGGGCACCACCAGCCGCACCGCGTAGCGGCGCAGGAACGACGACAGCTTGCGTCGCAGGCGTGGCGATGGCGCGGTTTCGATCTCGATGATCGTGCGCCCTCGCACGATGTCGGCCACGAACCCGTCCACGGGGACCTCGAAGCGATCGCCGTCCTCGGCCAGCCACCGCTTGAGCGACGCGTGGAGAGGTCTTTCGTTTAGGAGTCCAATGCCCGGGGCGCCTCCGCCGGCTCCGGGCTCGTCTGAGGCCTTGTGGGATCTCACCGGACGACGAGCCAGGTCCCGACGAGCAGGAGCGCCATGCCGAGAGCTCGCCCCGCTCCGAGGGGATGAGGCGCGGCGCCCAGCCACCCGAAGTGGTCGAGGATCGCCCCGAGCGCGAGCTGCGCGACGACGGTCAACGTGAGCGAGGTGGCGAGGCCGAGCCGCGGCACGGCGAAGCTGACGGCCGCGACGATGCCGACGCCTAGGAAACCGGCGCTGTAGGTGTACCACGGCACGCTGCGCCACGCGCCGAGGCTCCCGCCGCGGGCGACAGCCACCAAGAGGCCGGCGAGCGACAGCCCGACGAGGTGGATCACGAACGTCGTTTCGACGACGCCGATGCGCCGCCCCATGACCCCCGAGAACAACGACTGAAGCGAGATGGCCACTCCCGCTGCGATGGCTGCCACCGCGGCGCCGAACGCTGCACCCACGTCCCCCTCCTCCTCTCCGCGGGCGGCGCCCACTCTCAGGCGCCGGACGACGCTCGGCCCCGTCGGGGCCGAGCGAGCAAAGTGTACGCGGAGCGGCACTGCGCCGGAAACAGGAACAGCCGTCCCAGGGCCGTCTCGCGCTCGGCCTCCGGAAGGCGTGGGCGCAGTGTCTCCTGGTGCGCAAGGGACGCCAGCGCTACCAGCTCAACGCGCCATGGCTCGCCGGCGGCGGATGGCGGAGCTTGCGCGCTGCCCGTCTCCTCGAGCACGGCCACGGCGGCGCGGGAGAGCAAGACCAGAGATGCACGAAACAGACCTCGCTGAAACGCCAGCAGCGCGTCGCGCGCCGTCTCGAGCGCGGTGACCGACATCTTGCCCTCGGTGTCGGCGCGCAGCCGCGCGATGTACCCGTCCGGGTCGTAGACAGCAATCGTCTCTTCTTCCAGGCAGCGCTGCCCGTACTCCGTCACGTGCACGAAGGGAAGGTGCAGGTTGAGCGAGTTCTTTCCCGGCGCAAGCACGCCCTGCAGCAGGAGGTCCCAGACGGCCTCCTGTACGGCCAGCGCGTCGCCTCGCTCGTAGCCTTCGACCTTCTGACGCACCTCGTTCTCGATCGCGTGAAGATGCGTCTGCGGCGTGCGCCGCAGGATGTCGAAGACCAGGGGACGGAGCATCGTCTTGTCCATGCGCGGTGTCCCAAGCGTCGGGACGGGCAAGCGTACTTCACCGGCTCGGCGGGACACAACCTCGTCGGACCTGCAGCCTGCGGCTTGCCAAGCGGGGAGGCGACGCGTGCTGTCCGGGCGGAGGCCCGATGGCGAAGCTCGTCCGACCCACGCGGACGTCGCTTGGACAGCCGCCCGGCACGTTGGTCCACATCAGACGCGTGTACGGCCCGGCGACGCAGTGGGCCAAGATTGAGTGCAACGCGGAACGTGTCGTCGAAGGGCATCTGACCCTCGCTGCCGCGCTCGAGCGAGAGCTCGCGGGCGGGGTCTTGCGGCTCGACGTGGACGGCGTGCATGAGGCGCCGGCCATCGAGCAGATCGGGGCGTCCGCCCACATTCACCCGCTCATTCTCGAAGACGGGATGCACACCGGCGAGCGGCCGACACTGGAGGAGTCCGCGTCGTCTTTGCTCGTTTCCCTGCGCATGCTGCGGATGGCCGACGCGTCGCGGCAGATCGACGACGAGCAGGTCAGCCTCGTGCTAGACAACGGGTGGGTCATCTCGTTTCAGGAGTGCGAGGGGGATGTGTTCGACCCGGTCCGAGCGCGCATTCGCGCCGGCGGCGGGCGCATCCGCACCGCGGGCGCCGACTACCGGTTCTGCGCCCTGCTCGACGCCGTCGTCGATCACTATTTCGCTGTTCTCGAAGACGTAGGGGACCGCCTTGAGGAGACCTACGAGCGCGTCACCACGGACCCCGGCGCGATGGAACTCGACGCCCTGAGGCGCCTGAAGCGCGATCTCTTGTTCATGCGCAAGGCCATCTGGCCGCTTCGCGAGATCCTCGGTCGCCTGGAGCACGGCGAGAGCCCGCTGCTCGCGGCCGAGACGCTGCCGTACTTGCGCGACGTGTACGACCGCGTCGCGCAGATTCTCGACACAGTGGAGACGTACCGCGAGATGATGACCAGCCTCATGGACGTGTACCTGTCGAGCATCGCCAACCGCACCAACGAGGTCATGAAGGCGCTGACGATGATCACGACCCTGTTCATCCCGCTGTCGTTCCTCGCCGCCATCTACGAGATGAACTTCCGCTTCGTGCCCGAACTGGAATGGCGTTACGGCCACTACGCCGTGCTTGCCGCCATGGCCGTCGTCTCGCTGGGAATGCTGGTCTACTTCCGCAGGAAGCGATGGCTGTAGGCGTTCGCGGAGGGCGGTCTTCCCGCCCTCCGGCGGGCACATCCCCTACGCTTTGAGGCCTAGAAGTAGTCGTCGTCCTCGTCGTCCGCGTCCAGGTCGTCGTCCTCTTCGAAGTCGTCGTCCTCTTCGATCCACTCCAGGCGAATCGGATCCTCGTCGACCACCTCGAGCAGCGCCTCACACTCCTCGCAGCGCACGCGATTCCACAGACTGAGCTCGTCCTTGTCAAGATCGAGCCCCGCGTCGCACACGGGACACAGGATCTTGCCCCCGGTCAGTTCCTTGGCTCGCTGGACCTCCGTGGACCCGGCGTCTCGACCCTTGTGTGGCGTGGCGGCCGCCGGCTGCTTCGGCGCGCCATGGAGAGCGCCCGTTCCCCGTCGCTTCTTCGCCCCCTCTGGCATCTGATTCTCCTTCCCCTCAGGGGTCTTCCGATTTCACGTCGCCTGGTGCCTCGACCACGACCCTGCGGCCGCGCCATCTATCCCACGGGGCCGCAGAATAGCGACTCCTCTCCGGCCGAGTCAATACCCCGTCTTGGGCCGTTTGTCCAGTCCAAGAGACCCGTCACGCGCGTACATGGCGGGGAGCTATCTCGGGGCGGACTGCCCCGCGAGCAGATCCACAGTCAAGTGAGTCAAGACGCGCACGGCGACACCGAGCGCGCGCTCGTCGAAGTCGAACGTCGCGCTGTGGGCCGCGAGGACGCGACGTCGGTCGGCATCGCCTCGCCGCGTGCCGCCGGCGTCTGCCCCGATGCCGAGGTTCACAGCCAGCCCGCCGTGCGCTTGGACTGCGCGCATCATCTCGGTGAAGTCCTCGCTGCCGCCGACGCTATCCACCTCGTGGAAGGCGAATCGCCCGGCCCAACCAGCCGAGGCGCGGACCTGCCGCGCCAAGCTTGGGTCGCTGTCTGCGGTTCCCGCCTGTCCCATCGGCCGTACCTCGGCCTCGCACCCGTACAGGGCGGCGGACGACTGAATGACGCGGATGGCGCGCTCGTACATCGCGTCGCACAGCGCGGTCGTGGCCCCGCGCACCTCGGCGACGAGAAGCGCGTGGCTGGGGATGACGTTGCGCCCCGACCCGGCCTCCAAGCGCCCGACATGGACGCGCGTGAACCCGGCATGGTGCCGTGGCAGGGCATGGAGGTGAATGGCGGCCGTCGCCGCGGCCAACAGGGCGTTTCTCCCTCCTTCGGGACGGGCGCCCGCGTGCGCCGCCTCTCCCACGAACGCGACGTCGAACTTGCGGGTTGCCGCGTAGCCGCCGAGCCCCGGGGCCAGTTCCCCGACCGCCCAGCCGGGCAAGAGGTGGCAGCCGATCACGTAGTCAGCACCCTCCAGATGCCCTGCCTCCACGATCGAGCGGGCGCCGCGGACCCCCTCCTCGGCGGGCTGAAAGATGAGGCGAAAGGAGCCCGGCGCGGACGGAGACAGCTCGGACAGGACACGGGCCACGCCGAGGCCGATCGCCACGTGGCCATCGTGGCCGCACGCATGGCATGTTTCCGCGTTCACGGACGCAAACCCCTCCCGCGCCGGCCGGTGATCGGCGCTGTCGCTCTCGACGAGGTCGAGGGCGTCGATGTCGAAACGCAAGGCGACTCGTGGCCCGGGATTGCGGCCGCCTGCAGCCACGGCGCCCGTGAATCCGCCGCGCATGGCCTCGAGGTGTCGGACATCCGCCCCTTGATCCCGCGCGCGATCGAGGCACGCCTCGAGCACACGGGGAGCGGGGAGACCCATGCGCGCGTCGGCCGCGCAGACGTCGCGACCCATGGACGGCGCGTAGCCGAGGGCGGCGAGTCGGCGACCCACGAACGATGTCGTCCAGTACTCCGTCCAGCCCGACTCGGCGTGGCGGTGTACGGCGCGGCGATCGCGCACAAGGTCCTCTTCCATCCTCTCGACCGAGGCTTCGATCGCTTGGTGGGTGTTCTCGAGCCAAGCCTGCCGCATGGCGTGCGCCTCGCGCTAGATCCCACGGACGAAGCGGCCGCGTTCGTAGAACAGCTCGCCGTCCGCCCAGATCCGTCCGTCGGCCTGGAGGTCACACACGAGGTCCCAGTGAATGCCCGACTGGTTTCGGCTACCCGTCTCCGGCATGCCGGCGCCCAACGCCATGTGAAAGCTCCCCGCGATCTTCTCGTCGAACAACGTGTTTCCCGTGGCGCGCGTCACGCCCTCATTCGTGCCGATGGCAAACTCCCCCACGTAGCGCGCTCCCGCGTCCACGTCGAGGGTCTTCTGCAGGAATGCGTCACCTTTCTGGGCGGTCGCTTTCACGACCCTTCCCCTCTCGAACCACACCTCGACCTGTTCGAGGCGGCGGCCATCGTAGACGGTGGGGTAAGAAAAGCGAACGTGCCCTTCCACAGATTCCTCAACCGGACCCGTGAAGATCTCCCCGTCGGGCATGTTCCTCTTGCCGTCGCAGTTGACGAATGACCGGCCCTCGATGCTCATCCGGAGGTCGACGTCGGGCGCCTCGACGCGAAGCGTCTTCTTGCCCTGGAGCCACTCCACGAGCTTGGCTTGCTGCGCGGATACGCCGCGCCAGTAGCGGACCGGATCGTCGCGGTCCGGCAAGCACGCGCCGAAGACGAAGTCCTCGTACTCGACGAGCCCCATCTCCGCGTCTTGCGCGAACGCAGGCGTCGGATAGAGCGTCCCCACCCAGCGCAGCGCGCCGCTTGCCGAGCGGCTCATGAAGGTGGTGAACAGCTCCCGCGACGCCTGCTTTGACGCGACGAGCTTGTCGGGATCAACCTGGGTCAGCTCCTTGGTGTTGGCCGATCCGGAGACGGAGATGATGACATCGTAGCTCTCGTAGAGAAGCCGTGACGGGGGAGCTACATGGCGCAGCTGCTCGTCCGAGGCGTGGCGGAAGAAGAGCTCGTCGGCCCCGGGAAGCTGGGCGCGGACAAACGGGTGCCCACCCGCGCGGAGGACCTCGACCAACACGGCCTTGAGAAGAGGCTCGGCGAGCGCGCTGCCCTGGATGTAGACCTTGTCGCCGGGGCGGACGGACACCGAGTACTGCACCAACACCTGTGCCAGCTTCTCAACCCGCGGATCGAGCATCAGGGGACTCCTTTGTCTCGGCCAGAGAGGGACTCGGCCGTCTCTGCCCGACGATAGCGGGTGGCGCGCCCGTGGACAAGAGTCAGCTACACGTCGACCAGCTCCAGATCGCGCGCTGAGTCCACGCGCTGCCCGGGGCGCAGAATGGCCACGCGGCGCGCGCCGCCGTACGCGTTCGACGTGAACAGGGTCAGACACCGATCGGCGAACAGGTAGGGCGGCGCGTCGGGCTGATGGGACCGGACAAGGGCGCGGACGCCGAGGCGAGCGCTCCGCCGGGCGAAGGCCCGGGCATCGAGCCGGGGGCGAGACGCCACGCGCTGAGTCGGGTTGGGTTCGGCGGTCCAGTCGCCCCACGTGATGTCGCGCCAAGCCTCGCTGCCAGGCTCGACGTCCGCGATCTCGTTCACCGCTCCGAGGTCCGGCAAGGCGCCGTGGAGGGCGAGGACCCCGGCGGGGTGCCAGGCGGCGAACGGAAGGCGCAGCAGTGCCGCGCCCAAGCTCGCGGCTTCGTCTGCCGAGAGGGAGTGCCAGAAGTCTGCCGGACGGAACGGCGTAACGGCCCAGGCCTCGTGGTTTCCCATCAAGACGTGGACGCGCTGCGGTCGCTCGAGCTTGGCCGCGACGACCGCTGCCAGGACCTCGCGCGACGCCGGGCCGCGATCGACCAGGTCGCCGAGAAAGACGACAGTCTCCGCGCCGGCCAATGCCAGCGCGCGCGTCGCAGCATCAAGGTCTCCGTGAATGTCGCCGACGAACACCACAGAGCGGTCGGTCGGCAGCTCGACCCACCGCGCGCCCGACGCGTGGCACGCGGCCAAGTCCCGCGCCAACGCCAAGAGGTCCATGAGACGCAGCCTATCGCACGCGCGTCGCGCGGCGCAAGGGGCTCCGCGGGCTTTGGACGATCCGCACAGCGCCTCGCGCTCCTCCGCGCGCGTGTTGCCCGCTTCGGAGCGGGAATGCCCCCGCATGGCGCTGCATGGCATTGACGTTGCGCGCGGTTCGTGGTAGGTTTCCGGTATGGCAGATCGTAGAGAGCCGCTGTGCTTCGGGGATGTCAACGACGCTCAGTTCTCTCTCTGCTTGACGACGACGGAGTAGCCTGCCGCCGGGAAACCAGGCGGACGGGCGTGGGGATCCAGGGACGCCCTGGGTCTTATTCTTTTCTCACAGAAAGGAGGAAGACGTGAACCGATCGCTGTACGCAGAGATGGGTAGTGATCCTGGCGCGCCGCGCGTCCCCACATGCGCGGCCCGACCCCCTGTCGAGGAGAGGCCGGCGACGACGTCTTCCGGCGCCGCGGACATCGATCTCCTGCGCCTCTCGTATGTCTGTCGCGCAGACGCTCTGCTGCGCGGGCTTCCCCAGCGGAGCGCGGCGCTCGCGAGGATTCACCGTTTCTTCGATGGCGCCCCCCGTGGGATGGCCCTCGACGACCTCCTGTGGCGCGCGCTCGTCGGCGCGCCGCACGAGGGAGACGAGGCCCCCTGCGCTCGGGCGAGGGGCTAGAACCCCCATCCCTGTCAGAGTTCTGTCGCGTGTGACCAGCGTGTCTCGCATCACACGATGGCGGGGACCTTTCGCGTATAATGGGCGCATGGTCACGCTGGACGAAGTCGCGAGGTTCCTCGGCCTGTCAAAGCGGGCGGTTCGACTGCGCGTCGACGCGCTCGGGGACATGATTCAGTCCTACCTCGCGCGCGGCGACCGGAATCGCCTCATCTTTCGCGGCGAGGCCGTCGCGATTCTGCGGCGCCTCGAGGAGCTTCGGCGGCAAGAAGGCCTGCCGATTCGCGAGGCCGCAGACCGACTGCGCGGCGAACTGGGAGACGGCGAGCCGTCGTCGGGCGTGTTCATCGTGATCCGCCCAGAGGTCGAGATTGCCTTCGTGCAGGAGCTTCTCCAGGACGTGAGCCAGGAGCGAGACCAGTGGCGCGAGTACGCGCTGGCGCTCCAGTCCGTGCTTCCGCCCGAGCTGAAGTGGCTCCAGTCTGTCGCGCCGCCATCGCCGGGCGATCGACGACTGAACTAGGCTGGGTGTCTCGGCCGCCGTCTGTTCCCTACTCCGCCGCGCTCTCCGCGGGCTGGCTCTGCGCCAAGAACCGCGCGACGATCCGGCCAGGGCTGGGCACCGCGTACCGAGAGCCTTCGCTCGCCCCCGACGATGCCCCGGCCCGCGGCGCGGGGAGCAGGAGGAGCTGGGTGCCCACGGGGACGCCGCACCGGTCGAGCAGCGCGAGGCCCGTTTGCGTATTGCCGAGACTGACGCAGCTCGTCACGCGCCCGAGCACGTTCCCGTTGCGATCTAGGGTCAGGGCGCCTTCGCGCACGGGGCGAGCCCCCGCGTCGGCCTCAAAGCGGACCACCTCGCGCCGGAGCGCGCGCGCCGCGTCGACGCATGCCTTTCGCCCGATGAAGAAGCACTTGTGCAGCTTGACGTAGGGGCCAAATCCTGCCTCGAACGGATTCACTCCGTGCGGGCCGGCGATCTCGTGTCCGTAGAGCGGCAGCCCGGCCTCCGTGCGCGTTGAGTCGCGTGACGCGAGGCCACAGGGGAGGAGCCCCAGGGGGCGCCCAACGTCGAGGAGGCGCTCCCACAGCCAGAGCGCGTCGGGCGCAGCGGCGTAGATCTCGTAGCCGAGCGGCTCGCCCGTGTACCCTGTTCGCGCCACGAGCAGCTGATGGCCATCGACGGAGATCTCGCAGAACTCCGTGCGTTCGAGTCCTTCGACCCAGCGCCGTTCGGCCGGGCCGAGGAGCTGGGCCAACACCGCCTGGCTCTTGGGCCCTTGGAGGGCGACGTCCACTACGCCGCGCTCACGCTTCAGGTCGCGGAGCACGACGCCCGGCGTGACCCGGCAGCCTGGGCGGCCGAGGTCGACTGAGTACCGGCCCTCATTCACTCCGTTCAGCCAATCCCAATCCTTCGGCTCGTTCGACGCGTTGACGATGACGAGGTACCGGTTCCAAGCGCGGCGGTACACCCAGATGTCGTCGATCACGGCGCCGTCGGGGCCGAACAGGTAGGCGTAATGGGACTGACCGTCCTCGAGCCAGCCCGCGTAGTTCGAGGTCACGGCGTTCAGGAACTCCGTCGCGTGGTCTCCCTCGACGTGAAAGACGCCCATGTGGCCGAGGTCGAACAGCCCGGCCGCGTGGCGCACCGCGCGGTGCTCCTCGAGCGCCGACGTGTACCACACCGGCATCTCCCAGCCGGCGAAGGGCACGAGCCTGGCCCCGAGGGCGACGTGGGAATCATGGAGCGGGGTCGTCCGCAGGCCCGCGGCGACGTCGCCTGCCCACGCGAAGGCCGCCGGCGCGGGCGCAGTCGCCCGGTCGGTGAGCTTGGGCAGTCCCACGAAGTAGGGCTTGTCGAGCGCGAAGCGTTGTGGGTAGGCCCGTGCGAGTTCGTCGCCCGGTTGTCCTGCCCCGGCGTCCTCCCCTTCGGGTCGCAGGGACAGCCACGTCGCGGCCGAGGCGGGGAGCGCCGCGGGGTCAACGAGTTCGACCACGGCCGGCCCCTGCACCTTGCGGAAGAGGTCCTCGGAGTCGAACAACGTATAGCCCTCGGCCAAGCCCTGGAGCCATGAGCACAGCTCGCGGCCGCGGCTCGGAGGCACCAGGACGACGTAGTCGTCCCTTCCCACCATGCCGATCACGGCGCCCGAGAGAACCCGGCCGGCCCCATCGAGGAAGAAAGCGCGCGACGTGCCGGCCGGCGCGAGCGTACGAAGGTCGCTCGTCGCGGCCTCCTGCAAGAGCGCGCCGGCTCGGCTGCTGCGGACGCGCAGGACGTCCCAGGAAGAGCCGCTCTGCCGATGCGTCTCGCCGTCGAACCGTCCGCCGAGACGCGGATCGATGCGGGCCACGATCTCGCGCACCTCCTGTCGGGCCTTCTCCAGGGTCTCCACCGGGAGCTTGCCGCGCGACAGCTCGCCGCGCAGCCCCTGGTAGGAGAATGGCTGGATCGAGAGCAGAACCCGCGCGACGATCCGGCCGATCGCTTCCATCTCCTGTTTGCCCATGCCCCGTTGGGTCGCCCACGGCGTGCCGAGCCGAATCCCATGTGCGTCCGCGGCACTCGTGTCGCCGGGGAGGGTGTTCTTGTTGCACACGATGCCGACCAGGTCGAGGATGCGCGAGGCGATCTCGCCCATCATGACGAACCCGGTCTCGGTCTTGATCTCGCGCAGGTCGACGAGCAAGAGGTGGGTGTTTGTGCCCCCGTAGGCGAGCGCGAGGCCGTTCTCCTGGAGCGCGCGCGCCAGGTGCTGCGCGTTCTCCACGATACGCTGCTGCAGGGCGGTGAACGCGGGTTCCTTCGCCAGCTGAAGCGCGACCGCGAGGGCGGCGAACTTGTTTACGTGGGGGCCGCCCTGTTGCCCAGGGAAGATCGCCGTGTCGATTCGCGCGGCGAGTTCGGAGTTCGTCGTCAGGATCACAGCGCCGCGCCCCCCGCAGAGCGTCTTGTGGGTTGTAAACGAGATGACGTGGGCATGTCCAATCGGGTTGGGGTAGACCCTTCCGACGATGAGTCCGGCCGTGTGCGCGACGTCGGCAAGAAGCATCGCTCCAACCTCGTCGGCGATTTCGCGGAACAGGGCCCAGTCGGGTTGCCACGGGTACGACGTGAAGCCGCCGATGATCATGCGTGGACGGTGCTCACGGGCCAGGGCGCGGATCTTGTCGTAGTCTAGCTTGCCTGTCTTGCGGTCGATGGCGTAGGAGACGATACGGTACCTGCGGCCGGTGACGTTGAACTCCGACCCGTGCGTAAGGTGTCCCCCTTCGGTGAGCGCCATGCCCATGACCGTCTCTCCCGGCTGCACGAGCGCGTCGTACACGGCCAGGTTCGCCGCGGCCCCTGAGAGCGCCTGCACGTTGGCGTAGATCCCTTCTGCCGGGTACTCCGGCGTGGCGAAGCACTCGGCGGCGCGCCGTGCGGCCAATGACTCGAGGACGTCTGCGATCTCTGTCCCCTTGTAGAAACGGCGGTCCGCGTAGCGACGGTAGCTTGCCAGCTGTGCGTCGAGATCCGCCAGCTGCTCCTCGGTCTGTCGCATCATCATCTTCCGCGGGTACCCCTCGGCGTAGACGCTCGTGAAGGCCGAGCCGAGCGCTTCCCGCACCACGAGCGGCGTGAGGCTCTCCGACGGGATCAGGATGATCTTCTCCCTCTGACGTCGTTCCTCGGCGGCCATCAGCGCTGCGGTCTGGGCATCCACATCGAGGACATGAAGCGGGGGACGTCCGCTACTCATGATCGCTCCTTTGTTCACACGAAGGGTTCCGGGTGAAGTCTACGAGCTAGGTTTCGCCCTTTCCAGCATGCGTCGGCCGCCAGGTACAGATCGCCGCTCACCAGGCTGTGTCCACCCAGGACGATGGGGATCCCGGCGTCCCGCGCCGCCTGGGTGAAGGCGCGCCACGTCGGATCGCCGATCTCGTCTGGACGGAAGAGGTCGCTTGCGAACCGGTCGCCGGCCGGCGGCATCTTGCCCGCCTCCGCCAAGAGGGGCCGCGAGTCGATCCAGGCGGCGTCGCAAGCCTCTTTCAGACGCTCGAACAGGATGTCGGGACCGTCCTGCGCGATCGTCTGGCGAAGCCAAGGGACGTATCGCGTCGCGTGCGCGCGCAGGCCGCGTCCTTCGGACAGCGCGCCGGTGCGGCAAGCGACCTCGGTTTCGAACTGACTCCACGTCACCGGACTAAGCCTGCCCACCAGCAGGGTCAACGCCGTGCGGTCGGTGAGAATCTCGAGCGCGCGGTCGAGCGTGGGGTGCCCGATCTCCAGCCGGGCGCAGTGCGCGCGCAATGCCTCGTTGCCGTGCGCACTGCGCGCCAAGAGAGCGAGCTCGGTGGGCGTGTCAATGTCGAACTGCGTCGCCGCGTTCCGCGGCAACGCGAGGCAGGGGAAGCCGGCGTCGGCCAACGTGTGCCCCAGCGGGTTGTCAATCGCGGGAAGCTCGATATCGAGCACCCGGCGAGCGTCGGCGAGCGCGAAGAAATCGCACGAGTGGAAGTTGTTGAACACGGCGCGCGGCGAGGGCTGACGTGCGAACTCCGCCAGACGCGCCAGCTCGTTCACGGCCAGGAGCCCTCCCGACCCGCTGCCGAAGTAGAGCACGCCATCGAGCTCGAGTTGTGCGATCAGTTCCTGAAGAGCGTGGCCGAAGTGAAAGGGCTCAGCGCCGGGTGTGGGAAGCCACTCGATGAGGCCGCTCGGCCGCGGGCAGCGTGCCTCGTCGGAGGTCACGACGTACAGCTCGCTGACCCCAGCATCGCGAAGGCGACGCGCGAGGCCGAGGCTCGCGGCCCACCGCGCGGCTTCGACGAGGCGCTCTCCTTCGCTGGTCCCGAGGGGGGCGTGAAAGATGACTGCGGCGATGCGCCTCAACACCCCTCCGATCCTCTCGGCAGCGCGGCGACCGGATCGTCCCTCGCGACGCCGAGAGAAGACGGCCTCCCCGATCCTCTCAGTGAGATCGAGGAGGCCGCGCCCCCCACGCGTCGCGGGGAAGGCATTCTGCCGCGGCGGAAGGTCAGCGCCGCACCCGCATCGCCTCGCGCTCGCCTACGTACGGGAGCAGAGCCAGCTTGCGGGCGCGGTTGATCTCGATGGCCAGCCTGCGTTGGTGCTTCGCGCACAGCCGTGTGGCCCTCTTGGGCAGGATCTTGCCCAGACGGTTCATGTACTGCTTCAGTTCATCAGCCTTCTTGTAGTCCAAGAGCGATGCGTTCTCGCACGCACGGCACTTTCTCTTTCTCTTGTGGAACATGGCCTAGAAAGGAACCTCCTCCTCGGGGATTGCGCTCTCTTCGCCCGGAGTCGTTGCTTCCGGGGTTCCAGCGAGTTCTCCGCCCGCCCTCTGGGACTTGGAGCCCAGGAACTGGACGCTCGACGCGATGACCTCGGTGAACCACTTCGTTTCTTTTCCCTCGTCGTCCGTGTAGCTCGAGATGCGCAGGCGACCTTCGACGAAGGCGGAACTGCCCTTGGTCAGGTACTGAGCGCAGTTCTCCGCCTGCGCGCCCCACGTCGTGACGGCCACGAACGTCGTTTCATCCTGAATCTGCCCCGCCTGGTCTTTCCATCGGCGGCCGACCGCAAGGCGGAACCTAGTCCTGGCCTTGCCGGATGGCGTGTACTTCATCTCCGGGTCGTTGGCCAAGTTGCCGAGCAGGAAGATTCGATTGACGCTTGCCGCCATGGTTCTCGCTACTCCCTCACGACGATCTGATACCGGAGCAGTTCTTCGTCCAGGTTCAGGCGCGCCTCGACGAGGTTGACCGACGCCGGGGGCATCCGGAACTCCGTCAGGCGGTAGTACCCTTCCGTGAAGTGGCGGATCTCATACGCGAGCACGCGCTTGCCCCAGTCCTCCACCTTGCCGATCTCGCCGCCGTTCTCGGTGACGAGCGAGTGAACGCGCTCGACCTTGGCGGCCCGGGCTTCGTCCGCAAGGTCGGGGCGAATGACGTACACGATCTCGTAATCTCGCACTCTGGCACCTCTCAATCCGTCTTCCGCAGAGGGTATCCGTGCCCTTCGGGGAAGTCAAACCTCAAGCGAGCCGGGCCTTGGGGACGCCTGCGGGGCGAGGGGCGCACGCGCCCTTGAAACGAGGATCTTTGCCGCGTATGTATGATGCACAGTTGCTGTAAGAGTACTGGACGGAGTACTGTCGAAGCGTCGCGAGGGGGCACCTCAAGCAAGAGCCAGAAGGAGGCAGACCATGAAGTGGGGCGGATTCAATCGCGAAGGGGAGAAGAAGATGAAGAAGCTGTTTCGTGGGAAGGCTGTGTTGGTCGTGTTGACGGTAGCGGCGGCGGCGATGGTGCTGATGGAGACGCTCAAGTGGAGGCCGTTCTAGGCGGACGGCGGCGAGGAGTCAATTCATGAAGTGGGGCGGGTTCACGCGCGAAGGGGAGAAGAAGATGAAGAAGCTGTTTCGTGGGAAGGCTGTGTTGGTCGTGTTGACGGTAGCGGCGGCGGCGATGGTGCTGATGGAGACGCTCAAGTGGAGGCCGTTCTAGGTGCCAGAGCGCTCCGCGGACCCTGGGTGGTTGCCGAGGGTTCAGGTAAGATCGAGGTGACGCGCGGGATGGGCACGAGGGCGATGGCCAGGAGGATCCATGCGACTCCCCTTTCGGGCTGCGGTTCTCGTCATGGCTCTAGCCCTTCTTGCGTTGGCCGCGGTCGGGTGGGGGGGCGCGCATCTCCCTCCGCTCACGAGCGATAACCTCGTTCTGTTCTTTGTCTTCGCGTTCCTCGCCGTCTTCGCCGAGGTGTACGCGACGTGGATCCCTGCCTACAAGTGGGAGATCTCAAGTTCGATCGCCATCTATCTGGCGGGGCTGTTCATCCTCGGTCCCAACCTCGTCCTGCCGTTGGTCTTTGTCTCGTCTGTCATCTCGGAGCTCCTCCTGCGCTGGGGGGGGCGCCGCGACGCCTGGGCGACGGCCGTAGTGCCGATAGCGTTCAACGTCGGACAGGCTGTCGTCGCGGTCAGCTTTGCCGGCATCCTCTTGCGGGTCTTAGGCCGCGAAGCGCTGGCGATGCGTACGGCCATGGACTTCGGGCTGGCCGTCTCAGCGTTCGCCGTCTACTTCACACTCAACGTGTCGCTCGTCGTCGGGATCATTGCCGCCACGCAGCGGCGCCCGTTCCTCCACCTCTTGCTCGAGAACCTGCGCGCGTTCTTCGTTCAGTACACGGTGTTGTGCGTCTCGGCGATCCTTCTGGCCGTCTTGCGTTCGATCTCGATCTGGCATGTGTTCCTGGCGCTCTTCCCTCTGACACTCGTGCACATCTCGTTCCGCAGCTACCTTAAGCTGCAGACGCAAGCGAGGAGTACATTCGAGAGGATCTCGCAGCTGCTCGACGCGCGCGATCACTACACGGCCGTCCACTCGAGCGAAGTGGCCGAGCTGGCCGTCGACGTCGGCCGCGAGATGGGCATGCCGCAAGGCGACCTCGAGCAGATTGACATTGCCGCGCGCGTTCACGACATTGGCAAGGTGGCGATCCCCGACGCGATCCTCCTCAAGCCCGGTCCGCTCAACGACGAAGAGTGGAAGCTCATGAAGACCCACCCCGTCGTGAGCGCGCAGCTCATCGAGGGCATCGAGATTTACTCCTCGGTTGTCGATGCCGTCCGCCACGAGCACGAGCGCTGGGATGGATCCGGCTACCCCGACGGACTGAAGGGAGAGGACATCCCGCTCATCTCGCGCATCATCGCGACGGCTGACATCTACAACGCCCTGTCGACAGACCGGCCGTACCGTAAGGCATTCTCCCCCGCCGAGGCCATGCGCCTGATCAGCGAGATGCGGGGGACGAGCATCGACCCGACGGTCGCTGACGCGCTCGTCCGCGCCATCGAGAAGCGCCGCGCGCGCGTCGCTGGGAGCGCCGCGCCGCAGCAGGCGAACGCATGATCTTCCTCTACGGGGTGTTGCTCGGTCTGATCGTGGGGTACGCATCGGGCGGGCGCTTGTCGCGACTTCTGGCGCTCGAACTTCGGGCGCCGTGGCTTGTCCTGGTCGCGCTCGGGATCCAGCTGCTCATCTACCCCTTCTTCACCGACGAGCCGATTGTCTCCTATGGCACGACGGTGCTTCACGGGCTCTCCTACGGGCTTGTCTTCCTCTGGCTTGTCCTCAACCTGCGCACGCGCCCGCTGTGGGCGCTCGGCGGCGGCGCCGTCCTCAACTTGGCGACCGTCTTGCTGAACGGCGGCGCAATGCCGGCCTCGCCGCACGCGCTGCGCCTCTCCGGTCTGTCCGAGGTTGCTGCGGTCCTCGAGGCGGGCGAGCGGTACGGGAACGTTGTCGCCATGAGCGCGGCGACGCGGCTCAACGTGCTGGGAGACTGGATCCCCCTGCCGCCCTGGCTGCCGTTTGCGCGACCGCTGAGCGTCGGCGACGCCCTGGTGATGGCGGGTCTTGTGTGGCTTCTGGTCCGCGGAATGAGGGCGCATGGCCGCCGCGCTTGAGCGACTCCTCTCGCCGCGGTCGGTCGCCGTCGTTGGGGCGAGCCCCAAGGCGGGTTCCGTCGGCGGCGAGATCCTGCGAAACCTGAAGCGTTGTGGATTCTCGGGCGACCTCGTGGCGGTCAACCCCAAGTACGCGTCGGTGGACGGCACGCGCTGCGTCGGCTCGCTCGACGACCTGGGAGAGCCCGTTGACCTGGTCATCCTCGCCGTCCACAGCGGCGTCGTGCTGGACGAGGTCGAGCGGTGCGCGCGGCGGGGAATACGCAACCTCGTCATCATCACGGCCGGGTTCAAGGAGGCGGGCCCGGAGGGCGCGGCGCGGGAGAGGGCACTCCGAGACGCCATCGCGCGCCATGGCCTCAACGTCGTGGGGCCGAACTGCATGGGGATGATCCGCAGCACCCCGTCCGTGCGCCTGAACGCCTCGTTCTCGCGTTGGTTTCCGGAGGGCGGCGGCATCGCGTTCGTGTCGCAATCGGGCTCGCTCGGAGAGACGTTGCTCGAGTGCTTCGGCGACGCGGGCCTCGGCGTGTCGTTGTTCGTGAACCTAGGAAACCGGGCCGGCCTGTCGGAGAACGACGTCCTCGCCCACCTCGAGGCCGACGCCGAGTGCTCGGCCATCTTCCTCTACCTGGAGAGCTTCGCCGATCCGCGTGCGTTTCGCGATCACGTCGAGCGCATTGCGCGCACGAAGCCGGTCGTTGTGCTCAAGGCGGGACGAACCGAGGCCGGGGCGGCGGCGGTGGCCTCGCACACCGGGTCCCTCGCCAGTCCGGATGCGATCGTCGACGCGTTTCTCCGCCAGTGCGGTGCCCTGCGCGTGACGACGATTCAGGGGGCGCTCACGGCGCTGCGCGCGATGGAGCGAGGCGTCATGCCGCGCGGCCACCGCGCGCTGATCCTGACAAACGCTGGCGGGGCCGGCATTATCGCCGCCGACGCCTGCGAGCGCGCCGGCATCCACGTCGCGCCTCTTGGTGACGCGGCGCGGGCCAAGCTCCAGGCGTTCCTGCCCGCCGAGGCGGGGCTCAACAACCCGATCGACATGATTGCGACGGCCGGCGCCGATGACTATCGAAAGAGCCTCGAGATCGGCCT
>JBFYQX010000046.1:0-3175 GCA_041302525.1 Candidatus Bipolaricaulota bacterium | reverse complement strand
CAGGGCGAGCGCTCGAGGCAGCGAGGGTCTGCGAACTCGTCGTCGAAGAGGATCCTGTGGGGCGCGTTCGGCTGATCAAGGATGCCGACGAGGTTGGGCGCATTCGGCGCGCCACCGAGATCACTGAACAGGCGCTCGCCGAAACGCTGGTTGTCGTCCGCCCGGGAATGACGGAGGGACAGGTCGCGTGGGATCTCGAGCGCCGGATGCGCGAGCGAGGAGCTGCGGCCGTCGGCTTTGACCTCATTGTCTCGGCTGCTGCGAACAGCGCGCTGCCGCACCACGTCCCCGCGGGCGAGAAGATCCGGTCGGGAGACATCTTGCTGTTCGATATTGGTGCCTGCTACGAAGGCTACTTGAGCGACATCACGCGCACCGTGTCCGTGGGCCGCGCTCCAGAGAAGCTCCGCCAGGTCTACGACATCGTGCTCGAGGCAAACCTGGCCGGACTTGCGGCGTTCGCTCCGGGGGTGTCCGGACCCGCTGTCGACAAGGCGGCACGCGACGTCATCGAGCGCGCCGGGTATGGCGGGCAGTATACGCATGGGCTGAGCCATGGAGTTGGGATCGAGATCCATGAGGGGCCGGCCTCCACAGGGGCGGCGGCCGTGGCGGCGTACGAGCCGGGCATGGTCTGCACGGCGGAGCCGGGAATCTACCTAGACGGTCTTGGCGGAGTACGGATCGAGGACATGCTCGTGATCACTGACGCGGGGTGCGAAGTCCTGAGCCACTTCCCAAAGGACCACCTGATCGAGGTCGGCTAGACTATTCGAGACAGATGAGTTCGCGCTGCGGCGTGGACAGATACCGGCAGCCATCCGCAACAACGAGGACGTCCTCTTCGAGGCTCACTCGCCCGTAGTTGGGCGTCAACGCGTTCGGCTCGATGGTGAACACGTTGCCCTGTTCGACGACTCCGTAGGCGCGCCGGCCGAATAGCTCCCAAGTCGGCGCGAGCCGCATGCCTCCGTCGTGCGCGAACCGGCCCACTTGATGGCCCAGGCCATGGGCATACTCCTCGTACCCCGCGCCAGTGATTCGCGACCGAGCAACAGCATCGACCTCGTGGCCGATGCGACCGGGGCGCAGGAACGCGGCCGCTGCGTCGATGGCTTCGCGCACGGTCTCGAACGCGCGCTGAACCTCGTCCGGGATCTGCGAGCGGCGGCCGAAGAAGTACATGCGCTGGAGATCGGAACAGAAACCGTCTTTCGTGACGCCGAAGTCGAAGTGGAGCAGGTGACCGCGTCGCGTGCGTGCCTCCGTCGGCCCAGCGTGTCCGAAGATCTTGTCGGGGCCCGCATCCACGCAAGGGCAGTACGCCCCGTCCCACGATGGACCCACACCGTACTCTGCCATCCGCCCGCGGACGTACTCCCCGACCTCCAGCTCCGTCTGCCCAGGCTGCAGGTAGCCCGTGAGGTCACGGAAGATCTGCTCGGTGATCCGGACGGCGCACTCGATTCGCTCAACTTCCGCCGGCAGCTTCCGCCCCTTGAGCCGCTCGATCACCGGCGCCGCCGAGACCAACCGATCGGCATGCGGCGTCCTAGCCAGGTGTCCGATCAGGGTCTTGTACATCCCGTGCGTCAGACCGTCGGCCGACTCCGTGTCGGTGCTGTAGTCTATTGCGATTCCTGCGGGGTCGATCCGCGCGAGTTCGCCCAGCAGGGGCGCGCGAATGTCCCTGCTATACGGCACGACCCGGTCAAACAGCCCTTCCGGAAGGCCGCGAGCGTCGATCTCCTGGGAGACGGCGATCCTCTCGCCACCCGACGTGTACAGGAGGGCCGTGGGCGAGATGACATCCATGTCGAGCACGAGCGACAACGCCGGGTCGCGAAACTGCATGGTCTCTCGGACCCAGATGAGCCAGCAGTCGATGCCGATCTCCCCCAGGATCTCGCACGCTTGCCTTGACTTCTGTACGACGAGAGCTTGGTCCATGTCCGGCCCCCTTGCCGGGCGCTAGCGGAGGATGAGCGCCACCACCACGCCAACCAGGATCAGGCCGAGGATCGCCGGAAGGAACAGCTGGAACATGGCGAGCATGACCGCAAGCATGTCCTTGCGAGATGGCTCGTTCATCTTCCGCTCATCTCCGGCGCCTCCCTCATCAGGAGCGCCTGCCCGTTCGTCCTTCTCCTTCCTCAGCGCCTTCATTCCGGAAAGCAAGCAACCAGGTGGCCGTCTCCGACATCGACCAGCTCGGGGCGCTCGCGATCGCATTGCGCCTTGGAGACCGGGCATCGCGGGTGGAAGCGGCAACCGCTCGGCGGCTCGACCGCGCTCGGCACCTCACCTTGCAGCACGACGTCTCGCGGGCGGTCGCGATCGTCGGGATCGAGGCTCGGCGCAGCGGCCAGGAGGCCACGCGTGTACGGGTGAGTCGGGGTATCGAACACCTGGTCGCGCGTCCCATACTCGACCATTCGTCCGAGGTACATCACTCCGATGTGGTCGCTCAGGTGGCGAACCACACTCAGGTCGTGAGAGATGAACATGTATGTCAGGCCCAGGTCGACCTTGAGGCCGTTCAGCATGTTGAGGATCTTGGCCTGAACCGATACGTCCAGCGCCGACGTCGCTTCGTCGAGCAGGATGAACTTCGGATCGGCTGCGAGTGCGCGGGCGATCGCCAGGCGTTGGCGTTGCCCGCCGCTGAACTCGTGCGGGTACCGGTAGAGGTGGTCGGCTTCGAGGCCAACACGCTTGAGCAGCGACAGGACGACGTCGTCGCGGTCCTCGCCGAACGCAACCTTATGGATCACGAGCGGCTCGCCAACAACGTCAGCAATCAGCATCCGCGGATCGAGGGAGGAATAGGGGTCCTGGAACACGATGGCGGTCTCGCGGCGGAACCGCCGCAGATCCCGCTTCGAGCGTGACACCATGTCCTCCCCTCGGAATAGGACTTGCCCCGACGTGGGCTCGATCAGAAGAAGGAGCGTCCGTGCGAGGGTCGTTTTCCCACAGCCGCTCTCTCCGACCAGCCCGACGGTGCCGCCCTCGGGGATGACGAGACTGACATCCTCAACGGCGTGGACTCGGCCCGTCTCGCGGAACAGGCTCTTGATCGGGAAGAACGTCGTCAGATTCCGACACTCAAACAGCGCGGTCGTCATGTCACCTTCCCTTTCCCGCGAAACAGGTGGCAGGCCACAACGTGTCC
>JBFYQX010000037.1:0-13026 GCA_041302525.1 Candidatus Bipolaricaulota bacterium | reverse complement strand
CGCGCTGCGCGCGACGAGCTGGGCGCCGGGCTGCCGACGGGGCAACGCCCCGCGGACGGCGGTGCGCCGCGGCCGCGACGCCAGGTGGACGGGCCGCTCGTCTATACGGTCGCCGAGCGGTTCTCGGAAGAAGACGCCGCGTTCTTCAAGGATCGCTTCAGCGCGAACCACCGCGCGCCCGCCGAGGGGTTGCTGAATCACTGCGACGGGACAAGGACGGCGCGCGACATTGCGCTTCTCCTGTCGCTCGACGCGGGCGGGCTGATGAGCGTCGAGGATGTCGAGCGCGGCATTGGGCTCTGTCGCAAGGCGGGCTATGTCGCGTAGTCTGGCTCGGCGCGGGCATACCGTCGAAGTTCACGAGCTGGTCGCGCGCCCGTGAGGTAACGCGTCGGCGGCGAGCCTCAGCCGAGAGACAGCGCGCGTTCGACCGCGGCGCGTCCGGCGTCGCGAGCCTCTTGCAGAAGGTCGGGATCTTTCAACACGTCTGCGCCCTTTGCGATGCCCGAGCCGCCGACGTTCGGGGCAAGGACCGTCGCCGCCAGGGGAACGCCGAGGAAGGCGAGGATGTCGGTGAACATGCCGACCGTGTGGCGCGCGACGGCGGGGTTCGTGTCGCCAAATGGGGTGACGACCACGGCGACGCGTCGGGCGAAGATCTGGCGCGTCGCCGGACTCGCCCACGGGGCGAACCAGCGGTCGATGAACAGCTTCATCTGCGCCGTTGGCCCCCACCAGTAGATGGGCGTGCCAAGGATCCAGACGTCGTGCGCGGCGAGCAACGGGACCAGCTCATCCATCCCGTCGCGCTGGAAGCACTGTCCCGTCTTGACGCACGCGCCGCACGACGTGCACGGGCCGATGGCGTATTGCCCGGCGAACCGTTTCTCGGTGACGGCGCCCGCGGCCTGTGCCCCGCGCAGCGCCTCCGTGACGAGCGTGTCCGTGTTGCCTCCCTCGCGGGGACTGCCGACGATGCCGAGGGCCTTCACCGGGTTGGACAAGGACGCCTCCTTCACTCTCTCGGGTTCTTTTCGCGCCCCTGCGGCCACCCCGACCTCACCCCTGCGGCCCGAGGATCGGGGGCGCCGCGAAGAACAGCACGTGCTTACAGTGCTTGCAGACGAGCACGAGAAAGCCGTTCGTCGACGGCGAGATCTTCTTGTGCTCGAGGTCTAGGACCATGGTGGACAGGATGTCGTTGTGGACCGTCCAGCCCGCCTCGGTCCCGCACGCCGGGCAACGCGGGCGAACGCCGTGGTCGGTGAGCCACTTCTGGAACGCCTTCTCGTGTGGTTTCGACAGGGCCATGCGTTGCCTCCCATTGCCAAGGTTGCCAAGACAGGCGGCCCCACGCGCGACGCGGGGCCGCGGCCACCCGTCGGTTGTCTTCCTGATCTCGTGTTCGCGGTGAAGTTGCACCGCGGGTGGCGCCTCACCTTAGCACGCACGGCCCACGGAGATCAAGACCGCGCTGCGGGCGGGCACCGCGCGGCGTCTTCACCGAGCTGACATGCTTCTGCCCCAGCGCGTTCTCAGCGATGCGCGAGGATCCACATGCCGGGACGGCTCTCGCGGGTGCACTTGTCGAGACGCTTGCCGCTTGCCATAGTGGCGACGGGACACGGGCTCTCGCACGAGGACCTCGGGCGGTCTCGGAACAGGGCAACGGAGATCTGGGGAGGAGACCATGCTTCACGGCGCGTGGACGAGAGGCGAGACGATGCGGGGTCGAGGGTGGCGCGTCGCGCTGGCCGCGGCCGCCTCGGTGGCGGCGTTCGCCGCGGTTTGTGCCGCGGCGGATTCTGGCATCTACGTGGTTTCGGCGACCTTCAACGGCGCGCCCACGGCGTCGGTCACGCTGGGGTCCGCGGTCGAGGTCGGCGTCACCGTGCGCATCGTCGGCAGCGAGGGGACGGTCAGCTGGTGGTGCTCGACGTGGTACGCGCTCGAGTGCGCCGAGGCGGGCGTGTGCATTGAAGGCTGCGTGCCCGAACCGAGCCCCGAGGGAGGCTGCTACTGCAACTGGGGCTGTCTGACCGCGTCGTGGTCGTGGGACGCTCTGTTCACGGCCCGCTTCACCATTCCGGCCCCCTCCGTCGCCGGGTCCTACGACGTGACCCTTTGCGCGTCGAGCGCTGAAGGAACCTGCGATGACGAGACCTGCAGCGCGGTGATCAAGTTCACCGACGCCATCACGGCGACCTGTGGCCCGAGCGACAGCTTGACGGTCGACCTCGGCGCGCCGCGCGCGCTGACGTGCAGCAGCCCGACCGCCACGCTCACGGCGGCCCTGACCGGCGGCACGGCGCCGTTCACCTACCAGTGGACGCCTGGGGCTGCGACGACGCAGAGCGTAACGGTGTCGACCGCGGGGACCTACTTCGTCAAGGTGACGGGCGCCAACGGCTGCTCGGCGACGGACACCGTTGTCGTGACGTCCGACATCGCGCCGCCGACCGTCGACGCCGGGAACCCAGAGGTCCTCTGGTGCGGCGCGCCCAGCGTTGTGCTGGAGGCGACGGTGACCGGCGGGACTGCTCCCTACAGCTTCCTGTGGACGCCTGGCGACCACACGACGCAGAGCCTCAGCGTGACCGCGGCCGGGACCTACACTGTGACGGCGACGGGCGCGAACGGGTGCGCGGCGAGCGACGCCGTGGTTGTCACCGCCGCCGAGCCGCTCGCCGAGGTGCTGAGGAACGGGGTGTTCGAAGAGGGCCTCCTCGGCTGGCGCGCGTACTCCGACGCAGCAGGTCTGGCTGCGCCCGTGTTCTCCGTCACGTCGTTTGCCCAGCAACAGGAGAGCGGCGTCAAGTGCCTCGACAGCGGAGCCGCCTGGCTCGAGGCGGCGTCGACCGGCGCAAGCGGCCCGACGATGCTCATTCAGGACGTCGCGGCGCTGCTCACGCCCGGAGGCGCATACCGACTGTCCGCCTGGATGCGCGCCGACGCCGCGGCGACCGCGAGTCCCGTGACGGCGTTTCTGTACGCCACCGAGGCGGGCATCACGCCCGCCGACGGCGTCGCCGCCGAGATCCGGCTGCCGGCCGGCGCCGTGCCCGGCGAGTGGACGTTCTGCCAGTCCGAGGAGTTCGTCTACGCGATGCCGGCGGGATGCACCCAGGCGTGGGTGGCGCTCGCCTTCACCGGCAGCGCCGGCACGACGTGGTGGGACCGCGTCTCGCTCGTCCGTGTCAAGCCGTCTGGCTGATCGCGCGGGCCTACGTGGCGCCGGGCGCGGAGGGCGAGGGCCGACGGAAGCGCAGCCTGAGCCGCAGGCTCCGCGGACTACAGCTGCGGACGCACTCGCCGCACACGTAGCAGTCCGCACAGCGAATCGACCCTCCGTCGCACGCGGCCGACGGGCACTTCGTTGTGCAGGCGCCGCACGAGACGCAGGTGGCGTCGGCCTCGAGGCGGAAGAGACTGACGCGCGAGGCGATCGACAAGAGCGCCCCCAGCGGGCACAGCGCTTCGCAGAACGGACGCCAGGTGAACACCGACAACACGGCGAACCCTGCGGCGAGCCCGATCGTGAGCGGCGTGCCCGACAACGCGAACAGGGCCTTGAACGGCGTCATCTCCCGCAGGATCTCCGTGTGGGTGATGAGGACGTTCACGACGAGGAACGCGAGCACCGCGTACTTGAGCCACGTGAACGGCCGGCGCCAGCGTTCGGGGATGCGCGGGGCCCATCTGCGGACGTGCAGGAGTTCCTGCAGTGCGCCGTACGGGCAGACGTAGCCGCAGTAAACGCGCCCGACGAGCAGCGTTGTGACGACGGGCAACAGGAGCAGGAGCAGGTACCCGGTGTTCCACTTGAGGAACACGTTCTGGACGGCGCACAGCGGGCAGAGAAGCCCCGCCATGTAGAAGCCGGCCACGCCGACCGAGAGGACGAGCAGCCACTTGCGGTACTGAAAGCCGCGTACGGCGACGAAGCCGAGCGCGACGCCGCTGAGCGCGGCCATGACGATGAGCTTCAGCAGCTGGTCGCCGCGGAAGAACCCCTGTCCGCCGCCCTCGCCGTGCTCGCCCGTCCCCTGCCCCGCGTGCTCGCCGCTCCCGCTGCCGCGGCCTTGTCCGAGGCCCTGGCCCAGGCCGGGACCCTGTCCCTGTTGCGCCAGGCCGTACATCGATGCGCCCACGACGAGCGCACACAAGGCAAAGAGCCCCGCCCACACGATCCAGCGCGTACGCTGACCCCTAACGCTTTGCGACATGGCGATCCGTCCTTCCTGGCTTCCCCTCGAGACCCGCCTGCGCGCGAGACCCGCGCGGCGACACGAGCGCCAAGGATACCGGGCCAGGCGGACGACCGGTAGCCCGGCACGGAGCGTGCCGCGCAGGGCGTGAGGCGCAGCGAGCCGAAACGGTGTAGAACAGCTAGCCCGCGACGTCGACGTGAGGCGCGCCGCGGGACGGAGTACGATGCCCCACCAAGTTGAGGGGGGTGTCTCGGATGAAACAGCGTGTGTTGGCGATCTTGACGGCCGTTGCCGTCGTGTGCGGCGGCGCCCTGGCCGCGGCCCAGGAGGCCGGCGAGCTCATTCAACAGGCCGACGCGGCCTTTGACCGCTGGACGGGCGACTTCGACTTCGCGGCCTACCAGGCGCGTCTCGAGGCGGCGATCGAGCTCTGGGAGCAAGCGTTGCCCCTCGTGCCTGCCGAGGATGTTGCCGTCCAGGCTCACGTGCTCAACCACCTGGCCCAGGCGCACTTCGAGATGGCCGAGGCCTACCTCTTTGCCGCCAAGGATCGCGAGGCGGCCTACGCGGCCGGCAGCGACTACGCCCTGCGGAGCCTCCGGCTCAATCCTGTCTTCGGCGAGACCGAGGCGCGCGATAGATTCCGCGCCGCCTTGCGCTCGGCGACCGACGTCGCGGCCATCTTCTGGTACGGGAACAACGTCGGACAGTGGTACAACTTCAACTGGTTCGCCGCGATCGTTGAGGCCGGCGTGCAGAATGTCCTGGCCGCGTACGAGCGCGCGATCGAGCTCGACGAGACGTACCTCGGCGGCGCGCCGCAGCGGTCGCTGGCGGCGCTCATCGCGCAGGCGTACTTCGTCCTTGGCATGTCGCGCGACGACGCCGTGCCCCACTACGAACGATCGATCGAGATCGATCCAGACTACCTCGAAAGCTACTACAACTACGCCCAGTTCTACGCCCTGCCGACCCAGCAGACCGAGCTGGCGGCGTCCCTGCTGCGGACGTTGGACGAGAAGGCCCAGGATCCCGAGTCGGTCGGCAAGTGGCCGTTCTATAACACCCTGGCCGTGCGTCGGGCCGAGCCCTTGAAGCGTTAGGGGGCGGCCGGCGGACTCCCCGAAGCGTTGTGGGTCCGCCCTTTCCACGCGCCGCCACGGCCGCGAGCGTGTCGCCACGCCGAGGAGCCGGTCATCGCCGTGTACAGGATGCCAGCGAGGGGCAAGAGCGGCGCGTGCGCCCGGCTGACTCCGTGGTGGCGCAGCATGGGCATGAAGCTGGCCGCCATGACGAGCCAGACGGAGGCTCCGAGCCCGGCGAGGGCGAGCCCACCGGGCGCGCCCAGCGCCGTGGCGGCCAGCCCGCCGAGGCACGCCGCCGGTCCGAGCGCGTAGAGGAAGAGCATCCCGACGACCGCCCCGACGAGCAGGAGCGGCGAGTAGCGCAGCTGGTCGTACGCGGAGCGGGCGACCATGTCCCAGACGCTCGACAGCGTGCCGTAGGGTCTGACGCTGCGCACGCCGCGCGAGAACGAGAGCCACAGCCGTCCTCCGGAGCGCTGGATCAGCCGCCCGAGGGCGCAGTCATCGATGAGGGCGACGCGCATCGCGGCGAGCCCGCCGGCCCGTTCGAGCGCCGAGCGGCGAACGAGCACGCACCCGCCAGCCGCGCCGGCCGTGCGGCGCCGCGGATCGTTCACACGTCGGAACGGGTAGAGCTTGGCGAAGAAGTAGACGAACGCAGGGATCAAGAGCCGATCCCACCACGTGTCCGCGCGCAGGAGGGCCATCACGGACACGAGGTCGCGCGGGTCGCGCTCGGCGCGATCGACGAGCGCCTCGAGCACCCACGGCGCGTGGGCGATGTCGGCATCGGTGAACCAGAGGTAGTCGGGCTTGTAGGCTTGCGTCGCCTGCGCGACCCCTTGCGCGAGCGCCCACACCTTGCCCGACCAGCCCGCAGGAAGCGCGGCGCCACGGAGGACGGTGAGTTGATGCGCGGCGTTCGCGCGGGCCGCGGCCTCCGCAACGGCAGACGTTCCGTCCTCGCTTCGATCATCGACGAGCGTGACCGTCAGTTTCCCGTCGTAGACCTGGGCAAGGACCGAAGGAAGCGTGGACGGGAGGATGTCCGCCTCGTTGCGCGCCGGGATCACGGCCGCCACCGACGGGCGGCGCGCGCAGCCTGCAGAGGCTGGGGCCTCAAGGCGCGGCATGATGCGCCAGAAGAAGCCTCTGCCGAGGAGCAGCACGAGCCACGCGACGAGCGAGGCGATGACCAAGATCTCGAGAATCAGCATCGCGAGTCCTCCCAGGCCCTCTCGGACGTGGCGCCCGGAGGCGTCCGGCCGGCGAGTGGGCACTACTGCCCAAGGTTCCGCGACGGGGATGGTGCGACGCAACCGCGCCGCGGCCGTGGCCGGCGGCGGGCGCGGTTCAGCCCTGGGCGTCCGCACGCTTGTTGGAGCACGCGCCGACGAGTAAGGTCTCGCGAGCCGGCCGCTCAGCAGGAGCCTTGCGCGCAAGCGCCAGGGTCCGCGCGGGGCGGCTCGGCCACAAGGAGGCGCGATGGGACGACCCCTGCGCATGACCGCGGAACTCGCGGCGTACTTGCTTCCACGCCGGGGCGGGCCGCAACGCGGCCGGCTGTTTCCGATGGTGTTGATGCTCGAGCCGCTCGAGGCCTGCAACCTCCGCTGCGCGGGGTGCGGCAGGATTCGCGAGTACCGCGACCACACGGCGCGCCGGCTGAGCGTCGACGAGTGTCTGGCGGCCGCCGAACGCGCGGGAGCGCCCGTCGTGTCCATCTCCGGCGGCGAGCCGCTGCTGCACGAGGGGATCGCCGAGATCGTGGCCGGTCTCGTGCGCCAGCGTCGGTGGGTTTTCCTGTGCACGAACGGGCTCCTCTTACGCGAGGCGCTTGACCGGTTCGACGCAAACCCGCGGCTGTGCTTCGTAGTGCACCTCGATGGGACGGAGCGCATCCACGATCGCATCACGGGCCGACCCGGCACGTACGCTGAAGCGATGGCGGCGATCGCCGAGGCCCGCGCGCGGGGCTTCCGCGTCTGCACGAATACGACCGTCTTCCATGGGTCGGACGTGGCCGACGTTCAGACGTTGTTCCGCGCGCTGAAGGACCTGTCCGTCGAGGGTCTCATGCTCTCGCCCGGGTACGCCTACGAACACGTCGATGTGCGGGACCTGTTCCTCCAGCGCGAGGAGTCGGTGCGCGTCTTCCGCCAGCTGTTGGGCCACCGGGACGGTTTGCCGTTCTACGACAACCCGCTCTTCCTCGACTTCCTGCAGGGGCGGCGCGCGTACGCGTGTGCCGCGTGGGCCATCCCGACCTACACCGTGCTCGGCTGGCGCGAGCCGTGTTACCTGATGGCCGACCGCCACGTCGCCGACCTCGAGACGTTGCTCGAGCCGTCGCTCTGGGAGCGTTACGGCCCCGGACGCGATCCGCGCTGCGCGGGGTGCATGGTCCACGCTGGCTTCGAGCCGTCCAGCGTCCTGGACGTGCTCAAGCACCCATGGAAGCTCCTGGCGCGGCGATGAGTGCGGGAGGGCCCGCCGGCCCGCGCTGGCTCACGGTGGCGGCCCTGCGCACGGAGCTCGCGTTCGCGCCCCGTCCGCGGGTTGCTCTGGGGATGGGGGCCGCGGCCGGCCGCCGCCTCGCCACCGCGCTCGACGCGGTGCGCCCGGCGGGCGCGCTCGTGATCGGGTTCAGCGGAGGCGCTCGCGCGTCGCTCGGCGTGGGGGACCTCGTTCTGGTCGATCGAGCGCGCGACGCGCAGGGCGAATCGGCGTGTCCGCCCGCTCTCGTGGCCGACGCGGCGCGCCGCCTCCCGGGTCTCCGCGTGGGCCCTGCGATGACCGTGGGCGAGATCGCCGGCCCCGAGGAAAAGGCGCGACACGGCCTCGATGCGCTCGTCGTGGATCTGGAGTCCGCTCACCTGGCGCGCGAGCTTGCCTCGCGCGGAATCCCGTTCCTCATCGTCCGCGCGGTGCTCGACCCCGTGTGGGACGAGGTGCCGAGCGGTCTCCGATTGGCGCCGTGGGCCGGGCGCGCCGTCCTCTGCGCGCGCCGCCTCGGCTCGGCCGCGCGCCGCCTTACGCGACAACTCGCCCCTGGTTCGGACAACGGGACGGGGATAGGAAGAGCGCCGTGAAGTCGCTCGTCACGGGAGGCACCGGCTTCATCGGCGCAAACGTCGTCCGCGCGCTGCTCGAGCAGGGGCACGCGGTCCGGGTCCTTGTGCGTCCGGCCTCCGATGGCTCGTCGCTCGCAGGCTTGCCGATCGAGACGACCGTCGGCGACGTGTGCGACGCTGGGGCCGTTCGCGCCGCGGTGAGGGGGTGCGAGGCGGTCTTTCACGTCGCCGCGCGCTACGTCTTCGGGGGCGTTCCGGCCGAGGCGATCTACGAGGCGAACGTCGAGGGCACGCGCATCGTCCTGCAGGCTGCTTGGGACGAGGGCATCGAGCGCGTCGTGCACACGAGTTCCGTCGCCGCGCTGGGCTGGCGTCGCGACGGGCAGCCGGCCGACGAGACGACGCGCGTGGACTTCCACCGCGTCGCCGGTCACTACAAGCGCAGCAAGCTCCTCGCGCAGGCAGTTGCCCTGGAGTTCGCGCGCCGAGGGCTTCCCGTCGTCGTCGTGAGCCCGAGCTTTCCCGTCGGGCCGTACGATGTGAAGCCGACGCCGACGGGCCAAGTCATCGTCGACTTCCTCCATCGCCGCATGCCGGCCTATGTCCAGACCGGGATGAACGTCGTCGCGGTCGAGGACGTCGCGCGCGGCCACATCCTGGCCTGTGAGAAGGGGCGCGCCGGCGAGATCTACATTCTCGGCGGCGAGAACCTGACGATGAAGCAGCTGCTCGAGCTCCTGGCCGAGGTCTCCGGCCTGCCCGCCCCGCGGATGTGTCTTCCCGCTGCGCCGCTCCTGCCGCTCTCGTATGGCACACTCGCGCTCGGGGCGCTCACGCGCCGCACGCCGCGGCTGACGCCGGACACGATCCGGATGGCGCGGCACCCAATGTACTTCGACCCGGCGAAGGCCATTGGCGAGCTGGGCCTCCCTCAGACGCCGGCCCGCGAGGCGCTCTGTCGCGCCGTCTCTTGGTTCCGATCCCGCGAGGAAGGCGGCTAGAAGGCCGCGCCGCGCGGCGCGTCGTCGGCGGCGAAGAGCGGGACGTGGGCGAACTGCGCGACGTCGACCAGACCTTGGTCGGTGATCCTCAGTTTGGGAATCACTGGCAGAGCGAGGAACGAGAGCGTCATGAACGGGTCTGCGAGACGAGAGCCGAGAGCCTGCGCGGCACGGCGCAGGGCAGCGCCGGACGCCGCGATGTCGCCGAGGTTGCGGTCCGACATCAGACCGGCGATCGGGAGCGGGTGCGACGCGACCACGCGCCCGTCCGCGACGACCACCTGACCTCCCCCCATGGCGGCGAGCGCGGCGAGTGCGGCGCGCAGGTCGTCGTCCGTGACCCCGGCGACCAGGACGTTGTGCGCGTCATGGGCGACGGTGGAGCCGAGTGCGCCCCGGTGAAGGCCGAGCCCGTGCACGAGACCCAGGCCGACCGAGCCGGTCGCCCGGTGGCGCTCGACCACGGCGATCTTCAGCACGTCACGGTCTGTGTCGGCCACGACGTCTCCGTCTCGGCTCCGGGGAGCGAGCAGGAGCTCCTCGGTCACAACCTGGCCGGGCACGACGGCGATGACGCGGGCCGCGCCGGGCCGCGCCGCGATGCGAAACGAAGGGTCAAGATCGCGAACGCGAACCGTGTGCTCCGCCGTGCGCGCCCGACGTTCTGGGAGGTGCGCCACACAGCGTCCCTCGTCGCCGACAAGCTGGCCCCCCGCGTAGACCCGTCGGATCTGGAACGTTGAGAGATCGGACAGGACGATGAGGTCGGCCACGTATCCGGGCGCGACGGCGCCGAGGTCGCGCAGGCCGTAGGCCCGGGCGGCGTGGATCGACGCGGAGGCAATCGCCGCGGCAGGAGGCGCGCCGCCGGCCATGGCTCTGCGCACCAGATCGTCGATGCTGCCCTCCTCGAGGAGCGTCTCGGGGTGGCGATCGTCAGTGGCGAAGTGCACGAACGGGCTGGACGCGGCGGTGAGGATGGGGAGAAGCGCGGCGAGGTTGCGCTCCGCCGTGCCCTCGCGAATGAGAACGTGCATGCCCGCGCGCAGCTTCTCGGCGGCTTCGGGGAGAGCCGTGCATTCGTGGTCGGTCCGCGGTCCTGCACGGCGATAGGCCCAGAGGTCGGGGCCGGACAGCCCCGGCGCGTGGCCGTCGACCGGCCTTCCCCGCGCCGCAGAGAGCTTCCTCTCGAGGTCCGGAGCTCGAGCGAGGACGCCTGGCACGTTCATGACCTCGCCGAGGCCGAGGACGCGAGGCCACCCCAACGCCTCGGCCACGGCCTCCGCGTCGAGCGTCGCCCCCGCGGTCTCGAGCGGCGTCGCCGGGACGCACGAGGGGGCCATGAGGTAGACGCGGAGCGGCAAGTCCTCGCTGGCCTCCAGCATGTACCGGATCCCATCGAGTCCCAAGACGTTGGCGATCTCGTGCGGATCGGCGATGACGGTCGTCGTGCCGCGTGGCAGAACGGCGCGGGCGAACTCCGTCGGCGTGAGCTGGGAACTCTCGATGTGAACGTGCGCGTCGACGAGTCCGGGGATGACCCACGCGCCCTCGAGATCGACGCATTGCTTGGCGTTGACCGCGCCGAACCCGACGATCCTCCCCTCGGCGATCGCCACATCGCCTCGGAAGAACTGCCCGGAGAAGACGTCCAGAATCAACCCGTTGCACAGGAGAAGCTCGATGTCCGGCGCGCAGCGGTCGCCGGGAGACGCGGACGCATCGCGATCCATGACGGCAGGATAGGGTGCCGGTCGCGTTCCAACAAGGGTCAGGTGGGTCGGGCAGAGGCCGCGCGGACCTCGCCCGGATGCCACGGCGGTGGCGGCGTCCGTCTGGCGCGGGTGTCTGTCTGCCGCGATGCAGTCCTCGCGCCGAGTGGAGCGGGCGGCCTGCCACAGGCCGTGGTGCGCAGGGCCGCGGCGTCTCCTCGTCTCAAGAGCGCGCGATGCCTAGCCGCTCTTGCGTGCTCGCAGTCCGCGCACAATCAGGTATCCGCTGCCAAGAAGGCCCGCGCCAGCGAGCGCCGTGAGGATCCAGGTCATCGCCATCGGAGCCGCCACGGCCTCGCGGATCGCGCGCGCCTCAGCCCTCTGGTCCGCGGCGCCCGCTTCGGCCGTTGCGAGCCGCGTCTCGAGCTGCGCGATGCGCTCCTGCAGCGCGGTGGTCGAAGCCGCAAGGGAAGCCGTCGAGGTTGCGGTGTCCGAGAGTACCGCCTGAAGCTCCTTGCGCGTCGCGTCGATGCGGCTGGTCATGCGTTCCTCGGCCGCCGCGACGTGCGTGGACGACGTGTCCGGGCACGGTTCGGTGGCGACCACCGGGGGCGGTTCCGCCGTGCGCGACTCGTTTCGGAGGATGATCGGCGCGGAAGACGGCGGCGTCGCCGCGACGAACAGGACCGCAACGAGAATCCCAGCCAACCAGAGCTTTGCAAAGACCATGCCTTCCCCCTCTCGAGACCGTGCACCCCTCACGAGCCAACCCCGACAGAGTCTACCACAACGCGCGTCAGTTGCGCGGAAGGCGAGAGAGGCACGGCACGCGCTCCCACGGGGTGAGACGCGCCAGACCGCGGAACGCAGTGGGGCCGAGGCTCTTCGGGTGCGGGGTGTCCGCCTACGGCAGGCCGTTCGGCCCCATGGCGCGCCGACGGGTGGGGTACGTTGGAGTCCGCTGGAGAGGCGTCGCGCGTCTTGCCGCGGGGCAGGCGGCGGGACTCGGGAGAGAGGCGGTGAGCGCTTGGACAGGAAGCGGGTTGTGTGGATGGCCATCGGTGCGGTTGCGATGCTCGTCCTGGTGCCGGCCCTCATTGGGCTGATGCTCCCCGCGAGCGACGGCGACGACGGGCTTGCGGTCTGCGTGGACGAGCCCAACCCGGCTCCCCGCACCCCCCTAGCAGAGCGTGAGGCCGTTGCCATTGCTCCGGCTGCGGCGCCTCCTGGCTCTGGGACTCCCGAGACGGTGTGGCGGACGATCGCTTGCTGGTCCGGGAGCGGCCCGAAACAGACGCAGCGCTTCGAGACCTCGGGCACAGCGTGGCGCATCGCCTGGAAGACCCTCTGGGGCGGGCCCTCCAGCGGGTGCTTCAGCATCCGCGTGTACAGCGACGCGGGTGAGTTCGTGACCTTGGCTGCCAGCCGCGTGGGCGCGTCGTCCGACGTATCGCTCGTGAACGCGCCGGCGGGCACGTACTTCCTCGACGTGACCTCGTTCTGTCAGGAGTGGGAGCTGGTCGTCGAGGAGCCTGAGACCCAGTACGGGCTGGCGGAGCCCCAGCCGCCGACCGGATAGACCAGGTCGGACGGCGCGCGACTACGCCTTCCAGATCGTCCACGCGCCGATCAGGATGAACAGCGCCCCGGCGCCGACGCGAATCCACTTGGTCCAGGTGTCCGGGAGCATGTGCTGAACGGCGATGGCCAGCAGCACCGCGAGCACGGTCGACAAGAGCAGCGCCACCCCCGCGCCGAGGAACACGGCCCACGGCGACGCGGTCTCCGCCGCGAGCGTGAACACCGCGAGCTGGGTCTTGTCGCCCAGTTCGGCGAGGAACACGAGCGAGAACGTTGAGAGGACGATCTTGAACATCCGAGCCTCCTTGGCCGGGCTGAGTGTACTGAAGAGGCGTGCGGCACTCAGACCCGGCGGCCGCAGC